>JBIIWP010000062.1:0-18637 GCA_044338855.1 Pseudohongiellaceae bacterium | reverse complement strand
GCTCATTTTTCTTACTAATTGGTGCCCAAGGCCGGACTTGAACCGGCATGACCTAAGTCACTACCCCCTCAAGATAGCGTGTCTACCAATTTCACCACTTGGGCCAAAACTTTTTACTCCTGCTCGGCAGCGCCGGCTTCTTCAAGCGCGGCCTCTGCTTCGCCTGCTGCCTGTTCGGCCGCAGCTCCAGCGGTATCTACACCAGCCTCTACGGCATCGGCAGTATCCGCAGCCAACTCACCTGCCACTTCCGCCACGGCATCGAGTGCCGCATCAGCAGTAGCTTCGACCGCAGCTGGCAGCTGGGGCAGATCGCTCCCTGTTGCTTCAGATGCCGGAGCTACCGGCAGATCGCCTGCGGGTGCAGTGTCGATCAAGGTTTCGATCTGGTCACGATTTTCTATCAGCGCACTCTCGGTCACACCCTGGCTGGCACGCTGCTTGGCAATCAAGGCCAGTCCGAGGCTGGTGGCGAAAAAAATGACTGCCAGCCACGCTGTGGACTTGGTCAGAGCGTTGCTGCTGCCCACACTGCCGAACAGGGTCTGGGAAGCACCGCTGCCGAAAGAAGCGCCCATGTCGGCACCCTTGCCCTGCTGCAGCAGCACCAGACCGGTGATACCGATGGCGGCAAGCACATGCACAATGATGATCAACGATTCCATCTACGACTTCCGAATGACCTTTCCACATCCAGGCACGACGCCTGGACACTATTCAACTGGCTTATTGCTCAACTGGCTTACTGCCTAACTGGTTTGCAACTCACTCGCAGCCCGGCATATCGCGAGAAACTCTTCTGCGACCAGCGAGGCGCCACCTACGAGAGCGCCATCGATATCCGGCTGACCAAACAATTCTGCTGCATTGCCGGCTTTCACACTGCCGCCATACAGGATCCTGACCTTGGCCGCCGCCGCCAAACCGCGGGACGCCAACTCTGCGCGAATCAGCGCATGTACTTCCTGAGCCTGCTCCGGCGATGCCGTTAGCCCGGTACCAATAGCCCACACAGGCTCATAGGCAATTACTGCTTCTGCCAAAGCTTCGACACCCATGGCGTCGATCACAGCCTGCAACTGCCGGCACACCACGGCAGTGGTACTGCCTGACTCACGCTGGGCGGCGCTTTCGCCGACACACAGCACCGGCACAAGGCCTGCTTTCTGCACGGCAGCAAATTTTGCTGCCACGATCAAATCTGTTTCACCAAAGAGCACCCGACGCTCCGAGTGCCCTACCAGCACATGCGAGCACCCTGCATCCTGCAACATGGGGGCGGATATCTCGCCCGTAAAGGCGCCCTCCACTTCCTGATGCACGTTCTGTGCGCCGAGCTGCAAGCGCGTTCCCGCCATGATGTCGGCTACTTGCGCCAGATGCACGAACGGGGGACAAACCAGCACATCGACCCGGCTTTCATGCCCAACACCAGAGACGATGGCCTGCGCCAGCTCCTTTGCCTGAGCCTGCTGGCCATGCATTTTCCAGTTGGCTGCTACCAGCGGACGTCTGACCATGAATCCGTATTTGGGCCGGCTCAAAAAGGGGCGCAAGTCTAGCCGGAAAAGGCAGGGCTGCGCAACCGCTACAATTCTTTCAACCCACTTCCCTTCGCACCACATCAGCCAGTTCGCCGGCAAGGCGCGCGACCAGCGTGGCATCCTCACCTTCCACCATGACCCTGACCACCGGCTCGGTACCCGAAGGGCGCAACAGAACGCGGCCGCGCTGCCCCAAAGTGCTCTCCAGATCGCGGATTGCTGCTGCGATCGCCGCATTGGCGGCGAGTTGGTCGCGCCGGGCAATCCTTACATTGATCATGGTTTGAGGATACTTGCTCATGCCCTTGCGCAGTTCATACAGGGATTTGCCTGCCTGTCGCATCGCGGCCAGCACCTGCAGGGCCGATACGATCCCGTCTCCGGTGGTGGTTTCGTCGAGGCAGATAATGTGGCCGGACGACTCACCGCCGTAGAGCCAGCCGCGCGACTGCAGTTCGGCCATTACGTAGCGGTCGCCGACCTTGGCGCGGACCAGTTCGATGCCCTTCTCGCCCAATGCCACTTCGAGACCAAGATTGCTCATGAGAGTTCCGACGACGCCGCTCACCTTGCCGTGACGCTGCTGTTTGTCGCAGGCGATGATGTAGAGCAATTCATCACCATCGACGATGGCGCCGGTGTGGTCCACCATGATGACGCGATCGCCATCACCATCCAGTGCAATACCAAGATCAGCACCTGTCCGCAGGACCTCGGCGACCAGCCGATCCGGCTTGGTAGAGCCACAATCATCATTTATGTTGAGACCATCCGGCTTGTTGCCGATGGCTGTGACCTTTGCACCGAGCTCCTGCAGCACGCTGGGTGCGATGTGGTAGGTGGCACCATTGGCGCAATCCACCACTATTTTCAGCCCATCGAGTTTGGTATGGGCCTCGTAGGTACTTTTGCAGAACTCGATATAGCGTCCGGCAGCATCGGTAATTCGCGACACTTTGCCAATGGCACTGGATGCTACGATGACGAACTCCTGCTCGAGCGTTGCCTCGATCTCCCTCTCGATCTCGTCATCGAGCTTGGCGCCTTCTGGTGAGAAGAACTTGATACCGTTGTCCTGGTGGGGGTTGTGCGAGGCACTGATCACGATGCCAGCCTGCGCGCCGAAGGTGCGCGTAAGGTAAGCTACAGCAGGCGTCGGCATGGGCCCCAGCATCTGGATATTGACGCCGGCGGAGGCGAGGCCTGCCTCCAGTGCCGCTTCGAACATGTAGCCCGAGATGCGCGTGTCTTTGCCGATAAGTACTTTGCCCTGGCCCTTGCGCGCAAATACCTTGCCAGTGGCCCAGCCGAGCTTGAGCATGAAATCCGGGGTAATGGGATACTCACCAACCGCGCCTCGAATGCCGTCCGTACCAAAATACTTTTTCACGCTTGTCATTCCCTCGGTAATTCCTGTAAAGCCCGGCACACTTTCATCGCATCCATGGTGGCATCAACATCATGCGTACGCACGATGCAGGCACCTTTTATCACAGCGATCACCGCAGCAGCCACGCCTGCAGCAACGCGCTCCTTCCCGGATTTACCAGTAAGCGCACCAAGCATGCGCTTGCGCGAAAGCCCGATCAAGACCGGCAGCTCAAGCACCTGCAGGGCTTCCAGACCATCAAGCAATTGCAGGTTGTGCACGAGAGTCTTGCCAAAGCCGAAACCCGGATCCAGCAACAGGCGCTCCCGGCCGATGCCTGCAGCAAGACTGGCCTGCACACGCGCCTGCAGGTAGTCGCATACTTCGCTTACCACATCCCGATAGACCGGCGCATCCTGCATCGTTTCAGGCTCTCCCTGCCGATGCATCAGGCATACCGGCAAGCCGCTGACGGCGGCGGCAGCGAGCGCACCATGCCGCTCAAGGGCGCGCACATCGTTGATGAGACCAGCCCCGTGCGCCGCCGCAGCGCGCATAAGTTCCGGCGAACTGGTATCCACGGACAGCACCACTGCGAACGGGCGCAACACGTCCAGCACGGGAAGCACGCGATCCAGCTCTTCCTGGACGGAAATGGCAGTGGCACCCGGACGCGTTGATTCGCCACCGATATCGAGCAGGGTAGCGCCAGCTGCCACCATCGCCTCAGCGCGCCGCAGCACGCCGTCAAGATCGGGCCGACCATCCGCAAGCAGCTCGCCGCCGTCAGAGAAGGAGTCCGGTGTGATATTGAGAATGCCCATGACCTGCGGCACCGACAGATCAAGGACCCTGGAACCGAAAGAGAAAGGTTGTGGTACTGGTTTCATGAAGACTCATCGCAAAACAAAAAAGGAGCTCCGGGGAGCTCCTTTGCGGGACATTCAAACCGACCCTCAGTGCTCGCTGGCCGGACCGCCGATGGGAGAAGCGCCGGCATCTCCGCTGGCTCCCTTGTTGGCACTGGTACCGGAGCGGAAATCATCATCATGCCAGTCGGCCGGTTCACGCGGCTTGCGGCCCTGCATGATGTCCTCGATCTGCCCGGCATCAATGGTCTCATATTCCAGCAGGGCATCCTTCATGGCTTCCAGTTTGTCCCTGTTGTCTTCCAGGATCTTCTGGGCGCGCGCGTAGCAAGTGTCGATAATGTTGCGTACTTCCTCGTCGATGGCGCGGTGGGTCTCCGCTGAAAGGACCTTGCCGCCACCCGCCATGCCACCGCGACCGAGGAACACCTCGTCCTGATCATCATCATACTGCAGCGGACCCATCCGTTCGGACAGGCCCCACTTGCGCACCATGTTCTGGGCCATCTGCGTCGCGCGCTGAATGTCGTTCGATGCACCGGTAGTCACGCCATCAGGTCCCAGGGTCAGCTCTTCGGCGATGCGACCACCGTACATGCTGCAGATCTTGCTGAGAATGCTCTGCTTGCTGTGGCTGTAGCGATCTTCCTCGGGCAGAAACATTGTCACTCCCAAGGCACGACCGCGCGGGATGATGCTGACTTTGTAGACAGGATCATGCTCGGGAACGACGCGACCAACGATGGCATGACCCGCCTCGTGATAGGCCGTGTTCAGTTTTTCCTTGTCTGACATGACCATGGACTTGCGCTCTGCGCCCATCATGATCTTGTCCTTGGCCTTCTCGAATTCTTCCATCGTTACCCGCTGCTTGCCGTTGCGCGCCGCAAACAGTGCCGCTTCATTGACGAGATTGGCGAGATCGGCACCGGAGAAACCCGGGGTGGCACGCGCGAGTACGGCTTCCTTGACGCCTTCCGACAGCGGCACTTTGCGCATATGCACTTTGAGTATCTGTTCACGACCGCGGATGTCGGGGAGTCCCACGACCACCTGACGGTCGAAGCGACCCGGACGCAGCAGTGCCGGATCCAGCACGTCAGGGCGGTTGGTGGCGGCAATAACGATAACACCGTCGTTGCCCTCGAAGCCGTCCATTTCGACCAGCAACTGGTTCAGGGTCTGCTCACGTTCGTCATGACCGCCGCCAACGCCAGCACCACGGTGGCGACCGACTGCGTCGATCTCGTCGATGAAGATGATGCACGGAGACTGCTTCTTGGCCGTCTCGAACATGTCACGTACGCGCGAGGCGCCAACGCCGACAAACATTTCGACAAAGTCGGAACCCGAAATGGAGAAGAAGGGTACTTTGGCCTCGCCTGCGATGGCTTTTGCCAGCAGCGTCTTGCCGGTACCGGGCTGGCCCACCATCAGCACACCACGCGGGATGCGGCCACCGAGGCGCTGGAACTTGTCGGGCTCGCGCAGAAAGTCCACAAGCTCCTTCACGTCTTCCTTGGCCTCGTCCACGCCGGCAACGTCAGCAAAGGTAACCTTGACCTGGTCTTCACTGAGCATCTTGGCCTTGCTCTTGCCGAAGGCCATGGGGCCGCTCTTGCCACCCACGCCGCCCTGCATCTGGCGCATGAAAAACATGAACACGGCGATGATGATGAGGATGGGGAACGACGCGACCAGCAACTGGGTCCAGATGCTGTCCTGCTCCGGCTCGGCTCCTTTGACGCGCACATTGTTCGCGAGCAGATCGTCCATCAGCTTGGGATCTTCGATGTAGGGCCGAACTGTATTGAATACTTCGCCGTTGGACTTGCGACCGACGATGGTAAGCCCGCTGATCGTGACGTCCGCCACCTGACCAGCCTGCACTTCCCGGATGAAATCGGAATAGTCGAGCTGTTCAGCGGTAGTTGGCTGGCTGAAATTCTGGAAAACCATCAACAGCACGGCTGCGATGACCATCCAGAGCATTAAATTCTTCACCATGTCATTCACGGTCTCATCCTCTTGAGGATACGGTTATTGCACAGCATTTTGGCACGATTGCCGGGTTTTGCCTAATTGACGGGGGCTATCCAGCTCGCAAGAAAAACCTGTTACAGCGCCCCCTGCGGCCGGGGAAAAAATCATCAAATTCCGACGCTTGCCCACACACCGGGGCAATAGCCAGAGTTGGAATTGTCAGGAACACCGGTGTCTGACACATACAAGATACGCAGCCAGCTGGTCCATTGGGTCAACCAGCAAGACAGGCAGAACAGTACTCCTCTTCCATATTGGGTAGCCGGCGCGCAATTACAAGGGCGCGCCCCCCAGGCATGCCAGGCTTCCTGCCGTCAGCGGGCGCAATGCAGTAGAATGCGCCCATTCATTTTGGAGCACCGTCTGCATGAGCACTGACAACCAGACCCGCAAGGCCTATCGCGCCATCGGGCACAAGCTGCATCCGATCGTCACCGTGAAGGACCTCTCGGACAGCGTCTGCAAGGAAATCAGACGCGCCCTCGACGATCATGAACTGATCAAGATCAAGGTCCTGGCCGCAGATCGCGACGAAAAAAAGGCATTGATAGAAGCGGTGTGCGCGCGTTTGGGCGCCGAGCAGATCCAGGTGGCAGGCCACGTGGCACTGATATTCAGGGCCGCACAGCAACCCAACCCGACCCTTTCGAACCTGCAGCGTTCGTTGTAGGGGCGGGCACAAAGGCCCGCCCCTACAGGTGCTGGACTTTTTCGATTTCGTAGGCAATGTCGCCACTTGGCGCCTTGACGATGATCTCATCCCCTTCGCTCTTGCCCATCATGGCGCGCGCGATGGGCGAGGTAACGGAGATCCTGCCGCTCTTCACCTCAGCTTCATCCTCACCCACGATCTGGTAAGTAACAGATTTTTCATTCTCCACTCCGTACAACGACACAGTGGTACCGAATATCACCTTTCCGGTATTCGGGATCTTGTGGATGTCGATGATTTCGGAGTCTGCCAGTTTGCCTTCGATCTCCTTGATACGGCCTTCGCAGAAGCTCTGCTGCTCACGCGCCGCGTGGTACTCCGCATTCTCCTTGAGATCGCCGTGCGCGCGCGCCTCGGCAATTGCCTGCACAATGCGGGGCCGCTGCACGGTTTTAAGTTCAGTGAGTTCTGCACGCAGCTTTTCTGCTCCGCCAACGGTCATCGGAACCTTGCGCATGGGTCTTGTCTCGCTCTCGTGAATTGGGACCAGGCAAGGGGAACCCCCTTGCCTGGATGCCTTTCGTGTCGTGTGCCGGCTTAGTGACGCGGCAGCTTGTACAGGTCCTGCAGGCTGTTGACTGAAATGTCACCCCCGAAGTCCAGCGCCTCGTAGACGGCGCGTGCGCTGGCGATGGTCGTGGTGCAGTAAACGCGATGGCGCAGCGCAGTACTGCGAATGGTAGCGGAATCCGCGATGGCCTGGCGCCCTTCAGTAGTATTGACGATAAGATCAATTTCGTCGTTTTTCAACATGTCCACGATGTGCGGACGACCTTCCATCACCTTGTTCACTGCCTCGACCGGAATACCCGCATCGGCGATTACCTTCGCCGTGCCGCGCGTAGCCACCAGGCGAAAGCCCAGTGCGTGGAAGTTGCGGGCTATGTCCGCTATGTAAGGTTTGTCAGCTTCGCGCACACTGATGAACGCGGTGCCATTGAGATTGATGTCTTCCTCGCCGAGGCTCTGCGATTTGAAATACGCTTCGGCGAAGGTCGAGCCACTGCCCATCACTTCACCGGTGGACTTCATTTCGGGGCCAAGAATGGGATCCACGCCGGGAAACTTGTTGAAGGGGAAGATGGCTTCCTTCACCGAATAGAACGGCGGGATGATTTCCTTGGTAAACCCCTGCTTTTCAAGGCTGATTCCCACCATGCACTTGGCGGCGACTTTCGCCAATGAGGTACCGATGCACTTTGACACGAAGGGCACCGTGCGCGAGGCGCGCGGGTTCACTTCGATGATGTAAACCTCGCCGTCCTGCAACGCCAACTGTGAGTTCATCAGGCCGATCACGCCGAGTTCGCGGGCCAACTGAACGCACTGGTTGCGGATCTTGTCCTGCACATCCGCGGGCAGGCTGTAGGGTGGCAGCGAGCAGGCGGAGTCGCCCGAGTGCACACCGGCTTGTTCGATGTGCTGCATGATCGCACCTACGACTACGTCCTTGCCGTCGCTTACCACGTCCACGTCGATCTCGATGGCTGCGTTGAGGTAGTAGTCCAGCAGCACCGGGCTGTCGTTGGACACCTGCACGGCTTCGTTGATGTAGCGCTTGAGCTCAGCCTCGTTGTACACGATCTCCATCGCGCGTCCGCCCAGCACGTAAGACGGGCGTACCACCAGCGGGTAGCCGATCTTGCCGGCTTCGGTGAGCGCCTGTTCCAGACTGCGTACAGTGCTGTTGGGTGGCTGTTTGAGCCCCAGCTTCTGGATCATGTGCTGGAAGCGCTCGCGGTCTTCGGCACGGTCGATGGCGTCGGGCGAAGTACCAATGATGGGCACACCGAGCTTCTCCAGGCTGGTGACGAGCTTGAGGGGCGTCTGGCCACCGAACTGCACAATGACACCCTTCGGCTTCTCGATGTTCACAATCTCGAGAACGTCTTCCAGTGTCACCGGCTCGAAGTACAAACGGTCAGACACGTTGAAATCGGTAGATACCGTCTCAGGATTGCAGTTGACCATGATGGCTTCATAGCCTTCCTCGCGAACGGCCATCGCCGCATGCACGCAGCAGTAGTCGAACTCGATGCCCTGGCCGATGCGGTTGGGACCACCACCCAGCACTATGATCTTCTCGCGCGAACTGACGTCTGCCTCACATTCCTCGTCATAACAGGAATACATGTAAGCCGTGCTGGAGCGGAATTCTGCCGCGCACGTATCCACGCGCTTGTACACGGGCCGGATGTCCATCGCATGACGCAGGTCGCGCACCTGCTGCTCCTTCACGCCCAGCACCTTGGCGAGACGCATATCGGAGAAGCCCTTGCGCTTGAGGCGATACATGGTGTCGCGATCAATATGGCTCAGCGTCATCTGCGCAAGAGCCTTCTCCTCAAGAATGATGTCTTCGATCTGCACGAGGAACCATGGATCGATATGCGTCAAGGCATACAGTTCATCCATCGTCATGCCCTTGCGGAAGCCATCGCCGACATAGCGGATGCGTTCGGAACCTGCATTCTGCAGCTCCCAGCGCAGACGCTCATCGGCATCGCTGGCCTCGAAGTCCAGCACGGGATCGAAACCGCAGATGCCCGTTTCCATGCCGCGCAGTGCTTTCTGCATTGATTCCTGGAAAGTACGACCAATGGCCATCACTTCTCCCACCGATTTCATCTGCGTAGTGAGGCGGTCCGGCGCCTGCGGGAACTTCTCGAAAGTGAAGCGCGGGATCTTGGTGACTACGTAATCGATGCTGGGCTCGAACGAGGCAGGCGTGACGCCGCCCGTGATCTCGTTGCGCAGTTCATCCAGCGTGTAGCCCACGGCGAGCTTGGCTGCGACGCGCGCTATGGGAAAGCCGGTAGCCTTGGAAGCCAGCGCCGAAGAACGCGACACCCGCGGATTCATTTCGATGACTACGAGGCGACCATCAGCGGGATTCACGCCGAATTGCACGTTGGATCCGCCGGTCTCGACACCGACCTTGCGCAGCACGGCAATCGCGGCGTTGCGCATGATCTGGTATTCCTTGTCAGTCAGGGTCTGCGCCGGCGCCACGGTGATGGAGTCGCCGGTGTGGATGCCCATCGGGTCAAGATTCTCGATGCTGCAGACAACGATACAGTTGTCGTTGCGGTCTCGCACCACCTCCAGCTCGAATTCCTTCCAGCCGATCAGCGATTCGTCGATCAACAATTCCTTGGTGGGCGACAGGTCGAGACCACGCCTGCAGATTTCCTCGAACTCTTCCTTGTTGTAGGCGATACCGCCACCACTGCCACCCAGCGTGAACGAGGGCCGGATAATGCAGGGAAAGCCCATCTTTTCCTGCACGATGAAAGCTTCTTCCATGCTGTGCGCCATTTCGTGGCGCGGCGTCTCCAACCCGATCTCGACCATGCACTTGTCGAACAGCATGCGGTCTTCAGCCTTGTTGATGGCTTCTTTCTTGGCGCCGATCAGTTCAACGTTGTACTTGGCCAGTACGCCGTGCTTGTCGAGGTCCAGCGCGCAATTCAGCGCGGTCTGGCCGCCCATGGTCGGCAGAATCGCATCGGGGCGCTCCTTCGCGATGATCTTCTCGATGGTTTCCCAGTTCACCGGCTCGATGTAGGTGGCGTCGGCCATCTCGGGATCGGTCATGATGGTAGCAGGGTTCGAGTTCACCAGGATGATGCGAAAACCCTCTTCACGCAGGGCTTTGCAGGCCTGGGCGCCGGAGTAATCGAATTCACAAGCCTGCCCGATGACGATGGGACCAGCGCCGATGATGAGGATGCTCTTGATGTCTGTACGTTTCGGCATGATGCAACCTGCTTATTTGCTGGAGGCAGCCGTGCGCTGCTCGATAAGTTCGATGAAATGGTCAAAAACCGGTGCGATGTCGTGCGGTCCCGGGCTGGCCTCGGGGTGTCCCTGGAAGCCGAAGGCCGGCTTGTCCGTGAGGTGGATACCCTGCAGCGTGCCGTCGAACAGCGACTTGTGCGTGGCCTTTACATTGGCCGGCAGGGTGGTCTCATTCACTGCAAACCCGTGATTCTGGCTGGTGATGAATACCTGGCCCGTGGCGAGATCCTGAACGGGATGATTTGCGCCATGGTGACCCAGTGGCATTTTAACAGTGGTGGCACCGCTGGCGAGGCCCAGTAACTGGTGGCCAAGACAGATGCCGAACACCGGTATGTCGGTTTTCAGGAAATCCTTGATGGCCGCAATGGCATAATCGCAAGGCTGCGGGTCGCCAGGGCCATTGGACAGGAAGATGCCGTCGGGGTTCAGCGCCAATACTTCACTTGCCGGCGTCTGCGCAGGCACTACGCTGACCTTGCAGCCGCGGTCTTTCAGCATGCGCAGGATGTTGAGCTTCACGCCGAAATCGTAGGCCACTACGTGGTACTTGCCACCCTCCAGCATCGGATGGCCCTTGCCTAGCACCCAGGAGCCTTCCTTCCATTCATAGCCATTCCTGGTGCTGACCACCTTGGCGAGGTCCATGCCGACGAGGCCAGGGAAGCTGCGGGCGGCTGCCAGAGCCTTGGCCTTGGCGGCCTCCATATTCGCAGCTACTTCAGCACCGGCGTAGAGACAACCATTCTGGGCGCCTTTGTCACGCAAGTGCCGCGTCAGGCGGCGAGTGTCGATCTCCGCGATGGCCACCACGCCCCGCTGCTTGAGCCAGGCGTCGAGATCCTGCTGGTTGCGGAAGTTGCTTGCGAGCAGTGGCAGGTTGCGGATCACCAGGCCAGAGGCCCACACCCGGTCGGATTCATCGTCCTCCGGAGTGGTACCGGTGTTGCCAATGTGGGGATAGGTCAGGGTTACGATCTGCTTCGCATAGGAAGGATCGGTCAGTATCTCCTGGTAGCCGCTCATGGCGGTGTTGAACACCACCTCACCTGTAGAAAGGCCTTCGGCGCCGATGGCTGTTCCGGTGAAAACCGAACCATCTTCCAGAACCAGGAGTGCAGGGTTGTGCGCGCGTGTTGCCAAAGTCGTATCCTCATGTGCTGTCTTGGTCAGAATCGTCGTCAAGACCCTTGAGCAGGCCAATGACAGGATTACTGCTGTTTCGACGCCATTTTTTCCGGTTGCAAGCCGCTACCTCCGGTGGGAGGAGCGGCTCTTCGAAAGGGTCAGGCGCAGAGAATGACGGACTCGATCCAGCATGCAGGCCTTGCTGGCCTGCAGGAGCTGCCACTGGTGGCTGCCCCAAGGCGTCTACGGTTGCCGCAAGCTGGGCTGTCCGGTCGTCGCCTGAAAAAAAGCGGAATGCCTGATGCTCATTCCGCTTTCTTGTGATTGGTTCAGTCTACAGTTGCTGCTGTCTCGATGCCTGTCAAACTGAGCGGATATTCTATGAAAAGAGTGAAGGCCGAGTAAAGCGTTAAGACCGGCTATTTTGCTGGCTCAGCGAATTGTTTTGTTGTTGAGGCCCAGCACGTCCTGCATCGTATGCAAACCCGACGTTTTGTCACGCAGCCAGAGGGCTGCGCGCACCGCTCCCGCCGCAAAGTTCATGCGCGAACTGGCCTTGTGGCTGATTTCCACGCGTTCGCCGGGAGAGGCGAAGATCACGGTGTGGTCACCAATGATGTCGCCGGCGCGGATAGTGGCGAAGCCGATGGTCTTGCCATCGCGCTCGCCAGTGTGACCTTCGCGGCCGTAGACCGCGACGTCCCTGAGGTCACGGCCCAAGGTGCTGGCAATCACTTCGCCCATGCCCAGCGCGGTGCCGGAGGGCGCGTCCTTCTTGTGGCGGTGGTGGGCTTCCACGATTTCGATGTCGCAGTCTTCGCCGATGACCTCTGCGGCCAGTTCCAGCAGTTTGAAGCACAGATTCACGCCAATGCTCATGTTGGGCGCGAACACCACCGCCGTCTGCCGTGCCGCCGCGGCCAGTTCGGCCTTTTGGGCGTCATTGAGTCCCGTGGTACCCACGATGAGCTTCTTGCCATTGCCTGCGCACAGACGGGCATGCGCCACGCTGGACTCGGGGCTGGTGAAGTCGATCAGTACATCGAAGGTGTCGAGCTGGCTGGCAAGGTCACTGGTAATGAGCACTCTCTGCAGCGGCAGTCCGCACACGGAGCCTGCATCAAGACCCAGCGCCGGATCACCGGGCAAGGCGGAGGCAGCGCCGAGGCGCAGTTCAGGGTGCTGGTGGACGGCTTCGACAAGGGTCTTGCCCATGCGCCCGGAAGCGCCGGCAACGGCAATGCGCAACATGTGGAGGTCTGCCTGTTCTTGTAAGGAAGGCGCGCATGGTACACCAGCACCCCTGCGGTGGCATCAGGGCTTGAGGGAGTCGACGAAGCTCTTCACACCGTCGAACCAGCCACTTCTGCGGGGATTCTGCTTGTCACCGTGGCTGTCGGCGATATCACGGAACTCGTTCAGCAATTCCTTCTGACGTTTGGTGAGGTTTACTGGCGTTTCCACTACCACCTTGCACAGCAGGTCGCCAGGAGGACCGCCGCGCACCGGGGTCACACCCTTGTCGCGCAGGCGGAACAACTTGCCGGTCTGGGTCTCCGAAGGAATCTTGAGTTTCACCCGGCCATCCAGCGTTGGCACTTCCAGCTCGCCGCCCAATGCTGCGTCCACAAAACTGATGGGGATCTCGCAGTGCAGATCGGCTCCGTCGCGCACGAAGATGGGATGGTCCTTGACGTGTACCTGTACATACAGGTCGCCCGGCGGACCACCGTGCATGCCGGCCTCGCCCTCGCCTGTCAGGCGGATGCGGTCACCGGTGTCGACGCCAGCTGGCACCTTGACCGACAGGGTCTTGTGTTCCTGCACGGCACCGGCACCGTGGCAGATATGGCAGGGGTCCTTGATGGTCTTGCCGGCACCGCGACAACGCGGGCAAGTCTGCTGCACAGAGAATGGTCCCTGACGCATGCGGACCTGGCCGGCGCCGTTGCAGGTCACGCAGTTTTCAGGCGTGGTGCCCTTGCGTGCACCAGAACCATCGCAGGTAGAACACGTGACGCGGGTCGGGATACGGATCTTTACACTGGTCCCGCGCACAGCGTCTTCCAGCGCGAGTTCCAGCGTGTAACTGATATCGGCACCGCGCTGCACATGGCTGCGGCGACCACCACCAAAGATGTCGCCGAAGATGTCACCAAAGATATCGCCGAAGCCTTGCGCACCAGCGCCGCCCATGCCGGCCTGGCCACTGACGCCGGCGTGACCATACTGGTCGTAGGCCGCCCGCTTCTGGGCGTCGGACAGCACTTCGTAAGCCTCGTTGGCCTCCTTGAAGCGTGCCTCGGCGTCGGCATCGTCCGGATTGCGGTCCGGGTGATGCTTCATGGCCTCGCGGCGATAGGCTTTTTTCAGATCTTGTTCAGTGGCGCCACGCTCGACGCCCAGCACTTCGTAATAATCCCGCTTGTCCATTGGTCACTCACGGCAAAGGACCAACGAAAGCGTCCCTTCGCCGGTCCTTGTAGTTTGTTTCAAGGGGCTGGCATCTCTGCCAACTCCTGCTCATCCACTCCTGCTGCGAGGCGTGGGGTGTGCTTACTTGTCGTCCTTGACCTCTTCGAACTCGGCGTCGACGGCATCGTCAGACTTGCCCTTGCCCGCTCCGGCACCTGCGCCGGCGCCAGCAGCACCAGCGTTCTGCTGGGAAGCCTGGGCCTCGGCGTACATGCGCTGGGCCAGCGGCGAGGACGCGTCGCTGAGTTCCTTGGTCAGGTTCTTGATCTCGTCGAGGTTGTCGCCCTTCATCGCCGCTTCAAGTGCCGTGATGGCAGCTTCGATCTTGTCCTGCTCACCGGGTTCGAGCTTGTCCTTGTTCTCGGTCAGCGTCTTGCGGGTAGCGTGAACCAATCCATCAGCCTGGTTGCGGGCCTGGATCATTTCCTCGAACTTCTTGTCTTCAGCAGCATGCGACTCGGCATCGCGCACCATCTTCTGGATTTCCTCTTCGGTCAAACCGGAGGACGCCTTGATGACGATGCTCTGCTGTTTGCCGGTGGCAACATCCTTGGCGCTGACGTTCAGGATGCCGTCGGCGTTGAGGTCGAAGCTCACTTCGATCTGCGGCATACCGCGCGGCGACGGCGGAATGTCGTTGAGGTCGAAGCGACCCAGCGACTTGTTCTGCGCGGCCTGCTTGCGTTCACCCTGTACCACGTGGATGGTCACCGCGCTCTGGTTGTCTTCGGCGGTCGAGAAAGTCTGCTTCTTGTTGCAGGGAATTGTGGTGTTTTTCTCGATCAGGGCCGTGGCCACGCCGCCCAGGGTCTCGATACCGAGGCTCAGCGGGGTGACGTCCAGCAGCAGTACGTCGGTCACTTCACCGGCCAGCACGGCACCCTGTACTGCAGCACCAATGGCCACGGCTTCGTCGGGGTTCACGTCCTTGCGCGGCTCCTTGCCGAAGAAGTCAGCCACGGCCTTCTGCACCATCGGCATGCGGGTCTGGCCGCCGACGAGAATCACGTCGTCAATCTCGGAGATGGACAGCCCGGCGTCCTTCAGGGCCACCTTGAGCGGCTCGATGGTACGTTTGACCAACTCTTCCACCAGCGACTCCAGCTTGGAGCGCGTGAGCTTGACCACGAGATGCTTGGGACCCGTGGCGTCGGCCGTGATGTAAGGCAGGTTCACTTCGGTCTGCTGTGCGCTGGACAGTTCGATCTTGGCCTTTTCGGCCGCTTCCTTCAGGCGCTGCAGGGCCAGGGGATCGTGATGCAGGTCGATGCCATTGGTCTTCTTGAACTCCTCGGCAAGGAATTCGATGAGACGCAGGTCGAAATCTTCGCCGCCGAGGAAGGTGTCCCCGTTGGTCGACAGCACTTCGAAGCTGTGCTCACCGTCGGTTTCCGCGATCTCGATGATGGAGATGTCGAAGGTACCACCGCCGAGGTCGTATACCGCGATGGTGGTGTCACCGGCTTTCTTGTCGAGACCGAAAGCCAGCGCAGCTGCAGTCGGCTCATTGATGATGCGTTTGACGTCGAGGCCCGCGATACGGCCAGCGTCCTTGGTGGCCTGGCGCTGGGCGTCGTTGAAGTAGGCAGGCACGGTGACCACGGCGGCCGTGACCGGCTCGCCCAGGTAGTCTTCGGCGGTCTTCTTCATTTTCTTCAGCACCTGCGCGGAAATCTGCGGCGGTGCCATTTTCTCGCCACGCACTTCTACCCACGCGTCGCCGTTGTCGGCTTTCACGATCTTGTAGGGCACCATCGCGATGTCCTTCTGCACGACATCATCCTTGAACTGGCGGCCGATGAGGCGCTTCACCGCGAACAGGGTGTTGTGCGGGTTGGTGACAGCCTGGCGCTTGGCTGCCGGGCCCACGAGGATCTCGCCATCTTCCGCATACGCGATGATGGAGGGAGTGGTGCGATGGCCTTCTGCGTTCTCGATCACCTTGGCCTTGCCGCCCTCCATGATGGCGACACAGGAGTTGGTGGTACCGAGGTCGATGCCGATGATCTTGCCCATTTGTGTTTCTCCGCTAACTTTGAACTGGCAGCTATATTGATGCTGCCACCGTTAATTCAAGGGATGGTGCTGAATTTTGTTGCCTCAGGTGCTCTTGCTGACCACCACCATGGCCGGCCGGATGATGCGGCCGTTGAGGCTGTAGCCCTTCTGCATAACGTCGATGACGGTATTCGGCTCGGCGTTGGGGGCCGGCACGGTGGCCACGGCCTGGTGCTGCTGGGGGTCGAAGGGGGCGCCCTGCGGGACTATCGGCTGGATCTGGTATCTGCCCAGCACTTCAAGGAAGCCCTTCAGCGTCAGTTCCACGCCTTCACACAGCGCCTTTACCTGCTCACCCTGGTCCGGCGGCACCGCAGCCAGCGCACGCTCGAGGTTGTCCACCACGCTCAGCAGGTCACCACTGAAGCGTTCCAGCGCAAACTTGTGGGCCTTTTCCACGTCCTGCTCGCAACGGCGCCGCATGTTCTGGATTTCGGCCTGGGCCCGCAGCACGGTGTCACGCTGTTCGGCCAGGGCGGCGGCAACGGCTTCCTGGATGCGTTCGGCAAGTTCATCCACTTCGCCTCCGGGTTGCTCCTGGTTCTGCGAGGACGCCTGTTCCGGGTCCATCTGCTGCTTGTCCTCGTGTTCACCCGCCATCGTGAGTCTCCTGTGCTGGAAAATTGATCTTCAGGGATATGGGGGTCAGCCCCACCGGATTCAACCCGCGACCACAACAAAAGAGACTCTCGCGAAAGCGGCAAATTTCTGTACTACAATGCGGCCAGCCCCAGCCTCACAGTCCCGGACATGCTTACCCAGCTCACCATCCAGAATTTCGCCCTTGTCGACCAGCTAGACCTGGAACTGCAGCGCGGCATGACCGCCATCACCGGCGAGACCGGTGCCGGCAAATCGATCATGCTCGACGCCCTTGGCCTGACCCTGGGCGACCGCGCCGACCTCGATGTGATCCGCCACGGGGCCGAGCGTGCCGACATCAGCGCCTGCTTTGCCCTCGCCGACAACCCGGAGGCCCAGGCCTGGCTCGACTCCCACGATTTCCCGCGCGAAGGCAGCGACTGCGTCCTGCGCCGGGTGCTTACCCGCGATGGCCGCTCGCGCGCCTACATCAACGGCCAGGCCACCACGCTGGCCGAACTGAAGACCCTCGGCGAGATGCTGATCGACATCCACAGCCAGCATGAACACCAGTCACTGCTGGTTACTGCCACGCACCAGAAGCTGCTCGACGCCTTCGGTGGCCATCAGGACGCCGCGAGCCAGGTACGCGAGCTGGCCCTTGGCATCCGCGCGCTGCGCCAGGAGATCCAGGCACTGGAGCAGGCGGCGGCAGCGGGTAATGCACAGCGCGAGCTGCTCGAGTATCAGGTACGGGAACTGGACGAACTGCGGCTGCAGCCGGGTGAGTTCAGCGCACTGGCAGCCGAGCACCAGCAATTGACGCACGCCGATGCGGCGCTGGCGGCCCTGCTGGCCGTCACCGACCTGTGCAGCGACAACGACGAATTCAACCTCGAGCAGGGCCTGCGCCGCGCCACCCTGCTGCTGGCCGACCTGCCCTTCAGCAATCCGATGCTGGAAGAGGCCAGCACCATGCTCGCCAGCGCCCTCATCCAGATCGAGGAAGCCGGCAGCACACTGACCCGCGCCAGCGACCGCATCGAACTGAACCCGGAGCGCCTGCAGGACGTCGACGAACGGCTCGGCGCCATCCACCGCCTGGCGCGCAAGCACAAGGTCGACCCGGACCATCTGTATGAGCACTTGCTGGACCTGCAGCAGCAGTTGGCCAGTCTGGCCTCGGCCGACAGCCGTATCGAAACCCTGCAGGCCGGGATCGCGGCCAAGGACACCCAGTATCACCAACTGGCCGGGCGCCTCAGTCACTTGCGCACCAAGGCCGCACGCAAGCTGGAAAAGGAAATCAACGCCCAGATCGGCAAGCTCGGCATGGGCTCGGCCAAGTTCAGCATCGACCTCAGGAGCGACCCCAAGACCGGCAGCCCCACTGGTTACGACGCCGCCGAATTCCTGGTCAGCACCAACCCCGGCAACCCGGCCAAGCCGCTGGTGCGCATCGCCTCCGGGGGAGAGCTCTCGCGCATCAGCCTCGCCATCCAGGTGGTCATCGCGCAAACCACGGCGATCCCGACACTGGTGTTTGACGAGGTGGACGTGGGCATTGGCGGAGGTACCGCCAGGGCCGTGGGCGAACTGCTGCGCCAGCTGGGCGAGAAGGGTCAAGTGCTGTGCGTCACGCACCAGCCGCAGGTGGCCTCGCAGGCCCACCAGCATCTGCTGGTCAGCAAGGTGTCGGACCAGCAGAGTACCAGTACGCAGTTACGCCATCTGAGCGCCAGGGAGCGCGTCCAGGAAGTGGCGCGGATGTTGGGGGGAGACAGCCTCACGGACAAGACGCTGGCGCATGCGCGGGAGTTGCTGGCCTGATCAGGGCGGACGGGGTCAGGCGGTTTGGCAGTTGCCGCAGAGACCGTAGATATAGAGAGAGTGGTCACTCACCGTGAAACCGTGTTGTTTCGCGGCCAGTAGCTGGCGCTGCTCGATGATTTCATCGATGAACTCTTCCACCCTGCCGCATTTGGTGCAGACAATGTGGTCGTGGTGCTCTTCGGAATTCATCTCGAACCCGGAATGCCCACCCTCGAAATGGTGG
>JBIIWP010000061.1:0-18687 GCA_044338855.1 Pseudohongiellaceae bacterium | reverse complement strand
TCCCGCACCCGCCGCTGTTCCCCGTTTATCCCGTAGCGCGTGCGCAGAGCCGCCTGTGGATCTATCGCATCGACCGCGATTGGAGCCACCTGGTAGACAAACTGCAAACCGAAGATGGAACCACTGCCGAATTGGACAAGGCGCGCAAGGAGTTGCGTGAGAGCATCATCTCGGTCTCGCCGATCTTTGCCGAGAAGCCGTTCTTCATGAGCGACGAGTTCACCATAGTCGATTGCTGCGTGTTTCCGATCCTTTGGCGTCTGCCCGAAATCGGTATTCGCCTGCCGGAGACCAAGGCTACCAAGCCGTTGCTGGAATATCGTGCCCGCCTGCTGGGTCGTGAATCCATTCAGCAGAGTCTGTCCGAGCAGGAACGCGAGATGCGTACCTGACGCGCCTTGGGGAGTGCAGTCCATGTCCATGACCTCACACCGGCCCTATCTGGTCCGGGCCTTGTATGAATGGATACTGGACAACAACTGCACTCCCTACATTCTCGTCAACGCGCATGAATCCGGCGTTGAAGTACCCCAGAATTTTGTGAAGGACGGCCAGATCGTCCTCAACATTTCACCCGTTGCAGTGCAAGGTCTGCTCGTTGCGAACGAGGGTCTGGAGTTCCATGGGCGTTTTGGCGGAATCCCGATGCGGGTATTCGTGCCGATCGTTGCCATCATGGGCATCTATGCCAAGGAAAATGGGCAGGGCATGATCTTTGAGCTCGGTGGAGATGATCCGCGGCCACAGCCACCTGCAGCTGTCAGTGGTGGCGCTGCTGGTGAAAGTGCTGCCCTGCAAAAAGACAAGCCGGCTCCAAGCCGGCCTTCTCTGCGAGTCGTAAAGTAGCAGCGAGCAGGGCTCAGTCGATGTATTCGAAGGCCCTGACTACTTTCGTTACACCCGAAGCACCGCTCACCAGGTTCACGGCGAGGTTGGCCTCCTGCTGTGTTACCAGTCCCATCAGGTAAACCACCCCGTTTTCGGTCACAACCTTCGTGCGCATGGCGCTGACTGTGGGATCTGCCAGCATCAGGGTTTTCAGCTTGGTCGTGAGCAGCGCATCGTTGCTGCGGGCGAGGAAGGTGGTGGCACCCGACACTTCGAGTTCGTTGTGGACGACTTTTACTCGTGTAGGCGTATTCGCCACGCGGGTAGCCAGATTCTTCAGGTCCTGGGACGCCACCTGGCCGATAAGCAGCACAACACCATTGAAACTCACCACGTTGATGTGGGCATTCTTGAGCCCTTCATCGGCAGCATCCAGGTTCACCTTGATTCCGGTTTCGATGCTGCTGTCGTCGAACATCGCGCCAATACTGCGGCGTCCACGGTTCTCCTGGACCCCGTCATCGCCAGTGGTGGCGCTGATGACAGAGGCGCAGCCGTTGAGCATGAGGGTGGATACAAACAGGAGTGTAATTCGCAACATCATTCACCTCCAAACAAGTGGGTATCTATCAGGTCACAAAGGCAGTGGATGACCAGCAGATGGACTTCCTGGATCCGGGCAGTCACATCAGAGGGTACGCAGATTTCAATATCGCTGTCATCCAGAAGTTCCCGCAGCTTGCCGCCATTCTTGCCGGTCAACGCCACGATTCTCATTTTACGCTGGTGGGCCGTCTTGATGGCCTCCAGCACGTTGGCGGAGTTGCCACTGGTGGAAATTGCCAAAAGAATATCGCCGCTGCGACCAAGTGCGCGCACCTGCTTGGAAAACACTTCGTTGTAGCTGTAGTCGTTGGCGATGGAGGTCAGCGTGGAGGTGTCCGTTGATAATGCGATGGCCGGCAGCGGCGGACGCTCGCGTTCAAACCGGTTCAGCATCTCGGAGGAAAAGTGCTGGGCATCGCCGGCGGAACCACCATTGCCACAGCTCAGGATTTTTCCTTCAGCCAGCAGACACTGCACCATGGTTTCGGCAGCCGTGGTGATGGGATCCACCAGTGCTTGCAGAGCCTGCATCTTTGTTTCGATGCTGGCGGTGAAATGCTGTTTGACGCGATCCTGTAGATTCATGCGTTTACCTGCAGTGCGGAAAGTGCGGTGGATTCTACCGCAAACCGCCGTTGCTCTCTATTCACCTGCCGATTTGTGCTCAGCAAAAGGCGTCCTGGATCCAGTCGAAGCGGGAGCCACCTGACGGTCCTGGCGTGATGCCAACAACATCGAAGCGGCAGTCTCGCTGCTGGTGTTCCTTGTGACAGAGCAGAAAGAAGCGGGCCGTCCGCAGCAATTTCTGCTGCTTGTCGCGGGTGATGGTGGCAACGGCTCCGCCATAGTCCGGATTGCCCCGGAAGCGGACTTCCACGAACACCAGTACATGTCTGTGTTGCATGATCAGGTCGATCTCGCCGGTGGCGCAGCGGAAATTGCGCTGCAGCAAGCGCAAGCCCTGTTGCTGCAAATGCGTGATCGCAAGTTCTTCGTAGCGCAGTCCCTTCCGGCTGCGCCAGTAATTGTTCCTGGTGATACTCATCGGATCCTCCCTGATCCCGTTTGGCGGTTCCTATTCGATGGCTTGGACGATGCCTTCCTTGATGGTTGCCCAACTGAGCTGACGAATGATGTTCTGCTGGGCTCCCAGCCTCAACACGCCGCTGGCGCCGGGAATGGTGGCATTGGCATTCGCTGTCAGCAGCGGCAGCCGCGGATACAAGCGGAAGGCATCAATGCCGAAGGCCTGCAGACGCAGGGTCTGTGCATTGGTTTGGGGAAACAGCTCGCGACTGCGCACAACGCTGGTATCGAACTGTCCGAGCAGCCAGGGGCTTTCGGGAAACGTCACCCCGTTGAGGTCACGGTCCTCGATCGGGCGGGAAACGCCAGAATGCACGTCCTGGCTCGCATATACCGGGATGTTGCCTGCGTAGAGGTAGGCGAGGCTCGGCACGATCTGGCGCGCCGGGGCCGGTTGGGCTACCAGGTACAGAAAGTCAACATCCTGACGCCGTCGCGGGGCAAACTGGGTCTGCTTGCGCAACAGTTCATTGAGACGACGGTGGCGCGCATTGCTCTGGTCCAACTCCAGCATGCGCGAAATTGCATCGGTGAAGTTGTCCTGATAGTCGATGCGCGCGACGACTTCTCCACCCAGACGCTCCCACTCGGCGGCAAAGCTGTCGCGCTTGCGCAGGTCGTCTGCCGGATGCAGGATTGCAGCCCTCCGATGCCCGTCACGCCATGCCTTTTGTGCCAGTTGTCGCGCCTCATCTTCGGGGGACAGCGCGAACTGGTACAGTTGCGGAGAGGCGGGAGTACTGCCTTCCATGTTGTTCAGTGCAAGCGTAGGTACTGCGAGCTCTGCGACTGTTTGCAGGACTGCGACCTGTTCCTTGAGGAGTGGGCCGATGACCAGCTGGGCGCCGTCCTGCACGGCCCTCTGGTACAAGGCCAGAATGTCCGAGTCGGCTGCCGCGTTGTAAAGGCGTATCTCGGGGACTTGCCCGCCTTGCTCCAGCAGACTGTAGTAGGCGCTCATGAAGGCATCACGCACGATGCTGCCGGCAGGGATGGAAAGTGGCAGCAGCAAAGCGACCTGACGCGGTCGCTCACGCGCCATGGTTTCGATCAGCTCCATCTCCGGAGGTGGGATGGAGGCCGCGGGATGTCGCGACCAGGTCTCACGCCAGCGACGCAACTCTACAACCTGGCGATCAAGGTCGCTGCCATTGTTGCGGGAAAGCAGTGCCAGCTCATACCAGCCGCGAACCTCGTAATTTATGGCCGTGGTCGCCAGCGCCTGTAACTGCGCTTGCGGGATCGTGCCAAGAGCTTCCCAGATGCGTGCATGGTTCTCCGGGACATCGTCCGGATCCATGACACGCTCGAGCTGGATGCGCTCCAGTGCGCTGGAAAGCATGGCTTCGGTGGCGTAGTAGGCTTGGGCACGCAGGCGGTGATAGCGCCGTACGTGACGCTCGCGCACGGTCGTCAGCGCCGGGAACGCCGTAGGTTGCAGCAGCTCCAGCACGGCACGGGCATCGCCGCCTTCGAACTGCAACTGGGCACGGAATATAAGAATATCTGCCTGTAGCTCGGGATTCACGCCCACCAGATCAATGTCCGCAAGAATCCTGGCTGCCTGGTCCGAGTCACCTTCATCGTAGAGCAGGGAGGCCGCTTCGTGTCGCAGCTCGGCGGCTGCCTCAGCGTTCGCTGAGTCAGCGCGGCGCAGCAGGTCCTGGGGGGATGTGCGCTCGCGGATGCGCGCAGGCTGTTCCACCGCAACTGGTTCCGCAACTGCCTGCTCGGGTGGTGGCGGCGTGCCGCAAGCGGCCAGCAGTGCAAGCAGCAAGAGCAGGCAGGCAAGGCCAGGAAGGCGGTTTGTGTTATGTGACATGGAGGATCACCGCGGATTCAGTTCGACAAGTATAGCCCATGCCGGCGCATCGGCCATGTACGGACTGTCAGTCCACCGGTGGCTGTGGCACCATCACAGCCTTGTCATATCCCTCGCGCTGGACTGCGGCCGCCATGGCCGGTGCTCAAAGCGCGACCGCAGCAGGACCGGTTCATGAGCGGAACGCTCTTCATCGTTGCAACCCCCATAGGCAATCTCGCGGATGTTTCGGAGCGGGCGCTGCTGGTGCTGAAGCAGGTCGCGCTCATTGCAGTGGAGGACACGCGTCACAGTGCGCGCTTGCTGCAGGCCCACGGCATTGCCACTCCCATGCTGGCGGTTCATGAATTCAACGAGCGCCAGCGCACTGAGAGTCTGCTCGATCGCGTCGCCGCCGGCGAGAAGATTGCATTGATCAGTGATGCGGGTACCCCACTGATTTCGGACCCGGGCTATCAGTTGGTGAGGCGCGCCCACCAGCGGGGCCTCCACGTGGTGCCGGTGCCTGGAGCCAGTGCTGTGATTGCTGCTCTGTCTGCGGCGGGCTTGCCGTCCGATCGGTTCGCCTTCGAGGGTTTCCTGCCGTCAAAGCGATCTGCGCGTTTGGCGTCACTGCAAAAGCTTCGCCGTGAACCACGCACGCTGATTTTCTACGAGGCGCCACACCGCATTCTTGAATGCTTGCAGGACATGATCGAGTGTTTTGGCAGAGATCGGGAAGTGACGCTGGCGCGCGAGCTGACCAAGACCCACGAGACTATCCGAAATGGGGATTTTGGGTCCTTGCTGGAGTTTGTCGCGGGTGATGCCAATCAACAGAAAGGCGAGATCGTATTGGTCGTAAGCGGATACGAACCGGAAGGTCTTGAACTGGACGAGACGGTACTGCGCATGCTCGGCATATTGCTGGAAGAGCTTCCACTGAAGCAGGCCGCAGCGCTGTTGGCACGCATTACAGGGTTGCCAAAATCGGAAATATACAATGCCGGCCTGCAGCTCAAGGGGAAAAAAGACTGATTGGTTTTTAACGCTCAGACGACTAAGCTGGCGGTCCTGAGTCGGCCAGGCAATCGCTGTGGTCCAGTCTTCGACTGGGTCATGGAGGAAAGTCCGGGCTCCACAGAGCAGAGTGCCAGGTAACGCCTGGGAGGCGCGAGCCTACGGAAAGTGCAACAGAAAGATACCGCCTCTTTATGTGACGTTGCGGCGCATGCCGCCAGCGGCACATGAACGAGGTAAGGGTGAAATGGTGCGGTAAGAGCGCACCGCATGGGTGGCAACACTCCATGGCTAGGCAAACCCCACTCGGAGCAAGGCCAAATAGGAATCCACTGGTGTGGCTCGCACTGGATTCGGGTAGGCTGCTTGAGGTGTCCGGTGACGGGCATCCCAGATGAATGATTGCCCACGACAAAACCCGGCTTACCGGCCGACTCAGGAACTTTTCGCCCCGCGCGTCAGCTCTGGCGCCAGCGGCCCCCGTTTTTTCGGCCCTTGTGCCCTGCGCTATGCCTTACTCCCCCTGCAAAAATTTTTCTCCGCCCCCAACTCTTAAGACTTCACTTTAAGTTCGAATCCTACGTTTCTGTAATCCTTTTTGTTTGGACTTTTGGCTTCTGGCTGTGTCGGTGCTTGCTCAGGCAGGTTAGAGCTTTTCCCTGTAAAAACAATGAAATAAGGCCTTGAAGCAAGCAAAGGCGTGTCATATAGTGGCGTGAAGTTGTAAGAAAAGAACAATAAAGTGGGTTGAGATGGGGCGGCTGGCCAACAAAGTGTCGGTTGCTCCCGTTTCTGGTTTCCGATTCCCGAATGCGGGTATGGCAGTCAGGGTTTCGGCAGGGATAAGCGAGGGGCGGCATGCTGTTGATCGGCTTGCACAAGGTGGTTCTGGACGCGAAGGGGCGCATAGCGATCCCGGCTCTGTATCGCCCGCTGCTCGACGAACACTGCCAGGGCAAGATGGTCATCACCGTTCAGCATCACGGCAAATCGCTGATGCTGTATCCCGAAAGCGAATTCGAGGAAGTGGCACGCACCGTGCGAAAGCTTTCCGACTTCGATGAAGCCGAGCAGAACTTCAAATACCTCTTTTTCGGGCATGCGATCCCGCTGGAAATGGATGGCAGTGGCCGCGTGCTGGTGCCGCCCTTGTTGCGGGAGCTGGTGGGCATCGAAAAGAAAGTGGCGCTCGTGGGTCAGACCAACAAGCTGGAGCTCTGGAACGAGGAGACCTGGCTGCAAACCCAGAAAACACTTTATTCCTCGCGAAGCAATCAGGGCATTCCCGACAAACTGAAAGAAATCTCGCTCTAACCAGAGGGTAAGCATGTATCAGCATCAGAGTGTGCTGTTGAACGAAGCAGTCGATGCCCTGGTCACGCGCGTGGATGGTTTGTATGTCGACGGTACTTTCGGGCGGGGTGGTCACAGCAGGGCCATTCTTGAGCGTTTGTCGCCAGCCGGGCGTCTTCTGGTCGTCGACAAGGATCCGGAGGCGATTGAGTTTGCACGTGCCCTGCAGGCCGATGATGCGCGTGTAGAGATACACCACGGCAGCTTTGCCGACCTGGCGCAGGTGGTTTGTGAGAAGTTTGGAGTCAAGCATGTGTGTGGGGTGTTGCTCGATCTTGGAGTGTCGTCTCCGCAGCTCGACGATGCATCACGTGGCTTCAGTTTCCAGAAGGATGGTCCACTGGACATGCGCATGGATACCTCGCAGGGACAGAGTGCCGCCCAGTGGCTGCAGGCCGCACCGGAAGAAGAGATCGCCAATGTCATCTACCAGTATGGCGAAGAGAAATTCTCGCGCCGTATGGCGCGTGCCATTGTGAAGGCCCGTGCGCAGGCGCCCATCACCGGAACGCTGCAATTGGCCGAGATAATCAAGGAGGCCAATCCCGCTTGGGAAAAGCACAAGCATCCGGCAACACGCGCCTTTCAGGGCATCCGCATCTTCATCAATAGTGAGCTGCAGGACCTGCAGCGTGCCCTTGATGTTTTTCTGGCGTTGCTGGAAGCCGGCGGTCGCTTGGTGGTCATCAGCTTCCACTCCCTGGAGGACCGCATCGTAAAGCAGTTCATGCAGAAGCAGGTGCTTGGGGATGACTATCCGCCAGGCGTTCCTGTGCGCCAGGACCAGCTCAAGCCGAGGCTCAGGTTGGTAGGCAAGGCACTGAAGGGCGCAGCAGGCGAATTCAGCGAGAACATTCGGGCCCGTAGTGCCGTCATGCGCGTGGCGGAGAAGCTGGCCTGACATGAAAGACGACTTCGTAAGCCACTTTTTACCGGAAGCAAATACTCCCAGGCGATTCTGGGGGCAGTTTTTCCTGCTGTTGGGCGGCATTGGGGCTACGGCACTCGCAGTGGTACTGACTACCTTCAACAGCCGGCATTCACTCAACCAGTTACAGAAGCTGGAGGAAGAACGCAATCAGCTGCAGGTGGAGTGGGGTCAATTGCTGCTGGAGCAAAGCAGTCTGGTCGCACAAGGCAAGATGGAAGAGACGGCAATCAGTCAGCTCAATATGGAAGTCCCGTCCATGGAGCGCGTGGTGGTGTTGACGAGTGAATAAGCCCGCAACTGACAAGCATCAACCCTTGTGGAGGCTGCGAGTGGTCTTGGGGGTGCTGGTGTCGCTCGTCGGCGTGATCTGCTGGAAGGTAGCCGACCTGCAGGTTCTCGACAATGACGTGTTGCAGCGCGAGGGCGATGCGCGCACTGTCCGCAACGACCCCATTATTGCTACGCGCGGCAATATCGTTGATCGCAACGGCGAGCCGCTGGCGATCAGCACTCCAGTGCTGTCGTTGTGGCTGAACCCCAAGGAGGTGCTGAGCCATGCCGAACAGTGGCCGCAGTTGGCCGATGCGCTGACGACCATCAGCATCGATCCAGACGACATGCGCAGACGCATCACTGAAGCTGCGAGCCGCGAGTTCCTGTATGTGAAGCGCAGGCTGCCTCCTGCCGAGGCACAGACGATTCTTGATCTTCGCCTGTCTGGCATCTATGCCCAGGAAGAGTACAAGCGCTTCTATCCCATGGGTGAAGCGGCAGCGCATCTCGTTGGTCTGACCAACAATGACGAGGTGGGCCAAGAAGGCATGGAGATGGCGCACGAGGAATGGCTACGCGGCATTCCGGGCTCAAAGCGCGTACTGAAAGATCGACTTGGTCGCATTGTGCGCGAGGTGGGTATCAACGCGATGGCGCAGCCCGGCAAGGATCTGGCGCTGAGTATCGATTCCCGTCTGCAATATCTCGCCTACAAGGCTCTGAAGGAGGCTGTCACCGTGCGCCGTGCCAGCGCGGGGACAGCCACGGTACTGGATGTGCAGACCGGTGAGGTGCTGGCCATGGTGAGCCAGCCCTCCTACAACCCCAATAACCGCAGCACCATGACGGATGCCGGCAAACGCAACCGCGTCATGACCGATGTCCTCGAGCCAGGCTCCACTACCAAGACCTTTACCGTGACGGCAGCGCTGGAAAGCGGAATGTTCACGCCTGAAACCATTATTGACACCAGTCCGGGTGTTGTTCGCGTGGATCGTGGCAAGGTCGTTGAGGATCCGGTTAACTACGGTCCTTCCACGCTTGAACGCATCCTGTACAAGTCGAGCCAGGTGGGTGCAACGAAGCTGGCAATGGCAATGGGCGAAGAGCCTATTCTGTCTGTACTGCGACGGGTCGGTTTCGGCCAGGGAATGGATACGTATTTCCCCGGTGAAGCGTCCGGTGCCTTGCCCATCCGTGAGCGCTGGCGCAAGACCGAGATCGCTACGCTGGGTTACGGCTACGGCTACCAGGTGTCGCCGCTGCAGTTGGCCAAGGCGTATGCCATCTATGCCAACCGTGGGATCAGCAAACCTATCTCGCTGTTGCGCGTGGATGGCCCTGTAACCGGTGAGCGCGTGATCGATGCAGAAATCGCCGATACCGTGGTCAACATGCTGCGCTCCGTGGTCAGCAAGGCCGTGGGTGGTACGGGCGTGCGTGCAGCCATTCCTTCCTATGACGTGGCGGGCAAGACCGGAACCACGTGGTTCTACGACGTCTCTGCCGGAGGCTACGATTCCAGCAACTACATCAGTCATTTTGCCGGCATGGTGCCGGTGGATGAGCCGCGCATTGTCATCGTGGTATCGATCCAGCGTCCTCAAGGCGCCGAGACAGGAGGCGGGCAGGTTGCCGCTCCCGTGTTCGCCCAGATTGCGACGGGCGCGATGCGCATCCTGAACGTGCCGCCCGATGTGCCTGAAACGGCTGCAGGCGAAGTCAGTTTGGCGGTAACCACCGGCGGAGGTGGGCAATGACCGCTGCGGGAGCGCGCCAGATCAGGCTGTCTTCCCTGTTGCAGGGCGTCTGCAGTGTGTCGCCAACGCTTGATCGCGAGATCAGCGGTATTGCGATGGACTCCCGCAAACTCAGTGCGGGAGCCTTGTTTCTCGCTTTCAAGGGAGCTGCTACCGACGGACGTCGCTTCATTGCTGACGCGATCGGCCTGGGCGTTGGCGCCGTGCTGGTGGAAGCCGATGAGACCTGGGTTGATGCGCACGAGGAAGCCTCCGTTCCTGTTATTCCGGTGGCAGAACTACCGCGCAAGGCTGCCATGCTGGCGGCGCGCTTCTATGGAGAGCCGTCCCGTACCCTGCGCTTGGTCGGTGTGACGGGCACCAATGGCAAGACCACCTGCTCACAGCTCATCGCGAGTCACTTGCAGGCATTGGGGTACCACTGCGGAGTGATTGGTACTTTGGGCTATGGAATGAGCGGCAATACGCTGCATCCCTTCGGTCAAGGGCCTGGCACTACACCTGATGCCGTCAAGTTCCAGGAAGTACTGGCGGGGCTGAAGGAGCAGCGTGCCGATACCGTTGTAATGGAAGTCTCGTCCCACGGGCTCGACCAGTATCGGGTGGATGTCAACGACATCACCGTAGCAGTGTTCACCAATCTGAGCCGTGACCATCTCGATTATCACCTGACCATGGAGGCCTATGCTGCGGCCAAGCGGCGCCTGTTTACGGGGCGCAGGTTGAAGGCGGCCGTGCTCAACCTTGATGATGCTTCCAGCGCTGGAACGCGCGCATTTCTGGACTCCGGGGTGTCCTGTCTCACCTTCAGTCTCGCCAATCCTGCGGCGGACGTACACGCTACCCGGATCGCATTCACAGGCACAGGCTTGCGCATGCAAGTGACGACACCATGGGGCAAATTCGGAATTGAAAGCCCGTTGCTGGGATCGTTCAATGCCAGCAACCTGTTGTGCACACTGGCTACCTTGCTGGCTTGTGAGCAGCACAGTGAAGTGTTTGATCCGGTACACATCGCCGCAGCGCTATCTGGGCTGAAACCGGTTCCGGGCCGCATGCAGCTCGTGGCCGCAGCACCGGTTACTGTAGTAGTTGATTATGCGCATACGCCGGATGGTCTCGAGAAGGCCTTGCAGGCCCTGCGTGAGCATGGGGCCGGGAAACTCACCTGTGTGGTTGGTAGCGGCGGCGAGCGTGACCGCGGCAAGCGTCCGCAGATGGCTGCGGTTGCAGAGCGTCTCTCCGACAGCGTCATACTCACGTCGGACAATCCACGCAGCGAAGTACCTCAAGCCATCATCGACGACATGCTGGCCGGTATCAGTCGCCATGGCAGCGTTGTGGTGGAGGCTGACCGTGCGCGTGCCATTGCGCTGGCGATTGGCCACGCTGCGCCCGGCGATGTTGTACTGCTGGCCGGCAAAGGTCATGAGGACTATCAGGAAATCAAAGGGGAACGCATCCCTTTCAGCGACGTGGAGCATGCGCTGCGCGCGCTTCAGCAGCGTGCCGACACCGGCAATGTGCCAAACCGGGAGGTTGAATGATCACCAGCATCAGCCTTCAGCAGCTCCAGAGTGTGGTCGGCGGCACCTTGCACGGCAACGCCAACTTCAGCAGCGTCAGCACCGATACCCGCAGCCTGCGTGCGGGTGACCTGTTTGTGGCGCTGCAAGGGCCGAATTTCGACGGCAATCTGTTTGTAGCCCAAGCCCGGTCGCAGGGTGCTTGCGCTGCGCTCGTCAGTGCTGAGGTAACAGCTGAGCTGCCGACTTTGAAGGTAGCTGATACGCGTGTGGCACTGGGCCAGCTCGGTGCCTGGAATCGTGCACAGTCGAAAGCAAAAGTCGTGGCGCTGACGGGCAGTCAGGGCAAGACCACCGTCAAGGAAATGACGGCCGCGATCCTGGCATGCAGAGGCAAGGTGCTCTTCACCCAAGGCAACCTGAACAACGATATTGGCGCACCGCTGACGCTGCTGCAAATCAATGCAGAACATGACTTCGCCGTGATTGAACTAGGTGCGAATCACAAGGGCGAGATCTCCTATACGACAAAGCTGACGCGTCCCGATATCGCGCTCATCAACAATGTTGCTGCTACCCATGTAGAAGGCTTTGGATCATTGCAGGGTGTAGCGGAAGGCAAGGCGGAGCTTTGGCAGGGGCTTGATGCCCACGGTACTGCAGTCGTGAATCTCGACGATGCCAACGTGGTCGCCCGTGCTCCTGCAGGCGTGCGTCAGGTGGGCATCAGTGCAACCGGCTCGGCAGCGGCAAGTTACCGGGTCAGTTCTGTGCACACTGATGGATTGGCCGGGTCGCGCTTCACGCTGCATACGCCAGTCGGCAATCAGGATGTTGAAATCAACGTTCCAGGCCTGCACAACGTCGCCAATGCGCTGGCAGCCACAGCCCTTGCGATGGAAGCCGGTGCCAGCTTGCAGGACGTTGTACACGGACTGGGTGTTGCCCACGCTGCCAAGGGTCGACTCAACGTACGCAAGGGAAGGAACGGGGCAGTGATTATTGATGACAGCTATAACGCGAGCCCTTCTTCGTTTGGTGCTGCCATCGATGTGCTGGCCAACCTGAGCGGCATTCGGGTAGTCGTGGCTGGCGACATGGCTGAACTGGGAGCAGACCAGGACCTGGCCCATCGTGCCCTCGGGGAGTATGCCGCCAGCAAGGGCATCGAGCACTTTTTCGGTACCGGGGTGCTGACTGCGCATGCAGTAACCGCGTTCGGCAGCAAGGGCGTGCACATGACTGACCGTGAGCTCTTGACGTTGCGACTGCTGGAACTGCTGGCACCCAACGTGAGTGTGCTGGTGAAAGGATCGCGCAGTGCAGGCATGGAGCGTGTGGTGAAACAACTGACGGAATCCGAGGACTGAACGCATGCTGCTCTGGCTGACCAATTACCTGATGAACATCGAAAGCAGCTTTCAGGTGTTCCAGTATCTGACGGTGCGCGGAATCCTCGGTATGCTTACGGCCCTGGTGCTGTCCCTGATGATTGGTCCCTACATGATCCGCAAACTCAACTACCACCAGATCGGACAGGTAGTACGCGACGACGGTCCGCAGACACACTTGAGCAAGGCTGGCACACCCACTATGGGTGGCGCGATGATCCTGATCAGCATCCTCGTGAGCAGCCTGCTTTGGTCCGACCTCAGCAATATCTACGTGTGGGTCGTAATGGGCGTCACCGCCAGTTTTGGTGCCATTGGCTGGGTCGATGATTACCGCAAGGTCTTCGAGAAGAACCCGAAGGGTTTGCCGGCACGCTGGAAGTATTTCTGGCAATCGTTGTTCGGCAGCATCGCCGTGATCGTGCTTTATGTGAATGCAGGTATTCCTGCAGAAACCCAGCTGTTCATTCCGTTCTTCAAGAACTTCGCGTGGAACATGGGCTTCTTCTACGTGATCTTCGGCTACTTCATTGTGGTCGGGTTCAGCAACGCCGTGAATCTCACCGACGGCCTTGACGGGCTCGCCATCCTGCCGACTGTGATGGTAGGCAGTGCATTGGGCATCATTGCCTACCTCACCGGGCACCTCGGCTTCGCCAACTACCTGAACATCCCCTACATTCCGGGCACTGGCGAGCTTGTGGTGTTCTGTGGCGCGCTGGCCGGAGCCGGTCTCGGCTTCCTCTGGTTCAACACCTATCCGGCACAGATTTTCATGGGTGACGTGGGCGCCTTGTCACTCGGTGCTGCGCTCGGCATTGTCGCCGTGATCGTACGGCACGAGATCGTGCTGGTGATCATGGGTGGCGTCTTCGTCATGGAGACCCTCTCTGTGATCCTGCAGGTGGCTTCGTTCAAGCTCACCGGGAAACGCATCTTCCGTATGGCGCCGTTGCATCACCATTTTGAGTTGAAAGGTTGGCCAGAGCCGCGCGTGATCGTACGTTTCTGGATCATCACCGTAATTCTCGTTCTGTTCGGCCTCGCTACCCTGAAGTTGAGATAAGAGAGAAAAATGCAGGCGCAAGTCGTCCACAAGCACGTCATCGTTGGTCTGGGCCTGACCGGCTTGTCCTGCGCGCGCCATTTGCGCCGCCGGCAGTTGCCGTTCAGTGCCATGGACACTCGTGCCAAGCCACCGGGCATCGACGCGTTCAGAGTCGAGTTTCCGGAGGTGGAACTCACCCTGGGTGGTTTGGACGCCGAGCGATTGGCTGCGGCGGATGTGCTGGTGCTAAGCCCCGGTGTGGATCCGCGTCTGCCCGAGATTCGCGCCGCATTGGCCAAGGGCGTGCGCAGTACCGGGGACATCGATCTGTTTGCTCGCGAGATCCAGCGTCCCATCGTGGCCATCACCGGGTCCAACGCCAAGAGCACTGTCACCACATTGGTGGGTGAAATGGCGAGGGCTGCCGGTATCAGAGTAGAGGTAGCCGGCAACATCGGGACACCGGTGCTGGACCTGCTGGCTATGGACGCTGCAGAGCTCTACGTACTGGAGCTGTCGAGTTTCCAGCTCGAAACGACGACGACCCTCGGTGCGGCAGTTGCTACGGTGCTGAACCTCAGTGAAGACCACATGGACCGCTATGATTCAATGCAGGACTATCTCGCGGCGAAACAGCGCGTATTCCAGGGCTGTCGCAAGGCTGTGGTCAATCGGGATGATGCTGCCAGTGTTCCGCCTGTGTCCATGATGGATGGCATTGAAACCTTCAGCTTCGGTCTTGGCTCCAGTGACGAGTCGAATGCGTTCGTGGTGCTGAGTCACAAGGGAAGGGACTGGCTGGGCTGCGGCAAGCAGCCTCTGCTTGCCGTCGACGAACTGCGCATCGCTGGTCAGCACAACGTATCGAATGCGCTCGCAGCGCTGGCATTGGGCCATGCCTTGGGTCTGGCATGGGAACCAATGTTTGCCACACTGCGCAGCTTCAAGGGGCTCAAGCACCGCTGCCAGTGGGTCGCGAACCTGAAGCAGGTAAGCTGGTACAACGATTCCAAAGGTACCAACGTGGGAGCCACAGTGGCAGCCATAGCGGGACTGTCACGCCAAGGCAAGGTCATCCTGCTGGCAGGTGGCGTGGGCAAGGGTGCTGATTTCTCTGAACTGGCTCCAGCAATGGCGGCCAATGGTCGCAGCGCAATACTGTTTGGACAGGACGCTGACAGGATTGCAGAAGTCCTGCAGCCGGTCGTCCCGGTGGCTCGCGCCAGATCATTGCAGCACGCCGTGCAAATGGCACATGAGCTGGCAGTTGCCGGGGACGTTGTACTGTTGTCACCGGCCTGTGCCAGCTTCGACATGTTTCGCAACTATGAGCACCGTGGTGATGCATTTGTGCAGGCTGTCCAGGAGTTGCCCGCATGATGCAGAGCAACGGCTTTACCTGGCAGAACCATTCACGCGACTACCACGGCGACACCTGGCTCATCGTGATGGCGCTGCTGTTGCTTACCTTTGGTCTCGTGATGATGACCTCCGCATCGGTGGAGATTGCAAGCCGCCAGTACGATGATCCTTTCTATCATTTCAAGCGCCAGCTGGTGTTCCTGTGCATTGGTCTTGCTGCTGGTGGCGTTACGCTCTACACGCCAATGAAACTGTGGTATCGCAGCAGCGTCGCACTATTGTTGCTGGCGTACTTGCTGCTGATCCTGGTATTGGTGCCTGGCATTGGCCGCGAAGTGAACGGCAGCATGCGCTGGTTCCGGATCGGCTTCATGTCACTGCAGGCTTCCGAACCAGCCAAGCTGTTCATGTTGGTGTTCATGGCCTGGTTCCTCAGTCGTTACCACGATCTCGTGCGCAATTCCTTTCGTGGCTTCCTCTATCCCGTGGCTTTTCTGGCGCCAACCGCCATCCTGTTGTTGCTGGAGCCGGACTTCGGTGCATTGGTGGTGCTGTGCATTGCGGTGTTCGGCATGCTGTTCCTGTCCGGCGTCAAGCTGTGGCAGTTTGCAGGATCCGGCCTGTTGCTGGGCGCTGGCGCCGTGTTGTTGATCCAGAGCTCCGAGTACCGTATGCAACGCGTTGCTTCCTTCCTGCAGGCACTCAAGGATCCATTTTCGGAAGATGTCGTGTATGGCAGCGGCTATCAGCTGGCCCAGGCCCTGATCGGCTTCGGGCGCGGCGAGTGGTTCGGCGTAGGGCTGGGCAACAGCATCCAGAAAATGTACTTCCTGCCGGAAGCGCACACAGACTTCGTGCTGGCGATCATTGCAGAAGAACTGGGCATGGTGGCGGTGCTGGCACTGATGGTGCTGTTCTTTATTTTCGTGGCTCGCGCCATGCTGATTGCGCGCCGCAACGAACTGGCGGGTCGCCTGTTTGCGGCCTATCTCGGCTACGGCATCTCCTTCCAGTTCATCGGCCAGGTGCTTATCAACGCTGCCGTGAACGTGGGACTGCTGCCGACCAAGGGCCTCACGCTGCCGTTCCTGAGTTATGGTGGCTCCAGCCTCATCATGTGCGTCGTGATGGTGGCCCTGCTGCTGCGCATTGATATCGAGTACCACCAGATGCAGCAACCCCGCGCGCCAGCGAGGCCGGCATGAACCAGCTCGCTGCAACAGGCAAGAAAGTACTGATCATGGCTGGCGGTACCGGAGGTCATATCTATCCCGCGCTTACCATTGCGCGTGACCTCATTGCGGCTGGCGCCAGCGTCGAATGGTTGGGCACCCGACAGGGACTGGAAGCGCGCATCATCGGCAACAGCGACATTCCCCTGCATTTCATCAGCATCGGCGGGCTGCGTGGCAAGGGACTGGGCCGTCTGCTGCTGGCACCGTTCGCCATCGCGCGCGCGGTGGTCCAGGCCATGGGTGTGATCAAGCGCAGCAAACCTGGCTGCGTGCTCGGCATGGGTGGCTTCGTAACGGGCCCAGGTGGCGTCGCGGCGCGCCTGCTGGGCAAGCCTGTGCTGATCCATGAGCAGAATGCAATTGCCGGTCTCAGCAATATCCTGTTGTTTCCACTGGCCAGGATTGTGATGGAAGCGTTCCAGGGTTCGTTCCGTCACAAGCAGGGCACTGGTGGCGGCTTCTTCACACGCCTGTGCAACCCTTCGAAGATCCGTGTGGTGGGCAATCCGGTACGCAGCGATATCCTGTCGCTATCACCTGCCGCCGAGCGCCTTGCGTCACGCAGCGGACCACTGCGACTGCTGGTGCTGGGTGGCAGTCTTGGTGCCACCGCAATCAATTCTGTTGTGCCCGCTTTGCTGGCGGAGTTGGCAGTCACGCAGCGCCCACTTGTTCGCCACCAATGTGGGGACAAGAACCTGTCTGCGACGCTGGAAGCCTATCGGGCCGCGGGCATTGGAGTTGCAGACACGGTGCAGGTGCAACCCTATATCGAAGATATGGCCGCCGCCTATGCATGGGCTGATCTGGTGCTTTGTCGTGCTGGAGCCAGCACTATTGCCGAACTCGCAGTCGCCGGCCTGCCAGCGATCCTTGTTCCTTATCCTTGGGCAGTGGATGACCACCAACGTGCCAACGCCAGAATACTGGCGGACGCCGGCGCAGGCTGGCTGCTCCCCCAATCCGAGCTTTCGGTCGCTGCCCTGCGTGCCATTGTGGTGCCGCTGGCAAACGACCGCAGTGCCTTGCTGCCACGTGCCCGTGCCGCAGAGTCTGTCGCTTCGCGCGACGCCAGCAGACTGGCCGCCACATTATGCCTGGAGGCCTGTCATGGCTGAAGCGACCCTCGCTAGGCGCAGCGGGAATGTTCCTGAAATGCGCAGGATTCGCAACATCCACTTCGTGGGCATTGGTGGCGCCGGTATGAGCGGCATTGCCGAAGTGCTGCTGAACCAGGGTTATGTCGTATCCGGCTCTGATATCGCCGAAGGCAATACGACGCGCCGCCTGCAGAAACTGGGCGCCACTGTCCAGATCGGACATCGCGCCGAGAACGTGGAGCAGGCTGACGTAGTCGTGGTATCTACCGCAATCGACAAGAGCAACAAGGAAATTCTCGCGGCCATCGAACGGCGTATCCCCATCATCCGGCGCGCGGAGATGCTCGCTGAGTTGATGCGCTACCGCCATGCGATCGTGATTGCCGGCACGCATGGCAAGACCACCACCACGAGTCTGATCGCCTCGCTGCTGGCCCAGGCCCGTCTCGATCCTACTTTTGTGATCGGCGGCCTGCTGAATAGCGCCGGCACCAATGCCAAGCTCGGGGCGAGCCATTACATGGTGGCAGAGGCAGACGAAAGCGATGCGTCATTCCTGCACCTGCAACCCATGGTGGCAGTGGTGACGAACATCGACGACGACCACATGAGCACCTATGACGGTGATTTCGACAAGCTCAAGAAGGCTTTCGTCGACTTTCTCCACAACCTGCCGTTCTACGGCCTTGCCGTGCTCTGTATCGATGATCCTGTGGTGCGCGACATCCTGCCGCAGGTCAGCCGTCCGGTGCTCACCTATGGTTTCTCCGAAGCTGCAGATTTCCGTATCCGCGTTGTCAGCCAGAAGCAGATGGTGTCGAAGTTCGAAGTACTGCGCCCAGGCCATAGTGATCCGCTGCCGGTCACCATCAACCTGCCCGGTTTGCATAACGTACTGAACGCCACTGCCGCCATCGTGGTCGCGACGGATGAAAAGCTCAGCGACAGCGACATCCAGGCCGGAATCGCCAACTTCCAGGGCGTAGGTCGACGCTTCGACGTACAGGGTGATCTGGCCTGCAAGCGTGGCAAGGTCATGCTGGTGGATGACTATGGGCACCACCCCACCGAAGTGGCTGCAAACATCAGGGCTGTTCGTGATGGTTGGCCGGAAAAACGCCTCGTCATGATCTATCAGCCACATCGTTTCAGCCGTACCCACGATCTCTATGACGATTTTGTGGACGTCCTGTCTACCGTCGATTTCCTGCTGCTGCTGGATGTTTACTCCGCCGGCGAGGAGCCGATCAAGGGTGCCGACAGCCGCAGTCTGTGCCGCAGCATCCGCCAGCGCGGCCAGATCGATCCCGTGTTGGTGAAGAAGCCGGAAGACATAAAGCACATCCTGAACGAGGTGCTGCAGGACG
>JBIIWP010000006.1:0-55225 GCA_044338855.1 Pseudohongiellaceae bacterium | reverse complement strand
GATGCTGCCACCGGCAGTGGGTACCGGCCTGCCGTTGCGGCCGCCGAATACGTCTTCCGGGTTGCCTGCACTATCCATATAGCCAAAGGCACCGGTCTGACGATGTTCGCCGTAGTCCCAGGCATAGGCAAAACGCAGGCGTTGGGAATCTGCGATATCCCAGATCAGCGAGGCGTTGACGCCAAAGCGACGCGTATTGGTCGTGTTGGGCGTGTAGAGACGTATGCTGTCGAGGATGTCACCGTCCCCGTTTATGTCGAATCCGGCCAGGCCACTGTTCCCCACGATGCGGCGGTCTGCGGAAGTGGCACTGGGTGATTCGTCGAATACTCCGGTGCCGCCACCATTGGCGAGAACGTACTGGAAGTAGGGGTCGACGCTGAGACGCAAGTTGTCACTGAGATTCCAAAGTGAGTTGCCACGCAGGTTGCCGGTGTTGGACGGATTGATGCGCAAGCCGTAGTAGTTGGTACATGAGGCTGTGTTCGCGAGGTTGTCGTTGGCCGGAAGCGCGGAGGTGCCGGGTACGGCTGTTGCGTTGTCATTGTCGCGCGTGCCGGGAGTCGCGTCGTCGCGGGTGCAGGAATCGAGGTTGTCGTAATCGCGTCCGAACTGAAGCCAGTTGGCTTCACTGGCATTGCGATAGAAATTGTTGCGGTTCTCGTTGTAGTGCACTGCCAGCGACATGAAGTTGCCGTTGTCCAGATCCTGATGGATCACGCTGTTGACCTGCATCTTCTCCATTTCACCCGGGCCTTTGAACTTGTCGTTGCCGGCATATGAGGCTGCCAGCCAGGCTCGCGTGCCCCAGGGCCCGAAGCTGCCGATGTCGTAGCGGCCGAATATGCGGCGAAAGTTGTCCTGGCCGGTGGAGACACTGAGCATACCGCTGGCGTCTTCTGACGGGCGGCGCGTGCGGGTATTGATGGTGCCTCCGATTGCGGATGCCGTGGGGCTGTCCACATCGGTAGTGCCGAGATTCACGTCCACCTGCTCGATCAGTTCCGGGTCTACCATCTGGTTGGTGTAGGTCGCGTAGTTGCCCGTGTCGTTCAGCGGGATGCCGTCAAATGTCAGTGATACGCGGTTGCCGTCGAAGCCCCGCAAGCGGATATTGCCGCCCGAGCTGCCGTACGCATCGTTGTTGGTGAAGTTGAAGCCGGGCACCTGGTTGAGACTGTCGAGGAAGGTCTGGCCCGAGGACTGGTTCAGCAGGGAGTCGCCCAACACGCTGACGCGGGCTTTTGCTGCATTCTGCGAGGTGACACCGCCAAAGTTCAGTTTGCTGGAACCGGTCACGATGACTTCTTCAATGCCTTCGAGGTACTGTGTGCCGGTGGACTGCGCCTGGGTCAGCGCTGGTCCAGCCAGCACCAGGCAGATGGCAAGTGAGAGTCGTTTGGGGGCAGGACATCTGGTCTGTTGGTTCTGATGGATTATGGTGCGTTGCATGATGTTCTCCTGGAAATAGTGGACACGCCCGGGTTGTGCAATGGCAGTCAGGAAGCGCGCAATCAGCGTTCCACAGCGAAGGCGACATTAAAGGTGGCTTGTTAGTTCAGGATAAGAGCTACGTAAAAGTTTTTTGGTGCTAGTAAAGAAACGCTGCGCCATCTGAAGATCCGGTAAAGGATCGCCGGTGCGGGTAATCGCTTTTGCTCAATCACCCAGCAATGGCTGCAGCACGCTGCCATCACCATCGATGCCATCCGGAACTGCCACGCCGAAGTACCGGCTGATGAAGGGAAACACATCGATCGTTTCCAGCGCGGGCAGTTTCATGCCGGCAGGTAAGCCACCGCCCCAGGCCTGGAAGATGGCATGCAGCTCTGGTGTGTCGCGTGCGTCGTAGCCATGTACGCCGATGCTGTCGCCGCGCGCAGCCCTGACGCGCTTGAACTCCTGCTCGTACGAGAAAACGAAGGTCTTGCCGAGATCGGCCACCAGTAGCAGGTCACCGTTGTTGTCATGTGTGCCGTAGTGCCAGTGGGGTGGTGTTTCGGTGCGACGGAGTACCTGGAAGCCAGCTTCGAGTGGCTTCAATTCTGCATACAGGGCAGCCACTTGCGCTTTATCGTCCGCGTACAGTTGCACTTGGGTCTGTCCCATCGCAAGGCGCACACCGCTGCGAGGCAGTTGCAGGGTATCGAGCGGAATGTAGCTGTCCTCCGTATGCACCACCGGGTACATGCCGTGGTCAGAAACAACAACCAGTGCCACCGGATGCGGCAGTGCAGCAAGCCCGTCCATGATCAGTCCCAGCAGCCGGTCGGCGTCCAATGCTGCGGCGCGGGACGCTTCCGACAGGGGACCAGTATCGTGTGCGGCGCTGTCCACGTCCGAGAAATACAGTGTGATGAAGCGCGGGCGCTCCGCAGCTGGCAAGGCCAGCCAGTCCAGTACCTGCGTGATGCGCTCCTCATTGGCGACGTTGCTGTCGTAGATCTGCCAGTGATCCGGGTAGCTGCCGCCCACCGGCGCTTCCGAACCCACCCAGAAATAGGAGGCAGTGGAGATACCGGCTGCCTGCAGGTGCTGCCACAGAGGCGTACCGCCGTAGTGGCGCGCATCGCCTACTTCCTCGCGTTTGGAGATGGCATAGTCTGTGCCGGTGCTGCGGTTGTGAAAAGAGTTGTCAACGATGCCATGGTTGCCAGGATACAGCCCGGTAACAAGTGAGTAATGATTGGGAAAGGTTTTGCTTGGATACGCCGGCAACAGTGCCGCTGCCCGGCTGCCTTCAGCTGCCATGCGCATGAAATTCGGCAGAGACCAGCGCTCTGCATAGTCGTTGCGGAAGCCATCGAAGGACACCATGAGGAGGTGTCGGTCCTGCACGACAGCCCCGGCGCTCTGCGTCTGCTGGGCAGTGCAGGCAGTTGCCACCAAAACCAGGACCAGGATGTGAAAAAGTTTGGACAAACGCATGACGCGACTCCGGCACCATTAGCAAAGTCACCCATCATTCCAAGTCCCTGTTGTGATGAAAAGCCGGCGCCGCAGAATTAACCCGGCCTTTGCAGGACGCTGCGCTGAAGCTCCCATATGCCTTCCGATCTTTACCTGGAGGATCGAAATCTGCAGTCAGCACGATAGAGAATCTGTTCAACTTCGAATTGGGCCCTCCGGGGCGGACCGCCGTGTCCGCCCGCTACATGGTCTTGGCGGTAAGTAACGCGGACAGTGCGATCGGTACGCTCTGGTCGTCGTCGCCATGGATGATCAGCGTCGGAAACGTGAACTTTCCGACATCCTCCGAGAAGTCCGTTTCCGAGAACGCTTTGATTATGTGCGCTTGCCAACTGGAAGTGATTTCGAAGGGGTTCAGGGGCAGCCCCTGCGCGGCGGAGGGGGGCGGCGAAAAGCTTGCAGATTTTGGGTATCATCGGCAATAGGGTCAGGCAGTAGACAACAGGGGTGGTTATGGCAATTCTGGCAATGGTGGATCTTGATCTGCGCGGCAAGCGGGTGTTGATCCGCGAGGATCTGAACGTCCCCGTGAAGGATGGCCACGTGGTCAACGACGCGCGCGTGCGCGCTGCCCTGCCGACGATCCAGCTGGCCCTGCAGAAGGGTGCCAAAGTCATGCTCATGTCACATCTTGGCCGTCCCAAGGAAGGCGTTCCGATGGAGCAGCAGCCCGACAGCGCACTGGCACCCGTCGCCGCCCATCTCGGCGGTCTGCTCGGCAGCAAGGTCGAGGTGATGCCGCTCGGCTTCACTGAAGCGCAATCGCGCTCCTTGGCCGATGGCCAGTGTGTATTGCTGGAGAATGTGCGCGTGAACGTCGGGGAGGGCAAGAACGTGGATGCCCTGGCCCAGTACTACGCCAGCCTCTGCGATGTGTTCGTGATGGATGCCTTCGGCACCGCGCACCGCGCCCAGGCCAGCACCCATGGTGTTGCAAAATTTGCCCCCGTTGCCTGTGCCGGTCCCTTGCTGGCAGCAGAGTTGGATGCCCTGGACCGCGCGCTGAGCAAACCGGAACGCCCGCTGCTTGCGGTAGTGGGCGGCGCCAAGGTCAGCAGCAAGCTGCAGGTGCTCGAAGCGCTGGCGAAGAAAGTCGATGCGCTGGTGGTCGGTGGTGGTATCGCCAATACCTTTCTCGCTGCCGCCGGCAAGCCGGTTGGCAAGTCGCTGGTGGAACCCGAGATGATCGAGCAGGCCAAACGCATCATGGCGCAGACCCACATCCCGCTCCCGGTAGACGTGATCGTCGCCAGCGAATTTGCCGAAAGCGCTACCCCCACCGTCAAGTTGGTGGATGCCGTGGGGCCCGACGACATGATCCTCGACATTGGCCCTGCGTCGACCAAGGCATTGGTAGACACTATCGCCAAGGCCAGAACGATTCTGTGGAACGGTCCGGTCGGCGTGTTCGAGTTTGCGAACTTTGCCAAGGGCACTGAGGCCGTAGCAAAGGCCATTGCTGCCAACCCCGGCTTCTCCATTGCAGGTGGTGGCGAAACTATCACGGCCATCGAGAAATACGGCATTGAGCAGCAGATTTCCTACATCTCCACCGGGGGTGGAGCCTTCCTGGAATTCGTGCAGGGCGACGTGCTGCCGGCAGTAGCGATTCTCGAAGAGCGTGGCAAGCGCTGACAGCAACAGCAAGACGACCAACAATTCAAACAACCATAACAGGGGAATGAAGCGCGGGCGCAGCAGTACGCAGGTTCATTCAACGCTCATCAGACAAGCAAAGGTAATGTATGGCTCTCATCAGTCTCCGTCAGTTGCTCGACCACGCCGCAGAACACGCCTATGGCGTTCCTGCTTTCAACGTCAACAACCTCGAACAGGTGCGCGCCATCATGATGGGCGCCGATGAGGTGAACAGCCCTGTGATCCTGCAGGCCTCTGCCGGTGCGCGCAAATATGCCGGTTCCAACTTTCTCAAGTACCTCATCCAGGCGGCTATCGAAGAATTTCCGCACATCCCCATCGTGATGCATCAGGACCATGGCGTGTCGCCTTCGATCTGCCAGCGCTCCATCCAGCTCGGTTTCTCGTCCGTGATGATGGACGGCTCGCTGGGTGAAGACGGCAAGACGCCGAAGGACTACGACTACAACGTGGGTGTCACCCGCACCACCGTGGCCATGGCACACGCCTGCGGCGTCAGCGTCGAAGGTGAGATTGGCTGCCTGGGATCACTTGAAACCGGCATGGCCGGCGAAGAAGACGGCATTGGCGCCGAAGGCCAGCTGGACCACAGCCAGCTGCTGACCGATCCGGAAGAAGCCGCACGCTTCGTGGCCGACACCAACGTCGATGCACTTGCCATCGCCGTGGGCACCAGCCATGGCGCCTACAAGTTCACGCGTCCGCCCACGGGCGACATTCTGGCCATCGGTCGTATCGCCGAGATCCACCGTCGCCTGCCCAACACGCATCTCGTGATGCATGGTTCCTCTTCGGTGCCGCAGGAATGGCTGAAGATCATCAACCAGTACGGCGGCGAGATAAAGGAAACCTACGGCGTGCCCGTGGAACAGATCCAGGAAGGCATCAAGAATGGCGTGCGCAAGGTCAATATCGACACGGACTTGCGTCTGGCTTCTACTGGCGCGGTACGCAAATTCCTCGCCGAAAACCCCAGCGAATTCGATCCGCGCAAGTTCCTCAAGCCCACCATGGACGCGATGAAGGCCGTAGTGAAAGAACGCCTCGTGGCCTTCGGCACCGCCAACCAGATCAGCACCATCGGCAAGATCTACAACCTCGAAGACATGGCCACCCGCTACGCCAAAGGCGTCTACAAGCCACAGGTAAACTGAGCTTCGCGAGAAGTATCGCTATTTCGCGCGCATGGTCTTCACGCCGGACTCGGTGCCCAGCAGCAGTATGTCTGCGGGGCGCAGGGCAAACAGACCGTTCGTTACAACTCCTGGGATCTGGTTCAGGTCGCTCTCGAGCTTGCGCGCATCGACGATGTCGAGGTTGTATACGTCCAGAATGATGTTGCCGTTGTCGGTAACGACTTTCTCGCGCCACACCGGGTCGCCGCCGAGCTTCACGATCTGGCGTGCTACATGGCTGCGTGCCATCGGGATCACTTCCACCGGCAATGGAAACTTGCCGAGGATGGAAACAAGCTTGCTGCCATCGGCAATGCAGACGAACTCGCGCGCCACGGCCGCCACGATTTTCTCGCGCGTCAGCGCGGCACCGCCGCCCTTGATGAGTTGCAGGTGCTCGTTGCTCTCGTCGGCGCCGTCCACATAGATGTCCACCATACCCACGCTGTTGAGTTCCACCACCGGGATGCCGTGGGCCCGCAGGCGCCGCGCACTTTCCTCGGAGCTGGCCACGGTGGCCTGGAGTTCGTCCTTCAGCGCAGCCAGTTCGTCTATGAAGAAGTTGGCGGTGGAACCGGTACCAACCCCGATCACGCTGTCTTTTTGCAGGCGTGCGCTCACGTGTTCAAAGGCGGCGTGGGCCACTGCCTTTTTCATAGCATCTTGATTCATAAATAAAAAGTCCTGACGGCGAAGAAGTTGACGGGTTCCTGATGCGGCAGTCTACCAAAGGCCGGGGTGGTGGACAGTCTGGTAGCGCTTGGTCCTTGCGTGCCGGCCATGCCAGGGCTGATCCTGGGAAAGTGCTTGCGCGAAGATGATAAAAGTATTAGAGTTCAGCAAGTTATGAGTAAAACATAATTTAAGTTGTTAAAAAATGGTCCTAACTTGATATCGATGGTTCCAGGTTCGCCGTGCAATACACCCGGGAGAGGGGCACATGAAGAAGAAACCAGACCTGATGATCCTGCTGTACCTGGCCTTCGGGGCCGGGCTCCTGATCAGCTCCGTCGCTCAGAGCGGACTGCTCTAGGCTGCTGCTTCACCTGGATCAGCTCCTGTACCAGCGCTGATCTGTCACGATTCCCCCCAGAGGCACGTCCCAGGACGCTACTTCCAGTGCTTCGACCCTCTGGCATTCATGCGCCATGCCTACCAGCGTTGGGCGGCTTGCCCGAGCGCGCTGTCTGAAAGCAAAGCTGCGGTCATAAAAGCCTTTGCCCATGCCGAGCCGGTTGCCATTGGCGTCAAAGGCCACCAGCGGCAGCAATACCAGGCTGAGGAAGCGTGGTGCACAGGCCTTGGCCAGGCGCGGCTCGGGAATGCCCCAGGCGCCTTTCACCAGACGTTGCCCCGGCAGCCAGCGCCGGAAACTCAGGCGGTCTTCGCCCAGGCGATTCATCACGGGGAGGTAACAGGCCTTGCCGCGTTTCAGTGCTGTCTGCAGCAAGGGCAGCGGATCAATCTCGCCGTCGCGCGCCAGCGTGAAGGCGATGCGGCGGCTGAAGCGGAACAGCGCTGTCCGCACGACATGGCGATGCAAAGCGCGTGAAGCCTGCTTTTGTTGACGTGACGTGAGGGCGCGACGAAGGCGGCGCATGTCGGCGCGGATTCGGCGCTTCTGCTGCTGTAGCGAATCAATGGCGGGGGCGGAAACCAAAGCTGCTGCCTGTGCGGGAATTGCAGTACGGAAAACGCGATGGAAAAAAGCAGAATCAGAAGTAGTTGGATTCCCCGGAATACCGCTGCCGAAATAGTCCTGAACCGTATGGTTCAGGTGGTGGCCAGTCCGGCGCTTCAGGCTTTCCGTCGAGCGGACATGCACACCGCGCTTTTGGGCTAGGCCTCCGGGTTTGGATTATCGGCTCAAGAACACTTTCAGCTGGCAAATATTCCAGGGAGAGTGGGCATTATAGCCCCAGTTGCCACTTTGTCATTGCTGTTGCGGCATGTGATCAGATTTCGATCTGGCGGCCGGCATGCAGGACGGCATCGATCTTCTGTTCGATCTGCCGGAGTTCGCGCTGTGAGTCGGTCTCGCTGGTGTTGGCCTGATGGCTTTTCTTCAGCAGATCGTGCGTGATGTTCAGTGCGGCCAGCACTGCGATCTTTTCGTAGCCCAGCGAACTGCCGCGGCCCTTGACCTGTTCCATCTGTTTGTCGAGGTAACGCGCAGACTTGCGCAGCGCCTCTTCTTCTTCCGGCGGGCAAGCGATCTGGTATTCGCGGCCGAGAATGGTGATGGTTACTGAGCCGGTAGGGGCGGGCATCATGCTTGTCCTTCTTCAAGGGCCTTCAGGCGGCGCAGCACCTTTTCGAGACGCACCCGCGCCAGCTGATGCTTGCCGAGCAGGGTTTCGCGCTCGTGCTGCCAGTGGTTTTCCTTGTCACGCAGCAGTTGGTTTTCCTTTTTCATGTCGCCGCAAAGCTTAATAAGCTCATCAACTTTGCTTTCCAGGGTCTTGAAATTGCTGGTGCTCATGGGGTTTTGGGCGCTGCTTTTAAGGGTCTCAGCAACTATAAAACGCGCACCTCTCCGGGTCAACGCAAGCCCGGGAATCAGCCGGTCGGGAAAGATTTGTGCCACTGCCGGGACAAGTGTCGTGCCTGATTTGCTATGATGTCGGGCTCTTGTACGGAATCCCCGAATGCAGCCCGATTACAACCTAATGCGGCAACTGCTTGCCGAAGCAGCGCCAGATATCAGTCCCTCCAGTCTGCACGGTGCTGTCACCGGCTATCTCAGCAGCGGGGCCGAACCCGATTCCGAGATTTTTGCCGACCTGTTCGAAAACACGCTGCCCGATGTGGTGCTGCGCCTGCTCGAACGCCTGGGCACGGACGTGCGCGATGAACTGCAACAGGGCGACTACAGTTTCCAGCCCCTGTTGCCGGAAGATGACAGCAGCCTGGTCGAGCGTCTCTCCGCGCTGGGGCAGTGGTGCGACTGGTTCAATATCGGTTTTGCCGCCGGCTACATGCAGCCGCAGACACCATTGGGCGTGGACGTGATGGAGATCCTCAACGACTTCGGGCAACTGGCCGAGGTAGAAGTGCCCGATGCTGACAGCGAAGACAACGAAAACTATTTCATGGAGCTCGTGGAATACGTCCGCATGGCCGCGCTGGCCGTATTCGAGCAGATGCACGACGATACGCAAGACGATTCTGGCGAGGACAAGCAGCGCGCAACGCCCGACTCGGACCAGGAACTCACCGACCCCGACGACGATCCCGACAACGACCGGCTCCTGCACTGATCAACGCGAGAACCCGACATGCCCATTACGCTCAAGGAATTCCAGCAGCGCCGCAAGGATCTGATGAACCATATGGAGCCCAACTCCATTGCCATCGTGTCCGCGGCCAACACCGTGCTGCGCAATGGCGACAGCGATTACCGCTATCGCCAGAACAGCGACATGTATTACCTCACCGGTCTTACCGAAGCGCACAGTGTTCTGGTGCTGGTGCCGGGCCGCGAAAAGGGAGAATGCCTGCTGTTCTGCCAGGAGAAAGATCCGCTCAAGGAGCTGTGGAATGGCCGCTTGCTGGGACCAGAAGCTGCCGTCACCACGCTGGGTGTGAATGACGCCTTCCCCATTGCCGACATCGACGACATCCTGCCGGGTCTCATCGAAGGCCGCGAGCGCGTGTACTACGCGATGGGCAAGGATGAGCAGTTTGATCATCGCGTGATGGAGTGGGTGAAGGTCGTGCGCAAGAAGGTACGCAGTGGCGTGCATTCACCCGGCGAATTCCTGGTGCTGGATCACCTGCTGCACGAGATGCGTCTCATCAAGTCCAAGGCCGAGATCGAACTGATGCGGCTGTCGGGCCAGATCGCGGTGCGCGCGCACAAACGTGCGATGAAGGTCTGCAAGCCAGGCATGTACGAATACGAAGTGGAGGCAGAATTCCTGCATGAGTTCTTCCGCTCCGGCTGCACGGCGCCGGCCTACACCTCCATCGTGGCAGGTGGCGAAAATGCCTGCATCCTGCACTACAACGAGAACAACATGGTGCTGAATGACGGCGACCTGCTGCTGATCGATGCGGGCTGCGAATATCAACACTACGCGTCGGACATCACGCGCACCTTCCCCGTGAATGGCAAATTCACACCCGAACAGAAAGCCATCCATGAGCTTGTACTGAAGGCGCAGCTGGAAGCCATCGAAGTGGTGAAGCCCGGCAACCACTGGGACGATCCGCACAACGTAACCGTGCAGGTGCTCACGGCCGGCCTCATCGAGCTGGGTCTGTTGCAAGGCACGGTGCAGGAAAACATCGACAGCGGCGCCTATCGTGATTTCTACATGCACCGCGCCGGTCACTGGATCGGCATGGACGTGCATGATGTCGGCGACTACAAGATCGACGGCAAGTGGCGCCAGCTGGAACCCGGTATGGTGCTGACGGTGGAGCCCGGCCTTTACATCGCACCGAACAACACCAAGGTGGAAGCGCGCTGGCGCGGCATCGGTGTGCGCATCGAGGATGACGTCGCCGTGACAAAATCCGGCCACGAAGTGCTGACAGCTGGATTGCCCAAGACCGTCGCTGACATCGAAGCCTTCATGGCAGGTAACTGACAGGCCATGGCTGCTCCCGCCCATTCACACTATGACGTGCTGATCATCGGGGGCGGTATGGTGGGCAGCAGCCTCGCCTGTGCGCTGGCTGCCGGCGGTTTGCCTGACAGCGCGCGTGTGCTGATGGTGGAAGCTGCCGCCATCCACGACAGTGGTCCCGCCCACCAGCCGGGCTATGACGCACGCTCCACGGTGCTGTCGGCCGGCACTGTCGCCAGTTTCCAGCTCTTGGGCTTGTGGCAGGATTGCAGTGCCTTTGCCGAACCCATTGGCGACATCCATGTCTCCGACCAGGGCCGCTTCGGCACGGTCCGCCTGCACGGCACTGATGAAGGCGTCGCCGCCCTTGGTCATGTCGTGGAGAACGCTGCGCTGGGCCGGGCATTGAACCGCGCACTGCTGGCGCGACACGACATTGAAATATGTGCACCAGCCAAGGTGCTGCAGCTGCGCCCGGTGCCGCAGGGCATGCAGTTGCAGTTGCAGACCGCAAGCGGGGTACAAGAGATCAGCGCTGCTTTGGTGGTGCTGGCCGAAGGCGGGCGTTCCGGTCTGTGTACGCAGCTTGGCATTCACGTTGAGCAAAGCCCCTACGACCAGACTGCCGTGATCGCCAACGTGAGTTTCACCCGGCCGCATGGCGGCGTGGCCTACGAGCGCTTTACGCCCAAGGGTCCACTGGCCTTGCTGCCGCTGGCGGATCTCGCCGGGGAACATCGCGCAGCGCTGGTGTGGACGCAGCCTTCGGCTACCGCCGGCGAGGTGCTGGCATTGCCTGATGCCGAGTTCCTGCAGCGTCTGCACGCTGATTTCGGTGACCGCGTCGGTGCTTTCACGCGGGTGGGCAAGCGCGCGTCCTACCCACTCGTACTGCAAGTGGCGCAGGAGCAGATTCGTCCCGGCCTCGTCCTGCTGGGCAACGTGGCACATACGCTGCATCCGGTAGCGGGGCAGGGCTTCAACCTCGCCTTGCGCGACACCCTGCTGCTGGCCGACAACATCCTGCACTCGCTGCGCACAGGCACGGACCCCGGAGCCTTCCCGCGCCTGCAGGTCTACCTCGCACGCGCACTCAGCGACCAGCAACTCACCATCAGCTTCAGCGACTACATGACGCGGCTGTTCTCCAGCAACAGCACGCCGCTGGTGTGGGCACGCCGCTTCGGTATGGCCAGCATCGACCTGCTGCCATCGCTGAAGCATGTGCTGAGTCGTCAGGCCATGGGATTGGGACATCCGGGAGTGCGACTCCGGTGAGCCATGCGGCGCTGCTGCAGTCCCTCGAAGAGACGCTGCTGCACGGTGACCACCTGCGGGATCCGGCAGCGCTGGAGCGCCTGCTGGCACCTGAATTCATCGAAGTGAATGCTGTGGGCGGCGAGACCTCGCGCAACGAGGTGCTGGGCTGGCTGCTGCAGAAGAATCCCGCGGCGCGCTGGCAACTCAGGGACATGGATGTGCAGGAACTCGCGCAGGGGCTGTGTCTCGTGCGCTATCACGCGCAGCAAATTGCCCCGCAGCGCTCCACCAGCAAGGGCGCGCGCCATGTGTCCCTGTGGAGTTTCAGCGGGGCGCTGCAGTGCTGGCAGCTGCGGTTCCACCAGGCCACCAAGGTGCTGTGAGCCAGCCGCATGCTGCATATCCTCCTGCATTTCACTGTTCCTGCCTTGCTCGCGATGTTCGTCAAGGCCAAACCCTGGTGGCAGGTCTATGCCTTGCTTATGCTGGGCATGGTGATCGACCTCGATCATTTGCTGGCCACGCCGGTGTACGAGCCGCTGCGCTGCAGCATGGGCTTTCATCCGCTGCATACCTGGCCTGCCGTGCTGCTCTACATGGGGTTCGCGACATACAAGCCCACCCGCCTCCTCGGCGCCGGTCTGCTGGTGCACCTGCTGCTTGATACGCTCGACTGCCTCGGCATGCCGGCCGGCACAGCCTCCCTGTCGTTGTTTCTGCAGTGGCCCAGGTAGTGAACTTGCAGCTGCGGCTTAACCAAATCTTTACCTAATCCGAACAAACCCTTCATGCCGGATTAATTCCGCCTTAACGCATCTTTCATAAAGTGCGCGCACTCGCCAGCTCCTGTCTTTATCAGACCTTTAAGCTGGCCTGCGGGAGAGGAATAAATCCATGAATTTCAACAGCAATGGCTTTGTTAAGCCAACCCTGACCATCCTCATGCTGCTGCTTGCTGCGGGCCAGGTCCAGGCTGCCGACAAGGAGCTGCTCGACATCCTGCTCAGCAATGGTGCAATCACGCAGGCGCAGTATGACGTGCTGATGCAGAAGGAAGGCTTGAGTGCTGCCGATCTCGCGGCGCCGGCCGCAGCGCCCGCCCAGACCGAGCTGCCTGTGGTGCGTCTGGCCGAACTCGAACGCAAGGTCGAAGCCGTGATGGTGGAAAGCGCCAAGCCCAAGCCGCGCAGCTGGACCGACAGCTTCTCGATCCGCGGCTACGTGCAGAATCGCTATACCGGGATGCTTGGCGGCGACGAAGGCATCAACCTGTGGTCAGACCGCTCCGTAGGCGATTCCAATTCTCTCGCCGACGCCGACAAGAACTTCCTGATCCGCCGTGCCCGCCTGGTGTTCCAGGGTGACGTGGGTGAGCGCCTGTCGTTCTACATCCAGCCCGACTTCGCCAGCTCCGCCGGCACCACCGGCAACATCGCCCAGCTGCGTGACGCCTACGGTGATGTATACCTGACCACTGACCGCGTGCACCGCCTGCGGGTTGGCCAGTCCAAGGTGCCCTTCGGCTGGGAGAACATGCAGTCGAGCTCCAACCGCCTGGCGCTGGACCGCGTGGATGCACTGAACAGCGCCGTGCGCGACGAGCGCGATCTTGGCCTCTTCTACTACTACACGCCGGAACTCGTGCAGGAGCGCTTCAACGAGATCAACTCACTGGGCCTCAAGCACAGTGGCAACTATGGCATGTTTGGCATTGGTGCCTACAACGGTCAGGGCGCCAACCGCGCCGACCGCAACAACAACCAGCATGTCGTGGTGCGCCTGAACTACCCGTGGAAGTTCAGCGATGGCCAGTACTTCGAGGCCGGCGTCCAGGCCTATTCGGGCAAATACGTACCCACCACCGGCGCCTACCGCAGCGCCGGCAACCTGAGCTTGACGCCTGTGGTGCCTGGACGGTATGCCGACGGCTTCGATGATCAGCGTGTCGGTGTGTCCGCCATCTGGTACCCGCAGCCCTTCGGCCTGCAGGCAGAGTGGAACTGGGGCGATACCCCGGCCCTGGACACTGCCACCAATACGATGACACAGGGCGACCTCGATGGCGGATACATCCAGGCCATGATGAAGTTCGATACCAGCGTTGGCACTTTCCTGCCCTTCGTGAAGTGGCAGTACTTCGACGGTGCCAACAAGGCCGAGACCAACGCCCCGGTCAACGAAGTCAACGACATCGAGCTGGGCGTGGAATGGCAGATCGCCCGGGAAGTGGAGCTGGCGGCGGTCTGGCACCAGATGGATCGCAACAACCTCGTGACCGGAAACCGCAGTGGCCGCGAAGACTATGTGCACTTCGACACCGACGCCCTGCGCCTGCAGTTGCAGATCAACTACTGATCCAGAAGCAAGGGGTCAGGATATTTGATCCGGGTGGAACGACTGGAACAGGACGCGCATTGCGGGTTGACAGCCAGTAGAGCCAAAGGCACCATGCGCGCCATGCAAACATTCATTCAAGGCAAACGTTGGTGGTGGCTCGTTCAGTCGGGCAGCCACCACTCTTCCCGACAGGTGTAACGCGCTTGCGTCTTGCCCCTGTCTGATCCTGTTCGCGGGATCACAACGATAAAGAGAAGGCCGTCCTGGCAACAAGGCGGCCTTTTTTGTTTCGCGCAGTTCCATTCTGCGCCATGCACGAGGTCCCTCCGCCAGGGTTGCCGCAGCAACCACAGCAACGCGAGGAGCACCCAGTGAAAGACATGCAAAGCACGCAGTACCGCACCCGCGGCGGCCTCACCGTATATCGTGCCAGTACCGGCGTGGACGGCGTGGAAGCCAAACAGGAATTGATGACGGCACTCGACAGCACGCCCGGCGTGCTGCTGAGTTCCGCCTGCGATTACCTGGGACGTTATACCCGCTGGGACCTTGGCTTCAGCGCTCCGCCGCTGCAGATTGCGGCGCGGGGGCGGCACCTGGAGTTTACTGCCCTCAACGCGCGCGGGCAGGTGTTGCTGCAGATGCTGAGTCCGCAATTCAGGGCAGGCGAGGACTACGCCGACCTGCGACGGACGCCGGAGCGCCTGGCGTTCCGCGTGCGAACGGCTGCGCCCGTGCGCTTCGAGGAAGAGCGCACGCGCCAGCGCAGCGTATTCACGGTGCTGCGCACTTTGCTGGCCCTGTTCGGCAGCGCTGAGGACACCCAGCTGGGGCTCTACGGTGCCTTCGGCTACGAACTGGCCTTCCAGTTCGAAGCCGTGCAGCAGCGCCTCATACGCGAGGACAACCAGCGTGATCTGCTGCTGTACCTGCCGGATCGTATCCTCGTGGTAGACCACAAGCGTGAAGTGGCACAGCAGCATGTCTACGATTTTGCCTGTGAACAGGAAGCACGCCGGCTGAGTACGGCAGGGCTGCCGCGAGCCGTGCCGCAAGTGGCCTTCGTGCCCGGCAGGGGAGCGCCGGAACCGTGCAGCGATCATGCGCCCGGTGCCTATGCTGCGGTGGTGCGCAAAGCGCTGGATGCCTTCCATCGGGGTGATCTGTTCGAAGTGGTGCCGGGCCAGACCTTCAGCCGCGCCTGCAGCGATGCGCCGTCGCGCGTGTTCCAGCGTCTGCAGCAGCAGAACCCGGCACCCTACGGCGCGCTGCTGAATCTCGGTGCTGCCGAATATCTGGTGGCGGCCTCGCCCGAGATGTTCGTGCGCGTCGAGGGCCGGCAGGTCGAGACCTCTCCGATCTCCGGCACCATCGCGCGCGGGCGCGACGCGCTGGAAGATGCCGAGCAGATCCGCGCCTTGTTGAATTCTGAAAAGGAAGAAGCCGAACTGTCGATGTGCACGGACGTGGACCGCAACGACAAGAGCCGTGTGTGTGTGCCTGGCTCGGTGCAGCTGCGCGGGCGCCGGCTCATCGAACTGTATTCGCGCCTGATCCATACCGTGGATCATGTGGTGGGCGAACTGAAGCCAGGCCTCGATGCACTGGACGCGTTCCTGTCGCATGCCTGGGCTGTCACCGTGACGGGGGCGCCGAAGCAGGCGGCCATCCAGTTTCTCGAGGACAACGAGGCGAGCGTGCGCCACTGGTACGGTGGTGCCATGGGCTGCCTGCATTTCAACGGCAGCCTCAACAGCGGACTGACGCTGCGCACCATCCGCATCAAGGACGGGCAGGCCGAGGTACGGGCAGGCGCCACGCTGTTGGCGGATTCCATTCCCGAGGCCGAAGAAGCCGAGACGCGGCTCAAGGCCAGTGCGCTGCTGCAGGCCTTGCAGCTTCCTGCTGCGGCAGCGCCGCTTGTCGGGACAAGTGCACCGCCGCAAGCAGGGCAGGGCCTGCGCATCCTCATGGTGGATCATCACGACTCGTTCGTGCATACGCTGTCGTCATATCTGCAGGAAACCGGAGCCGAGGTGCGCACCGTGCGGCCGGCACTGGTGCCCGCAGAATTGCCCGAATTCCGGCCGGATCTCGTGGTGCTATCGCCGGGTCCTGGTCGTCCGGATGAGCAGCAGGTAGCGCAGAGCCTGACGCTGGCGTTGGCGCATGGCATGCCGGTATTCGGTGTGTGCCTTGGCCTGCAGGGTATCGTCGAATACTTCGGTGGCAGCCTCGCCGTGCTGCCGCAACCGATGCACGGCAAGCCTTCATGCCTGCAACAGCAGCGTGGTGTGCTGTTCGACGGGTTGCCGCAGGGTTTGCGCGTAGGACGCTACCACTCACTGGTCGCAGCAAGCGTGCCTGCCGTGCTGGAGGTTTGTGCGCGCAGCGAAGACGGCGCCGTGATGGCCGTGCAGCATCGGCACCTGCCGGTATTTGCCGTGCAGTTCCATCCCGAGTCGATTCTCAGCGCGGGTGGAGATGCCGGACGCCACTTGCTGCACAATCTGCTGGATGCAGTAAGACGCAAGGAGAAGGCTGTGAGCGCCTGAGCTCAGTGCAGGATGGTGCCATCTGGCGGTGTGGCGTCGGGACGGAACAGCCGCGCCACATCGCTGCGGTCGAAGCTGTAGTGCTGGTTGCAGAATTCGCAGTCGACCTTGATGCTGCCTTCCTGCACGATGATGTCTTCGAGATCCTGCGCGCCGAAGGTGATCAGGGTCTTTTCCACCTTGTCGCGTGAGCAGGTGCAGGAGAAGTGCAGGGGAACCGGATCGAACAAATGCACTTGTTCTTCGTGGAAAAGCTTGTGCAGCAGCCGCAGGGGTTGTTCCTGCAGCAATTCATCGGCCTGCAAGGTGTCAGCGAGAATGTTGATGCGGTTCCAGTCTTCGGCGCGGTCATCCTCCCTGCGACTGCCGTTGCTGGAGACAGGCAGTGCCTGCAGCAGGAAGCCAGCGACGCGCTGCGGTGACACATGCAGGCGAAAGCTCGTGGGCAATTGTTCGGATTGTTCAAAATAGCGGTCCAACGCTTCGCTGAGTGTAGTACCGGCCAGTTCCACGATACTCTGGTAGCGTTCTCCGCTGTCTTTCATGACGGTGATGATGAGGCTGCCCGCACCAAAGACCTCACTCACCGGGCCGGCAGGAATCAGGCCTTCCCAGCGTGCGAGACCGCGCAAGGCGCCCTGGCTCGTGATCTGGGCCACGAGGCTGCGCAGCGGACCTTTGCCTTGTACCTGCAGTATCAGCGTGCCGTCGAACTTGATCGTGGCACGCAGCAAGGCCACTACGGCCAGTGCTTCGCCGAGTTGCTTGCGGACATTGGGAGGGTAATCGTGGCGTGCCAGTACCTGAGCCCAGCTCTCATCCAGATAGACGATTTCACCGCGGATATCGAGCTCGTCGAAGCTGAAGCGCAGCAATTGGTCCAGATGGTTCATGTTGCAATCGTGTCCCCGCAGAAGGGCGGGCATTCTCTCCCTTTGCCCATACCGTTACAATAGCCCACATTTTTGCGAGGTACAGCACGTGTTCACAGATTACGGATTGAATGAGCGCCTGCTGAAAGCGCTGGAAAAACTCCAGCTTAGCCAGCCCACTCCCGTGCAGGACGGGATGATCCCGCTGGCGCTCGAGGGCCACGACCTGCAGGCCAGTGCCGAGACCGGCAGCGGCAAGACCGCAGCCTACCTGCTGCCCATCCTGCACAAGATGCTGGAAAAACCCGAACCCACCACGGCCACGCGCGCCTTGATCCTGCTGCCCACGCGTGAGCTGGCCATGCAGGTGGACAAGCACTGCCGCGATCTCGCGTCGTTCACACGCATCACTACCGGTGTGCTGGTGGGTGGCACCTCCTACACCGAACAGAAGGCGATGATCCGCAAGAATCCCGAATTCATCATCGGCACCCCGGGCCGTGTGCTGGAGCATCTGCGCAAGGGCGCGTTGGTGCTCGGCGATCTGGAATTCCTCGTGCTCGATGAAGCTGATCGCATGCTCGACATGGGCTTCCGTGACGATGTGATGACCATGGTTCAGGCTTGCTCACCCGCGCGCCAGACCTTCCTTTTGTCGGCCACCCTGAACCACACTGGTATCGGCCGCATTGCCACCGAGGTGCTGCGTGAACCCAAGGTGGTGGCCATCGGCACGCACCGGGCCGAGCACCAGTTCATCACGCAGGAACTCATCCTCGCGGATGATCCGGCCCACAAGAAAAAGCTGACCAGCTGGTTGCTGGCGAACCTGCCCTACGAAAAGGCCCTGATCTTCACCAATACGCGCGATCAGGCACAGCAGTTGGCGGAATTCCTGCAGCAGCAGCGTGACCGCAGCCTGTCCAAGGACAATTCAATGTGGAAGGGCCGGGGCAAGGCCAAGAGCCGTGTCGCCGCCCTGCACGGCGAGATGGAGCAGGATGACCGCAAGCGCATCATGCACTGGTTCCGTCAAGGCAACGTGCAGATCCTCGTGTCTACGGACCTTGCGGCGCGCGGGTTGGACGTGAAAGGCGTGGACCTGGTGCTGAACTTCGAAATGGCGCGCAGCGGTGACGACTATGTGCATCGCGTCGGCCGCACAGGTCGTGCCGGCGCGCCCGGGCTTGCGTTGTCGCTGATCGCGCCGCAGGAGTGGAACCTGATGTCCAGCATCGAGCGTTACTTGGGCGTCACCTTCGGTCGTCGCGAGGTGACGGGCATGGAAGCGCGCTTCCAGGGTCCTGCGAAGAAATCGGCGGGAGACAAGTCAAAGAAGAAGGAGAAAGAAAAGGACAAGGAAGAAAAGGCAGCCAGGGACAAGAAGAAGGTCAAGCCCAAGGCCGAGCAGCGTCATCGCGTGCTGAAGAATGTCGGCAAGCGCCGCAAGCCGAGCAATCCCGACAGTGTTGCGGTCAACGCTGAGCCCGGGTCCGGGGCCGCGGCAGAAAAAATCAGCAAGGTGGTTGCCGACAAATCCGGCTTCGCCCCCCTCAAACGAAAGGCCCCGTAGGGGCGGGCCCCCGCGCCCGCCCATGTCTGGGCGTCAATTGGACCACGGGCGGGCGCGGGGCATGGAGTCAATCGGACCACGGGCGGGCGCGGGGGCCCGCCCCCACCTAGTAGTCCCAGTGCAGTTGGGCGGCGACCATATCGCGGTAGGCGCTGATCGGTTCCTGCTTGTTGCCCACTACCACCAGCGTGCCGCCGGAGGCCGGTGTCACCAGTCCGCTGAAGCGCTGGTCCGCAATCTCGACTTCATGATCCACCACCTGGTCCGGAATCATCATGACGTTTACCGGGCCGGTCTTGCCCTTCATCACCAGATGCATAGTGCGTTTTTTGGCGATGTAGCAGTCCTTGGCAAAGGTGACTTCCAGCACCTCGGAACCCACCGCCTGCAGTGAATCGCCGGTGAGCGGCTGCAGTCGGGCATTGACCTCCGCCATCGGCAGCACCTCGCCGTTGCCGTAGAAGGGTTCTTCGTAATAGATATGGCCAAAAATCTCGCTGGCCAGCGCGGCATTCAGGTCTGGCTCGTAAAACAAGCCGATGCCGATGGCCAGCAGCAGGGCGGCTGCGGCCGGCAGCAGTCGGCGCAGGAACTGCGATTCGTTGGCGGCCTCGGCTGTCACCGCGCCATGGGCAAGCCCTGCACCTGCAGTACTGCGGTCCGGGATATCAAGATCGGGGATCTGGAGCAGTCGCTGTTGCAGGCCGACTGGCGACTGTACGGCATTGAGGGCCGCGTGCAGGCGCGCCTCGAAAGGATCCTGGGCGGCTGCAGCAGTTTGATCAGGGGTCTCATTCATTGCCTGGGCTGTCCTCGCGGGAGCTGTCGTTGTCCAGTATTGCCTTCAACTTGTTCCTGGCCCGGAACAACCGGGTCATCACCGTGTTGTTGTTGAGATTCAGCATGCTGGCTATTTCCTCGCCACTGAAGCCGCCTACGACCTGCAGCACCAGTGGTTCGCGGTACTCCGGCTCCAGTGCCGCCATTGCCTTGTGCAGCAGGCGTACCTCCATCTGCTGGTCCGGTTCGTGGTGGTGGCTGTCGGGCAGTGCAGCCTCGTAGTCGTCGATATCGTCGAGCTCAGGCTGGAATTTCTCATACGGCCGGGCGTTTTCGCGCCGCAGGATGGTGAAAAGCCAGGCCTTGGCAGCGGCATCACTCTGCAGGCTGTCGAAGGCTCGCCAGGCTCGCATGAAAGTTTCCTGCGTCAGGTCCTCGGCCAGTGGCCGGCGCTTGCACAGCCAGTACGCGTAGCGATAAATGTCGTTGTAGTACGCCTTTACCAGTTCTTCATAGCGCTGGCGCCTGGTGGCGGTCCTGTCATCCATCGGCTTGTCGCTGACCATGACCGGCTCGTCGCTGCTTTCTTTCGGATTCATGGCTCGAGATCTGTAGTTGGGCAGGCAGACCAGGTGAATGATGCTGATTGGGGCTTGCTCCTGGAATCGCCATTATTGCCGAACAGGCAAAAACGGGGCAACCTGCACGGGTTGCCCAAGGGACCGAAGGTGAGGTGAAAACTTCGAGGCCAGGGCAGCGCGAGCAGCGGATTTGCTGAAAACACAACAGACTCTTAACTGGATCTTTATTCGTACATGGTAGTCTGCGCGCGCTTTGTTAATACCCTCACAACGCGTTATTAACACGAAGGTCGTCTCCGTGAGCAAGAAAAAGATCGTCATCATCGAAGATGAGCCCGATATTCTCGAGGTGCTGAGCTACAACCTGAAGCGTGAGGGGTATGAAATCCATACCGCCACCGATGGCATCCGCGGCCTCGCGCTGGTGCGTCAGCAGGTGCCCGACCTTGTGCTGCTGGACCTTATGCTGCCCGGCATGGACGGCGTGGAAATCTGCAGCACCATCAAGAAGGATGCCCAGACTCAGGGCACGCTCATCATCATGGTCACTGCCAAAGGCGAGGAAAGCGACATCGTCCTCGGACTTGGCGTGGGCGCCGACGACTATATATGCAAGCCTTTCAGTCCACGTGAGCTGGTGGCGCGCGTCAAGGCTGTATTGCGCCGCGGTGTGCTGGTGGAAAAAGCCAGCGCCCAGGAGCTCATCGTATTGGGTGAGCTCATCATCGACAGCAGCAAGCACAAGGTCACGCACGCCGGACGCGAGATCAAGCTTACTGCCACCGAATTCCGTCTGCTGCACTTCCTGGCCAGCTTTCCTGGCCGCGTGTTCTCGCGCGAACAGCTGCTGAACAAGGCGCTGGGCGATGATGTCGTGATCGTTGACCGCAACATCGACGTGCATATCCGTGGCATCCGCAAGAAAATGGATCTGGATCCGCCGTTGATTGAAACCATCCGCGGTGTCGGGTACAGGATGGCGGATTGAGCGGATTGCATTGAACATCCTCAAGTCCCTGTATTTTTGGCGCAACTATCTCATTTACCTCGGGTTGCTGCTGCTCGCCACCGGTGTCACCGGCTTTCTGCAAGTGCAGGACATCGCCCGCATCGAAGCGCGCGAGGACTCTGCCCGCCTCGAAGCCCAATTGTCGTTGCTGTCCAAGGCCGGCATAGCGCCCCTCGCCACCCAGGACATTTCCACTCTGCGCGATCTTGCTGCCAGCGTTGCCGAGGACAGCAGTCTGCGCGTCACCATGATTCGTGGGGACGGCCTCGTGCTGGTCGACACCATGGAGGATCCGGCAGCGATGCAGAATCACCTGCCGCGGCCGGAGATACAAATGGCGCTGACGCGCGGTGTGGGCGAGGTGGAGCGTTACAGCAACACCGTGAACAAGAATTTTGTCTATCGCGCGCTGCCGGTATACAGCAGCAGTGACCTGCTGGGTTTCGTGCGCGTGGCGCGTGCCCGCGAGGATCTCGATGCCGCAATTCGTCAGCTGCAGCTGCAAGTGGCAGGAGATGCGCTGCTCGTATTCATTGCACTCGGTGCACTGGCTTTCCTGCTGGTATGGCGCAGCGCCGCCACGGTGGAATTGCTGACCGAAACCACAGTGGCGATCGCACAAGGCGATTTCGAACGGCGCGTGCCCGAGGCCCGGGCGCTGGGCATGAAACGCCTCGGTGACGCGATCAACCAGTTGGCACGCAGTTCGGCTGGTCGCGTCAGCGACCTGACGGCGGACCGCAACCGTCTTGCGACGATCTTTGCCGGCATGGTGGAGGGCGTGATCGACGTGGACGAGCGCCAGCAGATCGTGCACATCAATGACGCGGCCATCGCGCTGCTGGGGTTGGAGCCCAGCAGGAGCAAGGGCAAGCCGGTGTGGCAAGAGATCCGTGAGCAGAAGATCACGCAGGCGCTGGATGAAGCTGTGAGGACCCGTTCTGTCATCCGTACCCAGGTGGACTACCTGCGCAACCGCGACCAGCTCGTCATCGACTTGTGCGTGGCCAGCCTGGCCGACGATGACAATCGGCCTATTGGCGCCATCCTCGTACTGCACGATGTTTCCGAACTCCGGCACCTCGAGCGTATCCGTACCGACTTCGTGGCGAATGCCTCGCACGAGCTGAAGACGCCCATTACCGCAATCCGCGGTCTGTCCGAAACTGTGGTGGACGATCCCGATGTGGACCGCGACACGCTGCTGCGTTTCATGCAGCGCATCCATGCCCAGAGCATCCGCCTGAGCCAGCTCGTGGGTGATCTCATGACCATCAGTCGCCTGGAGGCGGATCATGGTACGGACTCGTTCTCGCGTATCAACTTCGTCGATCTGGCCACGCGCGCGGTGACCAGCGCCAGTGGTGCGGCCGAGCTGAAGCAACAGCAGCTCGGCACACGCCTGCCTTCGGAGCGACTGGACGTATATGGCGACCGCCAGAACCTTAGTCAGCTGGTGGACAATCTCATCGACAACGCGATCAAGTACACGCCGGAGCAGGGCCGTATCGAGGTGCGCCTGTCGCGCTCAGGCAACGAACTGATGCTGGAAGTCGAAGACAGCGGTATCGGTATCAGTCCGCAATACCAGGAACGCGTGTTCGAGCGCTTCTACCGGGTAGACAAGGCGCGGTCCCAGAGCCTCGGTGGCACCGGGCTGGGTCTGTCGATCGTGCGCAACATCGCCGAACGGCATGGCGGCAGCGTGGCCGTGTTCAGCCAGCTGGGGCGCGGTTCGGTTTTCAGCTTCCGCATGCCACTGACGGCCTCCAGTGGCACGGCCTGAATATTTATTAAGATTTGATAAAGCCCTGAAATATAGAGAGTTGAGCTCCAAGTTCTTTATTTTCTCTTAACAAAAGCCGAGCAGAATGCCGGCCCCGTAAGCCCCCGCTGCCGGAGATTCCCATGCTGCTTTCCCTGAACCGCAAGAGCCTTGCCCTTTTGTCCCTGTCCGGCCTGCTGGCCCTTGCCGCTTGTTCCGGCGAGCAGGCTGCCGCCCCAACCGAAGCAGGCGTAGCCCGCCTCAGCGGCACCGTCAGCATTGACGGGTCCAGCACTGTCTACCCTGTCACTGAGGCCGTAGCCGAGGAGTTCCTGACGGTTGAGCCCGGCGTGCGCGTCACCGTGGGCGTGTCAGGCACCGGTGGTGGTTTCAAGAAGTTCGCGGCAGGTGAAATCGACATCAACGACGCCTCGCGCCCCATCAAGGACAGTGAAGCGGCCGAGGCCCGGAGCCATGGCATCGATTACCTCGAAATCCCGGTCGCCTATGACGGACTCTCCATCATCGTAAACCCCGAAAACACCTGGGTGGATCACCTGACCGTGGCCGAACTGCAGCAGATCTGGCAGCCCGGCAGCACCGTGGACAGCTGGGACGACATCCGCCCCGAGTGGCCGGCCGAGCCGATCCGCCTCTATGGCCCCGGTACTGACTCCGGCACCTTCGATTACTTTACCGAAGCCGTAAACGGTGAAGCTGGCGTATCGCGCCCGGATTACACCGCCAGCGAAGACGACAACGTGCTGGTCCAGGGCATCACCGGCGACAAGTACTCGCTGGGCTTTTTTGGCTATGCCTACTATCTGGCCAACCAAACCCGCCTGAAGCTGGTCCCGGTTGACGGTGGCAACGGCCCCCTGCTCCCCAACGAGCAGACGATCCAGGACGGATCCTACAGCCCGCTCTCGCGCCCGATCTTCATCTACCTGAACAAAACCGGTGCAGCCAAGCCCGAAGTACGTCGCTTCGTGGAGTTCTACCTCGAGATTGCCCCGCAGTTGGTGCATGAAGTGGGCTACATCGCGCTGCCTGCAGAAAACTACAACGCTTCGCTGCAGGCCGTGCAGGGGTTCTGAGGCTTAACCAGCTCTTGATGCAATCTTGACTCTGATGCACGCGGCCCTGATTTATACTGGGCCGCTTGCGAGCCGGCATAACGGCCCCAGTCCCGATGACTGACCCCGACCACTGACACTGAACCGACTGCTCATGCCAGACATGCCACTCACGCCAGGCACCCCAGCCTCAAGCAAAACGGCCGCCATCGGCACCAGCATCCGCCGCGCAGAACGCCGTTGGGGCGAAGCTGTCATCAAATCCTGGTTGCGCATATGCACGGCTATTTCGCTGGTGACGACCGTCGGCATCATCGCGCTGCTGCTGGTGGAATCGGTGGGCTTCTTTGAAACCGTCAGTCCCATCGAATTCTTTTTCGGCACGCGTTGGGTGCCGCTGCTGGAGCCGAGCTCGTTCGGTATGCTGCCCCTGCTGTGGGGTACGCTGCAGATCACCATCATGGCCGGCATCATCGCGCTGCCGCTGGGGCTTGCCAGTGCCGTCTACCTCAGCGAGTACGCCTCGGAGCGCACCCGCTCGTGGTGCAAGCCAGTGCTTGAGCTGCTGGCAGGCATTCCTACCGTGGTCTACGGCTATTTCGCGCTGACCTTCGTCACGCCGGTGTTGAAGAACATCATCCCCGACATCCAGGTATTCAATGCGCTCAGCGCCTCGATTGTGGTGGGCATCATGATCCTGCCGATGATTGCCACGCTGAGCGACAACGCCTTGCGCGCAGTCCCCGAAAGCCTGCGCCAGGCTGCCTACGCGCTGGGTGCTACCTCCTATGAAGTGACCGCGCGCATAGTGGTCCCGGCAGGGCTGTCCGGCATCATGGCCTCCTTCCTGCTGGCTATCTCGCGCGCCATTGGCGAGACCATGGCAGTAACCATCGCCGCAGGCCAGACACCGAACCTGTCGTGGAGCCCGCTCGAAAGTATCCAGACCATGACGGCGTACATCGTGCAGGTGAGCCTCGGCGACACGCCCTCGGGTGGCGTGGCCTACCAGACGCTGTTCGCCGTAGGCCTCGTGCTGTTCGCCATCACGCTGCTCATCAACATCGTGTCGCAGCTGATCCTTTCGCGTTTCCGCGAAGTGTATGACTGACAGGTAACGACCATGGCTTTCGTCAGCGAACAGGAACACCGCAACCTGCAGCGCCGCCACCGCAAGGCGCGGCATTTCCGTATGCTCTGCGCCGGCGTCACCTGGGCCAGCATCGGCCTTTTGGGTGTGCTGCTGTTCCAGGTCTGCGTCACTGGCATTGGCTGGCTGGACTGGCAGTTCATCAGCAGCTTCCCCTCGCGTTTCCCTGAACGTGCCGGCATCAAGTCTGCCCTGGTAGGCACGCTGTATCTCAGCGCCCTGGTGGCCTTGATCTCGATCCCGGTGGGAGTGTCCACGGCGCTGTATCTGGAAGAATTTGCCGGCAAGGGCCGCTGGGCCAAGATCATCGAAGTGAACATCGCCAACCTGGCTGGCGTGCCGTCCATTGTCTACGGCATCCTCGGCCTTGCTGTCTTCGTGCGCTTCTTTGCGCTGGAACGCAGCCTCATCTCCGGTGCGCTGACGATGAGCCTGTTGATCCTGCCCACCATCATCATCGCCAGCCGCGAGGCCATCATGGCCGTGCCCCAAAGCATCCGGGCGGCGGCTTTTTCGCTGGGTGCCACCAAATGGCAGACCACCTGGCACCACGTGCTGCCGGCATCTTTCCCGGGCATCATGACCGGCGTGATCCTGTCGCTGTCGCGTGCCATCGGTGAAACCGCACCGCTAATCATGATCGGTGCGCTGACCTTTGTGGCCTTCCTGCCGCAGGGCCCGATGGATTCGTTCACGGCCTTGCCGATCCAGATATATAACTGGGTATCCCGTCCGCAACCGGAGTTCCATGAACTCGCGGCAGCCGGGATCATCGTGCTATTGATAGTATTGCTGCTGATGAACGCCACGGCGATCTACATCCGCAGCAAAACGGAACGGAGACTGAAGTAATGCTGTCGACCAAGGCCGGCGCCGCCGGCAGCACCCCGACCGAAGCTGTACTCGACCTCAAGGAAGTCAGCGTGCTGTATTCCGGCAAACCCGCCGTGAAGAAAGTCAGCTGCCAGGTCCTGCGCAACCGCATCACGGCCATCATCGGCCCCTCCGGTTGCGGCAAGAGCACGCTGCTGCGCTCGCTGAACCGCATGAATGATTTCGTCGACGACGTCAGCATCGAAGGCGAGATACTCTTCTCCGGCCAGAACCTCTACGGCAAGGATGTAGATCCGGTAGAAGTACGCCGCCGCATCGGCATGGTGTTCCAGAAGCCCAATCCCTTTCCGAAGACCATCTACGACAACATCGCCTGGGGCCCCGGCATCAACGGCTACAACGGTTCCATGGATGAGTTGGTGGAGCGCTCGCTGAAGCAGGCCGCCCTGTGGGACGAAGTAAAAGACCGTCTGCGCGAAAGTGCCCTGAACCTGTCGGGCGGTCAGCAGCAGCGACTTTGTATCGCGCGCGCACTGGCGATGCAGCCGCAGGTACTGTTGATGGACGAGCCCTGCTCGGCGCTGGACCCTATCTCCACCGCGCACATCGAGGATTTGCTGTTCAAACTCAAGGCCGACTATACAATCGTCATTGTGACGCACAACATGCAGCAGGCCGCGCGCAGTTCGGATTTCACGGCCTTCATGGAACTGGGCGACCTGATCGAGTTCGGCGAGACCGACCAGATCTTCACGCGTCCCGACAAGAAACGCACCGAGGAATACGTGACCGGCCGCTTCGGCTGATCCCTGATCCCTCCCCCGATGAAACAGCAGGACTGAACATGTCATTACATCTGCAGCGTGATCTGGATTCGCTCAAGAAGGAAATCCTCCAGCTCGGCAATCTGGTCGAGAACGCGATCAACTTCGCCTTGCTGTCGCTGATCAACCGCGATGCCGAACTGGCCGAAAAGGCGCTGAAGTTCGAAGAGGAAATCAACAGCAAGGAAGTGCAGATCGAGGAAGAGTGCCTCAAGATTCTGGCACTGCACCAACCCGTCGCTGTGGACCTGCGTTTCATCGTGGTAGTGCTGAAGGTGAACAATGACCTTGAGCGCATGGGAGACATCGCGCGCAACATCGCAATGCGCGCGCGCTATCTGGCTGAACAGCCGCATGTACCGGTGTTCCAGGAAATGGCCAGCGAACTGCCGGAGACGGTGCGCAGCATGGTGCGCAAGTCGCTGGACTCGCTGGTTACTCTCGATCTCGATCTGGCGATCACCGTCATGAGAATGGACGACCGTGTCGACGAGATCAACCGCCGCATGTACTCCGAGGCCAAGCACATCATCGAGCAGGACGTGAGGAACACCGATGTGGCGCTGAACCTGCTGTCGGCGTCGCGCTACATGGAGCGCATCGCCGACCTCAGCACCAATATCGCCGAGGATGTCGTGTTCATGGTCGACGGTCGCGTGATTCGTCACAGCGGTACCAAACACCAGTAAGCGCCTGCGGCAGATAAAGCGCCTGCGGCAGATAAAGCACCCGCAGCTTGCAAAGTGCGGGCTGCATTGGTTCGCCGAATCGGCTATAGTCGGCTAATGCTTACCATTCTCTTTCGCAACAACTTCAATCGTGTTCTTGGCTTTGTCCTGCTGGGCTTTCTTGCCGGCTGCCAGAGCAGCGAGCAGCCCTCGCCACGCCAGGCCGTCCTCGACACCTATGTGGATATTGCCCGTGCATCCTATGGTGATGCGCTCACCGAAGCGCGCAGCCTGCAGGGTGCCATCGAGCGTTTGCTGGCGCGTCCCTCCGAAGCCAGTCTTGCTGTGGCACGCGACGCCTGGCGGGCCGCCCGCATTCCCTACCAGCAAACCGAGGCTTTCCGCTTCGGCAATCGTGTGGTGGACGAGTGGGAAGGGCGCGTCAACGCCTGGCCGCTCGACGAGGGGCTGATCGACTACGTGGCGCCGGCCTACGGCAGCGAGTCCGACAACAATTATTTTTATGCTGCGAACATCATTGCCAATCCGCTGGTGGACCTTGGCGGTATCAGCGTGGACGCGAACAGGATCACGCCTGCGCTGCTGGCCGAGACGCTGCACACGATCGACGGCGTCGATGCCAACGTAGCCACGGGCTACCACGCCATCGAATTCCTGCTGTGGGGCCAGGACCTCAACGGCACGGGTCCGGGTGCCGGTGCCCGACCCTGGACCGACTACGCGCTGGACCAGTGCAGCAATGGCAACTGCGACCGTCGCCGCGCCTATCTGCAAGCCGTGACGCAACTGCTGGTGACGGATCTCGAAGACATGGTGCAGTCCTGGGACGACGGCGGCGCGGCGCTGCTGGACTTCCAGGCCAAGGGAGTCGACGGCGGACTCGCCACCATCCTCACCGGCATGGGCAGCCTTGCCTATGGCGAGCTGGCCGGCGAGCGCATTCGCTTGGGTTTGCTGCTGCATGATCCCGAGGAAGAGCATGACTGCTTCTCCGACAACACGCACTGGTCGCACTATTACGATGCCGTCGGCATCAGCAACGTCTACCGCGGCAGCTACACGCGCGTAAGCGGCCGTCGCGTGCGTGGCACCGGCCTGGAAGACCTGCTGCGCAGTGAGTTTCCGGCCCTGCACGCCGAGATGAACGCACGTCTCGAAGAGACCGACCTGGCCATGACTGCGCTGGTCGACGCCGGCGAGGCCGGCAACACCTACGACGTGCTGATCGCCAGTGGCAACAGCGAGGGCGAAGCAATCATCAACCGCATCGTCACGGCGCTGATGGAAGAAACCCGCAGCATCGAGAAAGTGATCAACAGCCTGCAGCTGCAGAACGTCAGCATCGAAGGATCGAGCAGCCTGCCACCGGCACCGTGAGCCGGATGTTCCTCATGCTTGCTCAGCTTTTCCCTGCACGCCGGCACTTTGTTGCCGGCGTGCTGTTATGGGGCTTGCTGCCAGTGCAGGGACTAGCCCAGCAGGAGCCAGCACTGCCGCGGCATCCACTGGATGCTGCCGCTGGTCAGGCACTGTTCGAGCGGCACTGGATTCCGGCGCCGGCTTCTACGGCAGCCTCGGACGGCTTGGGTCCCTTCTACAATGCCCGCGCCTGTGCCACCTGCCACCCCGGGGGTGGGCGCGGAGTGGACTTGCAGGCACTGACCCTGCGCAGCAACGATCCCGTCTATGGCCGCCAGTTACAAGCCCTCGCGCTGGCCGGCCTGAAACCCGAACTCTCCTACACCCTCAGCTACACCCCCACCTCTATCGAACTCCCCACCCCCCACCACCAACCCCTGGAACAGCTTCAGGTGCAGTTCACGTCACTGCGCTATGGCCCTCTGCAAAGCCCCTGGTCCGCCCGCCTGGCGCCCTCGCTGTTGGGTGTGGGCCTCCTGCAGCAGGTCGATGCCTCGGTCCTGCAGGCGCTGGCCGATCCGGATGATCGTGATGGCGACGGCATTTCCGGCCGGCTATCGCAGATGCCCGCAGCCGACGGGACCCTGGTGGCTGGCCGCTTTGGCTGGAAAGCCGAGCTGCCGGACCTGCTCACCCAGACTGCCAGCGCCTTCAGTCTGGATCTCGGTCTTGGCTCCCCGCTGTATCCGGCAGCACACGGTGATTGCAGCGAGGTTCAGCTCGATTGCCTGCAGCAAGTGCCCGGCACTGCAACGGGTTCTGCCGCGACTGAGGTGGATACTGAACTGTTGCAGCTGGTGCTTGCGTATCTGGAGTCACTGCCGCCACCAGTGTCGCGCGTGGAGCCGGCTGGGCTGGTCCTGTTCGAGCGCAGTGGCTGTGCCCGGTGTCATGTGCCGTCGCTGCCGGGTGCCGCAGGCCCCGTGTCAGCGTTCAGCGACCTGCTGCTGCATGACATGGGGCAAGGCCTGGCGGATGCGTTTACGCCAGAATCCATCGGGGCTCGTGAGTGGCGCACTGCGCCGTTGTGGGGCCTTGGCAGTGCAGGCCGCCTTATGCATGACGGGCGCGCCGGCACGATTGAAGCCGCGATTCTCTGGCATGGTGGTGAGGCCGAGGTGGCACGCGACAGTTTCCTGAGGCTCCCGATCGACCAAAAGCGCCAGTTGCTCGACTTTCTCAAAGGCTTATAATTGAGAATCATTCTTGATTGGGTGTCTCCATGAAACAGCTCATTGCGGCAGCCTTGCTGACGCTCGCGGTCCCGGCCTTGCAGGCCCAGGATGTTGCCAGCCCTGACTGGAGCAGCATCAATCTGGCCGTAACCGACCAGCACGCGGTGCCGGGTTACGCGCGCCTGGCCGAAACTGCCGCGACGCTGGTGCCGGCGGCTGCTTCCCTGTGTGCAGCGCCTGCCGCCGACACGCTGACCGCGCTGCAGGACAGTTACCACCTTGCACTGGATGCCTGGCAGGGCGTCGCGCACCTGCAGTTCGGCCCCGTGACCTATTTCAACTGGAACTACCGTTTGCAGTTCTGGCCCGATGACAACGGCACCGGCGCCCGCCAGCTCGATGCCTTGCTGGCGGCGCAGGACGTTACGCAATTGCAGGCCGCAGCCTTCGAACGCCAAAGTGTTGGTGTGCAGGGCTTCCCGGCCCTGGAGCGCTTGTTGTTCGAGGATGACGCGCTGGCACAGATCCAGGCGCAGCCTTACCGCTGCCAGCTGGTACAGGCCATCGCCACCAATCTCGCCACCATTGCCGACGGCATCGCACAGCGCTGGAGTGGTGACTTCCGCGCCACGATCGCCAGCCCGGAACAGAGTGGGCAGTTCGAAAACGCACAGGATGCGACAGTCGACTTCTACAAGGCGCTGGTGGAAAGCGTGCGGCGATACCAGCAGCAGAAGGTGGAGCCCGTGCTCGGGGAATCCCTGCAGCAAGTGCGAGAGCGCCGCGCTGAGTCCTGGCGTTCGCAGCGCTCGCTGCGCAATCTCAAGCTCGATGTGGCGGCCCTGCATCACTTGTTCACGGCCGGCACGCCGGCGCTGTCCAGCGCCCTGCAGGCCGACGATGGAGTCGCGGTCGAGGCCGCCTTTGCCTCACTGCAGCAGATGCTGGCGCCGCTGCCCGACGACTTCTTGCCGCTGCTCGCAGATGAAACCGGCTATGCACAACTCACAGCGCTGGTGACCGGTCTCGATACCTTGTACGAAGCGCTGGAAGCGTCACTCAAGCGCACCGATCTGTACCTGGGCTTCAACAGCCTCGACGGTGACTGACCGATGCCGTTGCTGAAACGTCGCCACTTGCTGCAGTTTGGCGCGCTGCTGGCGCTGCCCGGCGCCACTTGCGTGTTGGCGCGCGATGGCCAGCAGGCGCTGTTGCTCAGTGCCGTATCCGATGCGGAAGACCGGCACTGGCTGGTCGGCGCGCGCATGATGGGCACTTCCGCCAGTATCGAGTTCAGGCAGCCCTTGCCCGCGCGTGCGCATCATGTCGCCGTCAGTGACGCCCTGGGTTGCTATATCGCCGTGGCGCGCCGGCCCGGGACCTGGCTGGTGTTGGGTGATCTGCACAGCGGCGCGATCCATGCTGAAGTCCACGTACCGGCCGACCGTCATCTCTATGGCCATGGTGTGTTCTCCGGGGATGCGCGCTTTTTCTACACCACCGAAAGTGCCTTCGAGGATCGCGACAGCGACAGCGGCCTCGTGGTGGAGTGGGCTGTGCTGCAGGAGCAGGGGCGCCTGTCGCTGCAGCGGGGCCGCGAATTCGCCACGCAGGGCGTTGGTCCGCACGAACTGCTGCTGATGCCGGACGGCACCACGCTCGCGGTTGCCAACGGCGGCATGCGCACGCATCCGGCCACGGAGCGCGAAGTACTGAACCTCGACAGCATGCAAGCGTCGCTGGTGTACCTGGATCGCCACAGTGGCGCGGTACTGGAGCAACAGTATCTGCCGCCGGAATTGCATCAAAACAGTATCCGCCATCTCGATGTGACTGCGGACGGTCTTGTTGCCATCGGTCTGCAGTTCCAGGGTGAAGCGTGGATGAGCGTGCCACTGGTCGGCACGCATCGCCGCGGCGAAACGCTGCGCCTGCTGGATGCCCCTGCTGAACTGCAGCCGCAGTTGCAGCAGTACGTCGGTTCCGTGCGCTTTGACCAGAGCGGCCGCTTTCTCGCTGCCTCGTGTCCGCGCGGCAACCAGTTGACCTTCTGGGACAGTGCCAGCGGCGCATTCATGCACAACCTGCGCGCGCGTGACACCTGTGGCTTGAGTGGTCTGCGACAGGGCTTTGCGTTCAGTTCCGGCACTGGCAGGCTCGCCGCCATCGATCTCGCCGACAACAGTGTGCAGGAATTCGTGCTGCCGCCCGAGTGGCAGGGGTTCTGGGACAACCACATGAACCTCGCAGTCGGGCCAAAGGCATGAGCCGTGTACCCGCGCTATCAATCGTGTCGATGTTGCGAGGGCTGCTGATCGCGCTGCTGGGTGGCAGCGCGGGCCAGCTCGCACTGGCGGCAGAGGAAGCAACGCAGCAGCAGGTACGGCTGGAAGACCTGGGCCGCGCCCTGTTCTTCGACGTCAACCTCTCGCAGAACCGCACGCAAAGTTGCGCCACCTGCCACGACCCGGCACGGGCCTTCACGGACTGGCGTGACAGCGGCGTCGGTGCCGCAGCTTCGCTGGGAGATGACGGTCATTCACTGGGAGATCGCCAGGCGCCGACGGTGTCGTATGCGGCGCTCGCGCCGGTGTTCCACCAGCGGGAGGACGGCATGTGGGCCGGCGGCCAGTTCTGGGATGGCCGCGCCTCGACCCTCGCCGAACAAGCAGTGGGACCGCCGCTGAATCCCATTGAAATGGCACTGCCGGACAAGGCGGCGGTAGTGGCACGGTTGCAGGAAAACCCGAATTACGCGCGCGAATTCCCGGCCTTGTTCGGTGCTGATGTGTTCGCTGATGCAGATGCCGCCCTGCGGGCTCTGGGTGCAAGCCTGGCCGCCTTCGAAAGCACGGAATTCTTTGCACCCTTCGATTCAAAATACGACCGCTACCTGCGCGGTGAGTACACGCCCACGGAGCAGGAAACACTGGGCATGACGCTGTTTTTCTCGAACCAGTTCGCCAACTGCAACCAGTGCCATCAGCTACAGACATTGCCCGAGGCCCAGCGCGAAACGTTCACGAACTACACCTTCGAAAACATCGGCACGCCGGTGAACAAGGTGCTGCGCGCTGCCAACGGTCTCGGTGAAGCGCACGTCGATGCTGGCCTGCTGGAGCATCCGTCGATTGATGATGCCGCCCAGGCGGGGCGCTTCAAGGTACCCACGCTGCGCAACGTCGCGCTTACCGCACCCTACATGCACAACGGCGTGTTCAGCGACCTGCGCACAGTACTGCTGTTTTACAACAAGTACCTGGCGCGCGGCTCCAAAGCGCAGATCAACCCGGAAACGGGTGAGACCTGGGGTGCGCCGGAAGTGGCAGAGAATATTGCACTCGAGAAGCTCGAATCGGGGCGAGCCCTGGATCAGCGCAGCATCGACTCCCTGCTGGCCTTCCTGCGCATGCTCACCGACAAACGCTACGAACCGCTGCTCCCGTAGGGTCAGGTGGCGAGGCCGGGGAGCAGCGTGCGCAAGCCACCGACAATGAATTCCACTGCCATCGCGGCGAGAATCAGCCCCATCACACGCGACACGATGTTCATAGATGTCTGACTGAGGTGCTTGCTGATCCTGGGTGCCAGCCGGAAACTGATCCACACCAGCAAGGCGACGATCACGCATAGCGTGATCAGCGCCAGTTTGTGCGTAAACTCCGGTGATTGCTGGCTGAACAGGATTACAGTGCTGATGGCGCCGGGGCCGGCCAACAGCGGCAGGGCCAGCGGCACTAGCCCACCGAAGCCGACTCCATCGCTTCCTGATCTTCTTCCGGCGTGCGCTTGGTGCGCGTGGTGCGGGCTTCCAGCATCTGGAAGGCGATGGTCAGCAACAACAGGCCGCCTGCTACGCGGAAGCCATCGATACTGATGCTGAACAGCTGCAGGATGCGTGTGCCGGCCAGTACGCTGATGACCAGAATGCAGGCCACAGCCAGGGCTGACGTGCCAGCGATACGCTTGCGCTGGCTCTGCACGTTTTCGGTGAAATTGAGAAACAGGGGGACAGTACTGACCGGGCCGACGATGGCGATCAGGCCCGTGAACATGCGCAGGTATTCGTTCCATTCAAGCATGGCGGTATCTTACCGGAATCCAGCACCAAAGGAGCGAGCCCCGGGGTTGGCCCCCGCGAGAAAAACTCACTGCCCCGACGTCAAACTCGCGCAGTCATCGAAGGCCTGCAGGATGCGGGCATGGCGCGCCTCCACCTGGTCACGATCCTGCGGATGCGTGATCACGATGAGCTGGTTGCGTTCGATGGCCTTTACCACCCAACGCCCGAACACCAGCGGGTCCGTGCCGCTCTTGGATGCCTTGGCCAGCACGAAATCCTCGCCTGCCGAGGCATAGGCACCGCCGTACTGGGCCTGGCGGTTGCGGCCGGCATTTGAAATGTCAGTATTCACTACACCGGGACACAGCACCGAAACACCGATGCCATGGGGCTCCAGGTCCAGCGCCAGCGCTTCACCCAGTCCCACCATCGCAAACTTGGAGGTGTTGTACATGCCCTGACCGCGGCTCGGGTTGTGCACGCGCAGGCCGCTGATCGAGCTGGTGATGACGATGTGGCCATCGTGCTTGTTCTGCAGCAGCCAGGGCAGCGTCGCCTGCACCGTGTTGACCGTGCCCTTGATGTTCACATCGATGAGCCAGTTCCAGTCAGCTTCAGTACCTTGTGGCAGCGGTCCGAGGAAGCCGGTAACGCCGGCATTGGCGCAGACGATATTGATACCCCCCAATTGTTCCGCCGTGCTTGCTGCTGCCTGCTTCAATTGACCAAGGTCAGTGATGTCCAGGGCAAAAGTGAGTACCTTGCAGGAAGTGCCATCGAAATACGCTTTCGCCTGTTCAAGTGCAGTAGCGTCAATGTCGATCAGCGCCACGTTCATGCCGCGTTCTGCAAAAGCGCGCGCCATGCCCAGACCAATGCCGGCGGCCCCGCCGGTGATGAATGCAGTCTTGCTGTTGAAGTTGTTGATGGCACGGCTCCCGAGGCTGGATTTCGGGTCGAAGTATAGCCGATTGCCCTGATGCGCCGGAGCCAAGTCCGGCACTGCCAGCCCCTCAAGCCGATTCGCCGGATCAATCGGCGTTATAGAAACTGCCGATCTGAATAATCACTTCGATCAGCATAGTATATCGACCGTTGTAACCCGTACCTGTTCCCGTAAAAGAGGAAGATGCCCATGCGTAAATACACCAAGCCCTTATTGAAAGCCCTGACCGTCGCCATGCTGGCGACCCCGGCCCTTGCCCAGCAAGCCCCCACCTCCAATGACTATTGGTGGCCCGAACAACTGAATCTGTCCCCACTGCGTCACCATTCACTGGCGGCTGACCCCGCTGCCGGCCGTGCCGATTATGCGGCGGCCTTTGCAGCGCTCGACCTCGATGCCCTGAAGCAGGACCTCGAAACCCTGATGACCACCTCGCAGGACTGGTGGCCGGCCGACTATGGCCATTACGGCCCCTTCTTCATTCGTATGGCCTGGCACAGCGCCGGCACCTACCGCACCATCGATGGCCGTGGCGGTTCCGACGGCGGTCAGATCCGCTTTGCTCCGCTGAACAGCTGGCCCGATAACGTGAACCTGGACAAAGCGCGTCGCCTGCTGTGGCCGCTGAAGCAGAAGTACGGTGACAGCATCACCTGGGCCGATCTCATGATCCTGGCCGGCACCGTGGCCATGGAATCCATGGGCTTTGAAATTTTCGGTTTCGCCGGTGGTCGCGTCGATGACTGGACGGCCGAAGAGGTCAACTGGGGTACCGAGCAGGAGTGGCTGTCCGCCAATAGCGAGCGCGTCGACTCTGGCACCAAACTGCAAAACAACCCGCTGGCAGCACACCAGATGGGTCTCATCTACGTAAACCCTGAAGGTCCGGGCGGTGTGCCCGATCCGCTGGCGGCAGCGCAGGCCATCCGCGACACCTTCAGCCGCATGGCCATGAACGACGAAGAAACCGTGGCACTGATCGCCGGTGGCCACACCTTCGGCAAGGCGCACGGTGCGCGCAGCCCCGCCGATTGCGTGGGTGCTGATCCCGAAGCGTCGCCGACCGAACAACAGGGCCTCGGCTGGAAGAACACCTGCGGCACCGGCAATGCCGGCGACACCATCACCAGCGGCCTGGAAGGCGCCTGGACGGTCAGCCCTGCCCAGTGGACGCATAACTATCTGCAGAACCTGTACGGCTTCGAGTGGGTACAGACCAAGAGTCCCGCCGGCGCTACGCAGTGGATTCCCGCCGATGGCCAGGGTGCCAATCTCGTGCCCGATGCACATGACCCGAGCGTACGCCACGCACCGATCATGTTCACCACGGACATTGCGCTGCGCGAAGACCCCGGTTTCCGCGAAGTGACCTCGCGCTGGCTGGAAGAACCTGAGCAGTTCGAAGACGCTTTCGCGCGCGCCTGGTTCAAACTGACGCATCGCGATCTGGGCCCCAGCTCGCGCTACCTCGGCACCATGGCGCCGTCCGAACAGCTGATCTGGCAGGATCCCGTGCCGGCCGTAGACCACCCCTTGGTCGACGCCGCCGATATCGCCCAGCTGAAGGCTGACATCCTGTCTTCCGGCGTTGCCACCACCGACCTGGTGCAGACCGCCTGGGCTGCAGCGTCGTCCTACCGTGGCACCGACATGCGCGGTGGCGCCAACGGTGCCCGCATCCGTCTGGCTCCGCAGAAGGATTGGGCGGTAAACGAGCCCGCTGAACTGGAAGACGTGCTGGACGAACTGGAAGACATCCAGGAAGACTTCAATGACGCGCAAAACGACGGTACCCGCGTATCGCTGGCCGACCTCGTCGTGCTGGGCGGTGCCGCTGCCATCGAACAGGCTGCACGTGAAGCCGGCGTCAATGTGGTAGTGCCCTTCACCCCGGGTCGCACCGATGCCACGCAGGAGCTGACCGACGTCAACTCCTTCGCGGTCCTGGAACCCGGTGCAGATGGTTTCCGCAACTACTACAGCAGCGACAAGGCCCTGTATGCCCCGGTTGATGCCCTGATCGACAAGGCCGACCAGCTGACGCTGAGCGTGCCCGAGATGACCGTGCTGGTCGGTGGTCTGCGCGCCCTCAATGCCAACGTGGGCAACGCCGAGCATGGCGTGTTCACGGCGCGTCCGGGCGTATTGAGCAACGACTTCTTCGTAAATCTGCTGGATCTCAACGTCACCTGGACCAAGTCCGCCGACGACGAAACGGTATACGAAGGCCGTGATCTCGCCAGCGGCGACCTGAAGTGGACCGGCACCCCGGTGGACCTCATCTTCGGCTCCAACTCCGAGCTGCGCGCCGTCGCCGAGTTCTATGCGACTGCCGATGCCCAAGAAACGTTCGTCACTGACTTCGTGGCGGCCTGGAACAAGGTGATGGAACTGGACCGTTTTGACCTGAAGTAAGCCTTTAGGGGGGTCAAAAGTCCCCCGACTGGAAAAAAGAACGGCGGCATTTACCATGCCGCCGTTTTTTTTGGCTACTATGTACGCCTCTTCAACCGGGGGACAGCATCATGCAACTCAATATCAACGACCAGATTCATGAAGTAGACGTAGAGCCGGACATGCCCCTGCTGTGGGTGATCCGGGACATGCTCGACATGAAGGGCACCAAGTTTTCCTGCGGCATCGCCCAATGTGGTGCCTGCACCGTGCATATCGATGGCGAACCCGTGCGCTCCTGCGTGCTGCCGGTGTCCGGCGTGGAAGGCAAGCGCATCACCACCATCGAAGGCCTGTCGGTCGATTCCAGCCATCCCGTACAGCAGGCCTGGATCAAGCACCAGGTACCGCAGTGCGGCTACTGCCAGTCGGGCCAGATCATGGCAGCCGTGGCGCTGCTGCAGAAAGTGCCGAAACCCAACGATGCCGACATCGATGCTGCGATGAGCAACATCTGCCGCTGCGGCACCTACAAGCGCATCCGCGCCGCCATCCACGATGTGGCCGGCTCCGCACCTGAATTCGTCCAGGCCTGAGGGATACTGACATGAACAAGCCAATCATCAGCCAGACCCGTCGCCAGTTCCTGTTCACTGCAGCCGCCGTGGGTGGCAGTTTCACGCTCGGCCTGAGTATCGACCCTGCAAAAGCGCAGGGCGATGCCGGCAACCAGCGCATCAACCTGTGGGTGGAAATTGCCACCGACGACACCGTTACCATCCGCTATGCCCGCAGTGAAATGGGGCAGGGCAGCTTTACCTCGGCACCGCAGCTGGTGGCCGACGAGCTCGACGCCAACTGGGACAACGTGCACGTGGCCTACGTGGACGTCAACGAACATATCCGTACAGACAACGCCTGGGGTGACATGACCACCGTAGGCAGCCGCACCATCCGCAATTCGCAGGACTACCTGCGCAAGGCTGGCGCCACGGCACGCGCCATGCTGGTGTCGGCCGCTGCAGCAGAGTGGGGCGTCACCGCGGCCGAAATCACCGTAAGCAACGGTATCGTGAGCCATGCGGCCAGCGGCAAACAAAGCGGTTTCGGTGCACTGGCCGCGTTGGCCGCCAGCCAGACGGTACCGGCCGAAGTGCCGCTGAAAGACCCCGCTGCCTGGCACATTATCGGCCAGTCCAAGACGCGCCTCGACATACCGGCCTCCGTCAACGGGTCGCAGGTGTACGGCATCGACGTGAGCCTGCCCGGCATGGTGTATGCCGCCATGGCGCAGAGCCCGGTCTTTGGTGGCAAGGTGCGTACCTTCGATGCTGCCACCGCACACACCCGTCGTGGCGTGATCGATATCTTCACCATTGATGACGGTGCTTCCGTAGTCGTTGTCGCCGACAACTGGTGGCGTGCCCGCAATGCACTGCAGGAAGTGGTGATCGACTGGGACGAGGGCGGCAACGGCGAGGTCAATGACGCCAGCCTGCTGGCCTTCTTCAAGTCCGAGCTTGAGGCATCCGACGCCGCGGTGCTGCCCAACAGCAACGGTGATGTGGATGCAGCGCTGGCCGGCGCCAGCACCGTGCTCGAAGCCGAGTACTTCACGCCGTGGCTCAGCCACGCGCCGATGGAACCGATGGGTGCCACCATCGTGATCGGGGAAGGCCGCGTCGACCTGTGGGCTTCCACGCAATCTGCCGACGGTGATGCGCGTTCTGTGGCGACGGCCCTGGATCTGCCACCGGAAACGGTCTATTTCCACCGGGTGCAGGCTGGTGGTGGCTTCGGCCGCCGCGGTGGTACCGGTGACTACAGTCGTGCCGTTGCCCTGATCGGCGCTGTCCTGCCGCAGGGTACGCCGGTGAAGCTGCTGTGGACGCGCGAAGAAGACATGCAGCACGACTTTTACCGCCCGCTGGGCATGTACAAGTTGAAGGCCGGTCTCGACGCCGACGGCAATATCGTGGGCTGGAAGTCGCGCATTGCCAGCGGTTCCATCCTGAACCAGATGCGCAATGTACCGCTGCAGAACGGTATCGATGGCCCTGCTACCGAAGGCTTCACGCGTCTGCCGTACCAGATTCCTGCGCAGTTCCATGACTACAAGAAAAGCGTCACGCATATCCCGCTGGGCTTCTGGCGTACCGTGGGCTGGTCACAGACGCCGTTTGCACGTGAGCAGTTCATCGACGAACTGGCTGTTGCTGCAGGTGTCGATCCTTACCAGTTCCGCCTCAAGCACATGGCGGCGGATGAGCTGTCACGCCATATTCTCGAGCAGGCGGCCAATGCAGCCGGCTGGGATCAGCCGGCCGCCCCCGGCGTGTTTCGTGGCATCGCCACCACCGAACCCTACGGCAGCTACACTGCCGCCGTGGTGGAGCTGTCCGTGGATGCTGCCGGCGTCATCAAGATCCACCGCATCATCCAGGCCATCAACCCCGGTCACGCCGTAAACCCCGACAACATCAACGCGCAGCTGGAAGGCGCCACGGTGTGGACGATCAGCGCTGCGCTGTGGGGCGAAATCACCATCGACAAGGGCCGGGTGAAGGAAGGCAACTTCCACGACTATCGTCTGCTGCGCCTCAAGGAAATGCCCAAGATCGAAGTGGTGATCGCGCCGACCGGCGGCTTCTGGGGTGGTGTAGGTGAGCCCGGGCAGGCACCCCTGCTGCCGGCACTGTGCAACGCCCTGTATGCAGCAACCGGCAAGCGCATCCGCTCCTTGCCCCTCAAGCATCACGGCTTCAGTCTGGCGTGATGTCCACATGACTGCGGCACGGCAGCTCGTCAGCTGACGAGCTGCCATGAATCTGCAGCAGCTTTTGCACCAAAATGATGCTGAACGATCGTCTGCGCTGATCTGCACTGAAAAGGAGCATATTTCCGCTGCAAGCAGACCTTGTCCTGCATCGCGGAAAAGGTGGTTGTTCCTTGTGCGCAACCGTTTGTACTCACTATACTTCGCCACGTTTGCAGCAGTGACAGCCTGCGTCCGTTCCAATCCGGATCACAGCACCAAAATAAATATTGTCACACTGCACATTCCACAACAGCCTGTTTCAAAAGGGCGTATACCTGTTGCAGGAGGGGAGTGATGATTGCAGTATCAAGCGTTGTTCGTTCCAGATTCTGTCAATCTGCTGTAGTGTTGGGTTGCTTGTCGCTGCAGCTCGAAGCGCTGGCCAATCCGGACAGTTCGTCCATCCACTTTGATGCCGTAAGTCTTCCACTGAGCGAGTCCTCAAACCTGGCATCAGCGACAGGCAACGATGAGCCAATCACGTTTGCAGCGTTCGTACCGATGGCTGAGCCTGGCTCCATTCAAATCCTCATAGACGAGCTGGAGGCCAGCGGAGACTATTTTTCACCCGCTATTGCCGAGCACATCGCTGAGCTGGGTCAGGCCCTGCAGGCCATGGGTCAGCATACTGCGGCCCTGCGGGAATTCGAACGGAGCATGCACATCATGCGCAGGCATGATGGCCTTCACAGTTCCGCTCAGGCCTCCTTGCTGCAGGCCCGGATCGACAGTCATCTCGCCCTTGGCAACATGGAGATCAGCCATGATTTGCAGCAGGCCTTGTTTGTCATGCAACAACAGATTGTCGAAGCGGATCCCATAGCTCTGGCTGAATGCCACGAAGCCTGGGCTGACTGGAATGTCAGGGTCTACCTGCATGCTCAGCAGAACCCGCTGCCAGGTGGTCAGACCAGTGCACAGGACGAGGCACTTGCCCTGCAGCTGGCTGAAGCCTTCATGCAGTACCACAAGGCGCTGCGGCAGCTCTCCAGCGTTGCCCCGGCGGATCAGTATCAAGGCAAGGTGGAAATCGAACGCAAGATCGCAGCGCTTATGATGATTGTAAACCGGGAGTTCCAAGGCAACGCACCAAGCTTGCTGGTCAAGCAGCGGCAGCGCAGTTTCAGCCAGATCAAGCGCTCCAACAATCCCGTGCTGGTCGGCCATGGCAGTGCGGCACTGCAGCGGGCAATTGAGTACAGCGTAGTGAGCGCGAAGCCTGAGCTCATCGCAGGTCGCATGATGGAGCTTGGCGATTGGTTCTTGCTGCTTGATCAGAGTGAAGAGGCCCATTCCGCCTACACGCAAGCGGCGTCCCTGCTGGGCGAAGCCGGCCTTGACGACGCACAGATCGCGCACGTGCTGGAATCCGGATTACCCGTCCATAATCCGGAAAGCAGCCTGGAAGCGCTGGTCGAAGATGACGCCACGAACGAATTTGATGGCTATATCGATGTCACCTTCGATATGGATGGCCACGGCAAAGCTACCAATACCCGTATTGTTGCTGGCACCGGGCAAGACGAACATGTGGAAAGGACTCTTGCTGAGCAAATCCGCTCTGGCCGGTTTCGTCCTGGCTTCGATCAGGACCTTCCTGTCGAACGGAAAGATGTCACGCTTCGCTACTATTTTTCACGTTAGCAGAACTCGACCCCATCTCCTGAGACGCACGACGTGGCGAAGTCTGAGCACTGACGGCGCGCTCAGACTCTCGTGTAGGTATTGAACCACTCGACCATGCGGGTCCACGCTGCGGTAGCTGCCGCTTCATCGTAGCGTTCGGGCGTGGCATCGTTGAAGAAACCGTGCATGGCGCCCGCATGGATGTGCCCTTCATAGGTCACGCCTGCTGCCTTCAATGCGGCTTCGTGGGCTGGCCATGCGTCGACAAGGCGCGTGTCCAGCGCGCCGTGCTGCACCAGAATCGCTGCCTTGATCTTTGCAACCTCATCGAGCGCCGGCGCGCCGCCGTAGAAGGGTACGGCAGCAGCAAGATCACTGCCCAGTCGCACGGCCAACTGATTCGACACTGAACCACCGAAGCAGAAGCCCGTCACACCGATCTTGCCGTTGCAGTCGTCGCGTCCCTTCAGCCACAGCGCGCTGGCCACCAGGTCCTCGAAGCGTTTGTCAGCGTCGAGGCCACTGAACAGCTGCCCGCCCTGGTAATCATCACCGGGATAGCCGCCCACCGGCGTCAGTACGTCCGGGGCAAAGGCCATGAAGTTGGCCAGCGCCAGGCGCCGCGCCACGTCTTCCGTATGTGGATTCAAGCCGCGGTTCTCATGCACCACCACAATGCCGGGCAATTTGGCTGGCTCGGCCGAACGGCTGTCGGCGCTGAAGGGGCGCACCAGATAGCCGCGGATATAGCCATGCCCCTGCGGGGACGGCAGCGTCACATAGCTGGCGCTGATGCGTTCGTCGTCGCGGGCGATCTGCTGTCCCAGCGCGTAATCCGGCATCAAGGCCTGCACCAGCGCGCTGGCGCTGAGGCCTGCCACGGCAAACTGCCGGGCGCGATCCAGGAAGGCGCGGCGACCGATCTCGCCGTGGACATACTGGTTGTAGAGTTCGATGGCGGCTGCAGGAACCGTGCGTCTTTCTTTGGATGACATGGACTAAGCCTCCGGGTTGGGGTGGCCGACCATAGCATGGACGGGAAGTGATCCAGCAAGCCCCGACTTATTTCCATAAAAAAGAAAGGGGAAATTGGTACTGCAACAGAAAAATCATCCGTTTTGCATCTCCGGATATGTTGCTCCCCAAAATCCTGTGTTAGGGTCAGGTCGAACTGTTTGGGTACACCTGCAGTCCACCATAAAAAACACAACATAATCATAAAGGTCAGGGGTAAGTATGCATACCAGAAAGTCACCGGTTCCGCACTTCAGGAAGCGGCTCAGCACAGTTTCCAATGGCGTCGCCATGGCCACATTTGCGCTGGCCATGGTTGTGGGGGGCGCTGCACAGGCGGCCGAGGCGGAACTCGAAGAAGTTACTGTTACAGGATCGCGTATCCAGAGGACGTCCGGGTTGGAAACGCCAACCCCGGTGACGTCGATCGGGATCGATGATCTTGCCGATATGAATCCGCGCCAGATGGTTGAAGGTCTCAGCCAGCTGCCGCAGTTCCTGAACAATCAACGGCCGCAAACCACTGGCCCACTCACTACTGGCGGTTCCAATCTCAACCTGCGCGGCGCCGGTTCCACCAGAACCCTGGTGCTGCTGAATGGTCGACGCGTTCCCAGCGGTAACCGCTACGGCGTGGCAAACGTCAGTGCCCTGCCAGAGGCCGCCATCAGCAACGTCGAGATCGTGACCGGCGGCGCCTCTGCCGCCTACGGTACCGATGCCGTTGCAGGTGTCGTCAACTTCATCCTCGATACCGACTATGAAGGCTTCACCGCGAATGTGCAGACTGGCACCACCTCGAGAAAGGATGGCGACAACCATGGTTTTGGTGCCACCTGGGGCAAGTCGATCGGCGACAAGGGTCATTTGCTGATCACGGGTGACTTCTATGATCAGGACCTTATCCAGTCCCTTGATTCCCTGCAGTCCCGCCCCTGGTTTCGTCAGCGCGCATGGGTGACCAATCCTGTGCCGGGTGGCCCGACCTTCATTACCCGCGATTTTGTGCGGCAAACCAATACCTCTTCCACTGGCATCATCAACCAGCCCGGCTCCGCACTGAACAAGCTCGAGTTTGCCCGCAATGGCGACCAGCTCACCACCCAGCCCCTGAAGTTCAGTGGCGTTGGTCGACTGGAAGGTGGCTGCAACTGCTATGCCGAGACTGAGCGTGACAAGAGCTGGGGCATGGATGCCGACAATGCCGTGCAGAACGCCAATGCGCGCCACAGCATTTTTCTCTACGGCGATTACGATGTCAGCGACAACCTGAATGTCTTCGTCCAGGGCATTCGCGGGTTTGCCCAGGTCTATGGCCCGTGGTTCACGGCCCCCATCCTGAGCGGTGCCTGGCAGGCACGCATCTTCTCCGGCAATCCTTACCTGCCTGCCAGTGTGCAGAACGTAATGAATACCGAGAATCTCGCGTCCTTCGGCTATGGCCTCAGCGGCTTGAGCCGCCACGATGTCCGTGGCCCGCTGGATTACTACAGTGCTGAGCAGAATGACGAGATGAACTCGCTGACGACCGGCTTCAACTATGATTTTGAAGGTGGACTGCTGGATGGCTGGCGCGCCAACTATTATGCGCAGTATGGTGAGAACAATCAGGAAATGATCTTCCGCAACGGCCTCAACATGGGCCGTCTGCCACTGGCCATGGATGCGGTAACTGATCCGCGCACGGGCTCCGTGGTGTGCAGGGCTGCACTGGTCAATCCAGGGACCTTCGGCAACTGCGTGCCGGTAAACCTGCTCGGCGGCGTCGGGAGTGTGTCGCCCCAGGCAGCGAGTTACCTGCTGGATGAAGAAGCCAAGATCCTGTCGGACTCCGAACAGATCTTTACCGAACTGGTACTGGATGGCCAGGTTCATGAGGGCATCGGAGCGGGCCCCATCATGATGGCTGTCGGGGCATCGTATCGCCGTGACTCGATCCTGCAGCGCAAGGACGACTTGAGTGATGAGTTTGTTTACCTCAACGGTCAGAGCACCGGCTTCCGTGGCCTGATTCCGGAAAACCTGCCGAACGGCATGTTGGGCGTGCGGGCGGGCAGTGTTCCCACCGGCTATCAGGGCAACAACAGCCTCTCCAGCACGCTCTTCACCGGCTCGTACCAGACCGCAGACACGGTGCTTTCCGGCCGCTTTGCCGTGAAAGAAGTGTTCACCGAGGTAGACATACCCCTGCTCGCGGATCATGCCCTGGCACAAGGTCTCGACGTGAACATGGCCTATCGCTATGCCGACTATACCGGTTCCGGTGGTATCGATTCCTGGAAGTACGGCATCAGCTGGCAGATCAATGAAGCGATCCGCTTCCGTGCCACGCGTTCACGTGACGTGCGTGCCGCCAACATCCGTGAGCGCTTCGACGCCACGGCCGGCGGTGCCAACGTCAACGATCCGGCGTTCAACAATGCGGTGTTCGCCACCTCCAGCCGCACTGGTGGCAACCCCGCGGTGAATCCGGAAGAAGCCGATACCGTTACCTTCGGTTTCGTCTGGCAACCAACCGGGATGCTGGAAGGGCTTGGTGCGTCGGTGGACTGGTTTGACATCGATGTACAGGATGCCTTGGGCCAGCTCACCTTCCAGAACATCGTCAATGGCTGCTTTTCGGGTTCTGCCGCTCTCTGCCAGTACGTGCAGCGTGATCCTGTCAGCAACCAGATCACGCGCATCGACAGTCTTTTCATCAACATCAACAACCAGCGTCTCAAGGGTATCGACCTTGAGTTCAACTACAGCACGGAAGTGAACTGGCTGGGTGGTGGTGAAACCCTCGGTATGCGCATGTACGCCAGCAAGATCATCGACAACTACAACCAGCTGCCTGGTGCTCCGCGTGACAACCTGGCGCTGGAACAGCCCGAATGGCGTTTGTTGCCGGCGGTGTTCTACACGCGTGGTGGCTTCCGTGCCTTCCTGCAGGGCCGCTATTTCGATGAGCGTACGCTTAACCGCCTGTGGACTGAGGGCGTCAACGTCGATGACAACTCGGTGCCCTCCGTCACCTATGCTGATCTCAACCTCAGCTATGACATGGAAGTCGATGCCCGCAACTACAGCGTCTTCTTCAATGCCACCAACCTGTTTGACCGCGCGCCCCCGCAGACGCCGGGCAACTTGGCGTTCGTCGGAGGCACTGCAGGTCCCAGCGCGGGTCTGTACGATACGATCGGTCGCACTTATACGGTCGGTGCGAAAGTGACCTTCTAAGCTTGTCGGAGGTAAGCCCTTCCGCTGGATAAAGGCGGGAGGGCTTCCGCACAGCTCTCAGCAAATCCTCGGTAAACCAAGGGCCTCCGGCCACGGAACGATTCTCTCTCCGCCAATGGCCGTGGTCATGACCAGCGGGGTGCGCGAAGTCTCAACCACGCGTCCAACCTGGGTGGCAAACACACCAAGCGGATGCTGCTGCAGTCGTTGAATCAGTGCATCGGCATGGGCAACTGGTATGGCGATGAGCATGACGCCCTCATTGGCCACTTCCAGCGGGTCTATCCCGAGCAGGGCAAGACCTGACCTTACCGCGGCTTGAACCGGCAGGCAGGATTCTTCCAGACGAAAGCCCACTGCAAACTGTTGCGCCAGTTCATGGAGGATTCCGGCGAGACCACCGCGTGTCACATCCCGCATGTAGGAAATCGGCGTTCCGGCCTGGACTTCGGGTTCCAGCAGCGGCAGCAGCGAGGCACAGTCAGACTCGAACACGGTCTTGAAGGGCAGGTTCTGCCGCGCCTGCAGCAGCGCCAGGCCATGCGTGCCAAGATTGCCGGTAACGATCAGGGCATCTCCCGGCTTTATCCCTGGTAGCTGAAACTCAGGATTGATGGGCGCGCCGAGCAGGGTGGTATTGATGAAGAAGCCGGATTTTTCGCTGGAGACAATAACCTTCGTATCAGCGCAGATGACCTTGATGTCATGGCTGGCCAGCTCCGCCTTGATGCTTTTCAGAACCTCGGCAATGACATCAAAGGCAAGATCTTCGCTGAGCACAAAGCCCATTGAGGCAAAGCGGGCGCGGGCACCCCGCGTGAGCAGATCATTGATGCCACCGGTAATGGACAGCTTGCCGGCATTGCCACCCGGAAATATCAGGGGATCCACCACGGTGGTGTCCGTGGTGACAACCACAGTGCCTGATTGCCACGGAACTTCGGCGGCATCATTGGGCGACAACAGATCGCTGTGCATGAACGGCAGAAACAGTTTGCGAATGAGCTCATGCGTGCTTCTTCCGCCAGTGCCGTGGGCGCGCGTGATTCTCTGCGTCATGCGCCGCCCCCCGACTGGTAGTAGGCATGGCACGCGCCTTCGCTGGACACCATGCAGGCGCCAAGGGCAGAGGTGGGAGTGCAGCCCTTCATGAACAGCCGGCAGTCCTTTGGCGACTTCCTGCCACGCAGGATTTCTCCGCACTGGCAGCCCGGATGTTCCGGGACATCGCGGTACACCAGCTCGAACTTAACTTCGGTGTTCCATTGCTCAAACGCGGGCCGCAGCCGATAGCCCGAGTGCTTGAGCTCGCCCAGGCCTCTCCAGGTAAACGCGGGCCGCAGCTCGAATACTTCCTCCAGCAGTTTTTGCGCAACCAGATTGCCGGCGTCTTGCAGAGCGCGCGTGTACTGATTGACGACGCCATGCACCTTGTCCTTGACCATGCCTTCCGCGATCCGGATCGACTCCATGAGGTCGTGTGGCTCGAAGCCACTGATGACGAAGGGGATGCGGTGCCGTGCTGCCAGGATGTGGTAGGGCCCCAATCCCGTCACCAGGGAAACATGCCCGGGGCCGATTACTGCATGCGGGCGCAACTCCGGATCCAGAGCCTCCATGACGGCATCGATGGCAGGCGGAGTGAGAACATGCAGGCAAAGCACCGACACATTCGTAATGCGTTCAGCCTGCAGTTTCCGTATCAGCAGTGCCGTAGCCGGGGCGGTGGTCTCAAAGCCGGCGGCCATGAACACGAACTCGCGCTCGGGGTTCGCCTTTGCCCAGGCCACCAGCTCCAGCGGCGAGTACAGCATGCGGACAGATCTGCCGCGGCCCTGCGCCTTCAGCAGCGAATCTCCCTTGAGTGTCGGGATGCGCAAGAGGTCGCCGTAGGTGGCAAGGGTCAAGTTCGGGGTGCGTTCAACAAGATCAAGCAGGGCCTGGATGTGGGTGGCCGGCAACACGCAAACGGGGCAGCCTGGCCCGTGAATCATCTGTATATGCGCTGGCAGGAGCTTGGGTATGCCGGCAGCGACGAGCGCGTGCGTATGGCCACCACAGAATTCCATGATGCGGATCTGCGCATCCTGTTCGCGAGCAATCAAGAGTCAGTACCTGCAGCGTCCAGAGCTGCGAACTCACGATGGGCGGCGAGCGCTGCGGCGGACTCTTCCGTGCTCATCACCGACAAGGCAATACCTACATGAACAATCACATAATCTCCAACCTGCGCGTGTGGCACGAGGGAAACGTCCACTTCCAGCTCAAGTCCATGCATGCCCACCAGGGCCCGCTCGGAGTTACGCGTGAGTATCTGTGCTGGAATGGCCAGGCACATGGGTGAGTCCTCGGATTGGCGCAAGATTCTCAAGGGCGGCCGCTACTTCGGCTATACCCTCGCCGGATTTCACCGAACAAAAAACCACGGCAGTGGTCGGGTTCAGCGTACGGATATTCTGCAGCAGCAAACGACTGTCGAAATCGAGGTGGGGAATCAGATCACCCTTTGTGACAACCACAAGATCGGCATCGTGGAAAAGCACGGGATATTTCAGAGGCTTCTCCTCTCCCTCCGTGGTCGACAGCAGCGCCACCTTGAACATTTCACCCAGATCGAATACCGCCGGGCAAACGAGATTACCGACATTCTCGATGATGAGCCATTCAAGCTCTTGTAGCGGCAGCTGCTCAACGGCGTGGCGTACCCGATGTGCATCCAGATGGCAGGCGGAATGGGTGTTGATCTGGAAACTCATGAGGCCCGCCTTTCTCAGCCGGGCAGCATCCATGTCGGTCTCCTGGTCGCCGACGACGACTGCCAGCGGGTGTTGTTTCTGCAGCATTGGCAGAACGGCCGAGAGCAGCGCAGTTTTGCCTGAGCCTGGCGAGCTCATGAAATTGAACACCGTCAGCTTGAGCCGGCTGAAAAACTGACGGTTCTCCGTGGCAAAGCGCTGATTCTGCATGAAGAGGGTTTCTTCAACCTGGATGCGTCGCGTCAAGCTCGGAGTGCTGCCTTCATGGGCATGTGTGTGCGCATGGTCGTGACCATGGCTGTGGCTGTGGGAGAAAACCGGGTGGATGGCCGTCAGGCAGCCGCAGTCCTTACACACCCTTGACCTCCAGGGATTCGAACTGGAAATCGAATCCATCAGTGCGCCGAATCCTCAGCCGGGTTTCTGCCAGCGCGGTATCCACGATCGCTGCCATGTAGGCGAACTCGAAAGCCTCACAGTCAACACCGGATTTTTCGCCGATACAGACATCGATTGCCACGACTTCTACACCAGTCTCACGGCGGATGATTCCTCCCACGCGATCGATCATGTCCATCACGAGACCCACCTCATGCATGCAGACTCTCCAGATGGAGCAGCTGGCCCAACGCTATCGCCTGATCGTTGAGCGGGATCTGGTCGGGACAAGTCAACACAATCCCGCATGATGCGAGGTGCTGCTGCAGGCGTGAAGTGAACAGCGCATTCTGGAAGACGCCGCCGGCACCGGTCACTGTACTGACGCCACTGTAACGACAGGCAAGTGCAACAGCCTGGGCTATCAAGTCATGCGCGATGTAAGCGAGGTGCTCAACAGGAACCAGGTCAGTGTATTTCAGCTGGTACAAGGCCAACAACAACGAGGCTCCGTTGATTTCAACGAGGGCGTTGTCGTGGCTGGTGGTACGAGTCACAAACGGCGTGACATCAACACTGCAAGCGCAGGGCTCGGCCAGATGCTCGAGGCGAATGGGGGCTTGTGCCTCATAGCTTTGGGTTTGATCGCCGAATTCGATCAGTGCCGCTGCAGCATCGAACCAGCGCCCCATGGAGCTGCTCAGGGGGCCATCACTGGCGAGACTGTGGGCGTAAAACACATCGATGAGACTTGCTTCGATTCCGGGAAAGCAGCGGTGGAGTGTTTCGGGCGCGATCCCCGCAGCAGCGAAGTAAAGCACCAATGACTTCCAGGGTTCGGCCACGCTGGAGCTGCCGCCGATGAACTTTATGGGCTGCAACTGCAAAGCCCGCTGCCATGCACCATCGCACAGGACCAGACCATCACCGCCGCCCAGCTCGAGATCTTCATCGTAGCCAGTACCGTCAAACGTCAGCACCAGATCGCTGGGACATTGGCTGAACGCCGCCCAGGCATGGGCTATGTGGTGCAGAACAGCAGTATGGTTTCCCGGCGCCAGAGCCCGCGTGAATGTTTCCGGGTGGAAATCAACGGCAATCGCGCCAATCCCGTCGGGCTGACAGCCGAAAAGCTCAAGATAGCCCTGCAGTGAGGCTGCCTGACTTTCCAGGGTTGCGGGATGCTGCAGGTCTCCGCAGTAGGGGAACTCGATGAGCTCGTCGTCGAGCTGCAGGGCAATCGCGTTCTTGAGATCGGCGCCCAGAGCAAGGCGCTGCATTCTTGAGGACTGATCCTTTGGCGATGCAGATTCCGAGTGACGTTTATGGACAGCTGGCGTGAGCCCACGAGCCTTTCTCAGGATGATCTGGTCGCGCACCACAGAATCATCCACCGTGTGGGTGATGCGGCGTCCATGATCGATGATGAAATCGATGTCAGAGCCGAGTGCAAAGCGGATATCGGCGCGTGAACCGGGCAAGGGGAAGCCTTTTGGATTTCCTGAAGTGACCACCAGTGCATCGATCTCCTGGTTGAACAGCATGCTGTGCAGCGGCGTGGTGGCTGCCATCACACCAAGCTCCCTGAGATCCGGCGCCAACATTCCTGCCAGGGGATGCGAGAACTCACGCAGGGACAGGATGGGGGCTGCAGCGCTGCGCAAGTGCTGCCATTGGCTGGGATGGCCACCACTTCGCAGGAACACGTCCTCGTCCCGCAGCATCACGGCAAGCGACTGTGCGGGGCGCTGTTTGAGCAAGCGGATCCGCTGGATGGCTGCCGGACTGCCGGCATTCCCTATGAGCTGAAAGCCCCCAAGACCCTTGATCAGGCCCACGCCAGAGTCCATCAGCATGGCCTGGATACCCTGGAGGTTTGCCTTGTCCTGATCGGCAGGGGCGGTCAAAAAGGTGATGCTGGGTCCGCAGCCGGGACAACTCAGGGTCTGCGCATGGTGACGTCTGCTCCCGGGGTTTTGATACTCGGCCAGGCACTCATGACACAGCGTGAAGTCGGTGTAGGTGGTATTGGAGCGTTCAAAGGGGAAACGCTCGAGAATGGTCCAGCGCGGGCCACACTCACAGCAGGTGAGGAACGGGTAACCGAAGAACCGGCTGTTCGGGTCTGCATGGTCGGCCCAGCATCGGGGGCAGGTTGCAGCGTCAGGCTGCAGGGTGTGTCGGGCGGACACTGTGGCTGAAGGCGCGGCAACGATCTCGAGATTGCTATGGCCGCGGGGGGGGCAGCCACTGCACCGTGCAGTCACTGATGGCAATCGGTTGGGCCGCCGTGTCGAGGACTCGCCTGCGAAACTGCTCCAGGCATTGCTTCTGACCCTCCAGTTCCGCCGTCACTCCGCGCGGCTGGTTGAAGATGACGCCCTTCAGATCCAGTTCGGCAGCCACTCGATACAGGAAGGGTCGCATGCCGACACCTTGTACATGCCCGAAATAGTTCAAAATAAGACAAGCTGTTTGATCATCGTCGCGCATTGGCATCAATATAGAAGTGGGCACAGGGTGGGTCAATGAGCAATCGCAAAGCTGCAATCGACCAGGTTCTGGAAAGGTACCAGCGGGATGCGTCGCGCTTGCTCGACATACTCTGGGCCTGTCAGGAAGATACTGGTTATGTGTCAGGGCAGGACCTGCAGAATCTTGCTGCCGGACTGGGCGTCTCAGTGCCTCATATTGAAGAGGTGCTCAGCTTCTATCATTTTTTCCGTGATGCACCAGCAGGCCGGCACAGCATCTATCTGGACAACTCGATCATCGCCCAGCATGCCGGAATGGCAGCGGTGAAAAATGCCTTCGAGAATGAGCTTGGCATCCGGGTCGGCGAAGTGTCCCCTGACGGCCTCGTTGGGCTGTTCGAGACTTCTTGCATCGGGATGAGCGATCAAGCGCCGGCGGCGCTGATTGATTTAGTCCCGGTGACAAAACTCACGGCAGCCCGGGCTCGGGAAATCTGCCGGGATCTCAAAGCGGGAATGCCGATCAGCAGCAAGATCGACAACCATCTTCAGAACGTCGGACTGTTCATCGACTGGTCCGGCAGCCGACCGCTGCCAGCATCCCGCGCTGCAAGTCTGTCTGCGGAGCATATTCTCGATGAGCTCAAGGCCAGTGGCTTGCGTGGTCGCGGCGGGGCGGGCTTTCCAACTGCAAAAAAATGGGAGCTTTGCCGCAGCTTCCCGTCCCCCACCAAGTACGTGGTCTGCAATGCCGATGAAGGCGAGCCGGGCACTTTCAAGGACCGTGCACTGCTGACGGAGCTGCCTGAGACCCTGCTCGAAGGCATGGCGATTGCGGGCAAATGCATTGGTGCGAATGAGGGGATCATCTACCTGCGGGCTGAATACCGCTATTTGCTCGCGCAGTTGAATGAAACCATCGCGCACTACAGTTCTCCCGTTCATCCCATGCGCTTTCGTGTCCAGCTGGGAGCAGGAGCTTACGTCTGTGGTGAAGAATCGGCACTGCTGGAATCCATGGAGGGCAAGCGCGGTGAGCCGCGAATAAAACCGCCATTCCCCGTCGAGCAGGGCTACGAGGGATGTCCCACCGTAGTAAACAACGTGGAAACCTTTGTGCTGGCGGCAGAAATCATGCGCAAGAGTGCCGCGGAGTTCCGCTCCCATGGTACTGAGCAGTCTCCGGGGGTAAGGCTGTTGAGTGTCGCTGGTGATGTGGACAGGCCTGGCATCTATGAGCTGCCCTGGGGTGTCACGGTGGCAGAAGTGCTGACGATGGTTGGCGCGCGCGACCCGCTGCTGATACAGGTAGGCGGCCCCAGCGGCATCTGTATCTCCGTAGCAGATGCAGGCCGCCGCATCGCATTCGAGGATCTGCCGACCGGCGGCTCCTTCATGGTGTTCTCGGGCGCCCGGGACAAGTTCGGCATACTCCTCAACTTCATGGATTTCTTTGTTGCCGAGTCCTGCGGCAACTGCACACCGTGCCGGGCCGGCAATGTCATCCTGCGCGACCTGTTACAGCGCTTTCAAGCGGGGCAGGCTGGCACTGCGGACCTCGACAAGCTGACGCAGTGGTTGAACATCGTCTCCAGGACCTCGCGTTGCGGCCTGGGCGCCACGTCGCCCAATGTCATCACCACCTCGCTGCAGGCATTTCCTGATCTCTACCGGTCTGCGATCGCTGTCGATGAGGATGCGCGTTTTCATCACTTCGACCTGGCGGCAGCAACATCTGATTATGATCAGGTCATCAAAGGCATGAGCTCCACAGGTGAAGGAAAGCATGAGTAAGAGCAAGCCGATTACAATTGTTGTCGATGGCAAGCCAGTCGAGATCATGGCGGGCACCAATCTGGTTGATGCTCTGCGCTTGCATGGCTTTCAGGTGCCCACCTTGTGCTGGTCGCCCGGAATCGAGCCCTGTCTGGGAACCTGTCGGGTTTGTACCGTGAAGATCAACGGCCGGGAGGCGTGCGCCTGCACCAGGGTCGCGGAATCCGGAATGGACATCGAATGTGAGAACTCCGCGCTCAGCGGGCTGCGGCTTGGTCTGGTGGAGATGCTGTTTGCCGAGGGCAACCACTTCTGCCCGGGCTGCGAGAAGTCAGGGGATTGCGAACTGCAGGGCACGGCCTATGAGCTGGGGATGACCCACTCGCGGTTTCCCTATCACTTTTCCCACTACGAGCTCGATTATCGCGGCAAGCGGCTGCTGCTGGAGCGCAACCGCTGTATCCACTGCAAGCGCTGCACGGATCTTTTTGTCGATGATGAGAACCGCAAGGTTTTCAGTTTCGTTGGCAAAGGCAAGGACACCAGGGTGATGATGAATCTGGAGCTCGAGGCGAAACTATCGCCCCACAAGTGCGAGGAAGTGGTCAAGCTTTGCCCGGTCGGGGCGATCATATTCAAAGGCCATGGCTTTGATCGCCCCATGGGCACGCGACGCTACGATCATGTTGGTGTCGTGCAAGAGGCAAGTGATGAGGAGTCCCGATGACGGCCCTGCCAAACAAAAAGAAGCGCATCGCCACGACCTCTCTGGCCGGCTGTTTCGGCTGTCATATGTCGCTGCTGGACATCGATCTGCGCCTGCTCGATCTGATCGAGCTGGTCCAGTTTGATCGATCTCCGCTTACCGATATCAAGGCTCTGACAGGACGCATCGACATCGGGCTGATCGAGGGTGGGGTCTGCAATGACGAGAATGTCCATGTGCTGAAGTCGTTTCGTGAACACTGTGACGTACTGGTGTCGCTGGGCGCCTGCGCCATCATGGGCGGCCTGCCGGCTTTGCGTAACGACATCTCCTTGCAGGACTGTCTCGAAGAAGCCTACCTGAAAGTGGCTACCTCAGAACCGGGCGCCAACTTGATTCCGCATCATGAGGATCTGCCCAGGATCCTTGATCGCGTCTATCCCTGTCACGAGATCGTCAGGATCGACTACTTCATCCCCGGCTGCGCACCCACGGCTGACGCCATCTGGGCTGCCGTGACATCCATTCTGTCCGGCAAGGCAGAGCCGCTTGGTCCAGAGCTGATTCGCTATGACTGATACCCGCAAAATCATCATTGATCCCGTAAGCAGGGTCGAGGGTCACGGTCGCGTGACGCTCAGGCTTGATGCAGACAACCAGGTGCAGGAGGCTCGCCTGCATATCGTGGAGTTCAGGGGCTTCGAACGCTTTGTGCAGGGGCGGCCTTATTGGGAAGCACCGGTCCTGGTGCAGCGCCTGTGTGGCATATGCCCTG
>JBIIWP010000005.1:0-56005 GCA_044338855.1 Pseudohongiellaceae bacterium | reverse complement strand
GACTGGGTCTTCGCCATGCACACCGGGAAGTGGCCGTAACGCTCCTGGTACTCGTCGAACTGCTTGCGCACGGCAGCATCGGCGGTGACATTCTCGGCGCGGTAGATTTCCTTGGCGATGGTGTTGACCTTGTCCCACAGCGTGGCTTTGTCGTCGTACAGCACCTTGAAGGTGTTGGGACGATCGCACATCTGCACGACTTCTTTTGCCAGTTCTTCGGTGCCCTTGGAGCCTTCGGCCCAATGGTTGCACAGGATGACCTTGGCGCCGGCGGCCTGGCACAGTTCGGCCAGCAGCTTGTGTTCGGCATCGGTATCAGCGCTGAACTTGTTGATGGCGACGACGGCGGGTACGCCAAACTTGCCCACGTTCTGCAGATGACGTTCGAGGTTCGCGAAGCCTTTCTTCAGTGCATCGAGGTTTTCACCCTTCAGCTGGTCCTTCGGCACGCCGCCGTGCATCTTGAGTGCACGAACAGTCGCTACGATGACGACAGCATCAGGGGCAAGGCCGGTTTTGCGACACTTGATGTCCATGAACTTCTCGGCGCCGAGGTCGGCACCGAAGCCGGCTTCAGTCACCACGTAGTCGGCCATTTTCAGGGCGGCAGTGGTGGCCATTACGGAGTTGCAGCCGTGTGCGATGTTGGCAAAGGGGCCGCCGTGGATGAAGGCAGGTGTGCCCTCAAGGGTCTGTACGAGGTTCGGCAGGATGGCGTCTTTGAGCAGTGCGGTCATGGCACCGTCAGCGTTGATCTGCTTGGCGGTGATGGGCTGCTTCTCGCGGGTCTGGCCGATCACGATGTTGGACAGGCGGCGACGCAGGTCGTCGAGGTCGGTAGCCAGACAGAAGATGGCCATGACTTCGGAGGCTACGGTGATGTCGAAACCGGTCTGGCGTGTAAAGCCGTTGCCGGGGCCGCCGAGGCCGATGGTGATGTCACGCAGCGAGCGGTCGTTCATGTCCATCACACGACGCCAGCCGATGCGGCGGCTGTCGAGGTCGAGGCTGTTGCCCCAGTACATATGGTTGTCGATCATGGCGCTGAGCAGGTTGTGCGCGGAGGTAATGGCGTGGAAGTCACCCGTAAAATGCAGGTTGATGTCTTCCATCGGAATCACCTGGGCGTAACCGCCGCCGGCAGCGCCACCCTTGACGCCGAAGCAGGGGCCGAGGCTGGGCTCGCGCAGACAGATGGCAGTTTTCTTGCCGATGCTGGAGAGGCCATCACCGAGACCGACGGTGGTAGTGGTCTTGCCTTCGCCGGCAGGCGTAGGAGAGATGGCGGTAACGAGGATCAGTTTGCCGTTCTTGTTCTTCTGCTGCTTCTGGATGAAGTCGTAGCTGATCTTGGCTTTGGTGTGGCCGTAGGGCAGCAGGGATTCGGTCGGGATACCGAGCTTCGCGCCAATCTCGGCAATGGGCTTGGGCTTGGCCGCCTGGGCGATTTCGATATCGGAAAAGTTATGCGACATAACAGGCATTTCCTCGTTGCTACTATGGATGGGAGCCGGTCAGCAGGAGCACTGCCAGGGCCGTAGGGTTGAATGGAATCTTGATAAAAAGGCGGCGCAGTCTAGCACTTTTGAAAGGCAAGTAAAACCGCGCTACTTGAGTATAATTGCCTGTAAATATTGGAGTTTCCCAAGCAGATATGACTTTTTTCCGTGATTCGAGAGTGTTCGTTATGCGAAAAGTACTTCGTTGGATGGTGTCAGCCGCTGGCCTGCTCGCCTTCGGCCTGACGCTGGCGCCTGCCGTCCAGGCCCAGTTCCGCTATGACAGTGAGTACCCCGTCATCGGCTACGGCAAGACCGCACCGCAGGACCGCTTCAGCCGGAAGATGCAGGAGCTGGCCGAGTCCGGTACGACGCTTCCGCATGATGCCGACGGGCGTGGTTACCTCGATGCCGTGCTGCAGGCGCTGGACATCGATCCGTCCAGCCAGGTGCTGGTGTGGTCGAAGACCAGCCTCAAGCAGCGCTTCATCCAGCCGTCGAATCCGCGCTCACTGTTCTTCAACGACGAAGTCTACGTGGGCTTCGTGCCGGGCAGCAGCACGCTGGAGATCGGTGCGATGGACCCGGTGCTTGGTCCCGTGTTCTTCGACTTTGCGCAGAATCCTGAGGCCCCGCAACCTTTCAAGCAGGAGACCACCCGCTGCCTGCGCTGCCACGATACCTATTCGATGACGGGCGGTGGCGTACCACGCTTCATGCTGCAGTCGGTGCTGGCCGGCACCGATGGCAGCATCGTTTCACACGAAATCAGCGAGGTTACGGATACCTCGACGCCCTTCTCGCTGCGCTTCGGTGGCTGGTACGTCACCGGCACGCATGGCGAGATGCAGTCGATGGCGAACTACATCATCAGCAGCGGCAGCATGATCAGCACGCCGGACTTCACGCAGACCGGCAACAAAACCACTCTGGACGAATATGTGAACCTCGATGCCTATCTGCGGCCAACCAGCGACATCGTGGCCTTGCTGGTGCTGGAGCACCAGGTGGAGGTGCAGAATGCGATTACGCGTCTGAACTACGACAGCCGCATGCTGCTGGACAAGAATCCGCAGGCGGGAGCCGCCGAACTCGATCCTCTGGTCCGTCCCCTGCTCGATTCGCTGTTCATGGCGCACGAAGCGCCACTCACCGACAAGGTTGAAGGTACGTCGGGCTTCCGTGAGTACTTCGAGCAGCAAGGGCCGCGCGATGCAGAGGGCCGCAGCCTGCGCGAGCTGGATCTCGAAAGCCGTACCTTTCGCTTGCCCTTGAGCTACCTTATCTATTCCGACGCGATCAAAGCGCTGCCCGATCCGGTGCGCACGCGCCTGTTCGCCCAGGTGCGTGCGGTGCTGCAGCAGGAAAACGCAGCCGTGGACTATCCGCACCTGAATGCCGACCAGCGCTTGGCCATCGTGGCCATCCTGCAGGAGACCATGCCGGAGCTGTTACAGTGACGGCCAATCCGGCGAGCTATGGCCCCGAAAGGGAATCGACCGCCCTACGGTCATGCACTGGCACACTGACATCCGGCACAAAGCAGGCAACGGCTTGCTCCTGAAAGGTTATGACGAACGCTATGATGGACAAGATGACCCGACCCGCAATGCGCCACCTGCTGGCATTGACGCTGGCCCTGCAGGTGCTGTGGTCGGCAGCTGATGTGCTGGCGCAGCAGGCCGTCGTGTCCACCGATCAGGACTACCATGTCGATCTTGACCTGATTCCCGAGCAGACCGCCGCCGTGCCCGGCCAGACGCTTTGGCTGTCGTTGCGCATGACGCATGATCCGCGCTGGCATACCTACTGGATCAACCCCGGTGACGCCGGTCTGCCCACCGAAATTGCCTGGACGCTGCCCGAAGGCGTCGCGGCCGGCGATATCGTCTGGCCCATCCCGGAACGCTTCGATCTGCCCGCAGATCTTGTGGACTTTGGCTACACGGGCGAAATTTTTCTGCTGGTCCCATTAACTGTACCGGCCGATTACGCCGCTGCTGCATTGCCGCTGAGCGCTGCCGTCAAATGGTATGAGTGTGACGAGGTCTGCATCCCGGGCAATGCCACCATCACGCTGGACCTGCCGGTGGCCCCAACAGCTGAGCCCAATACCGACCAGGCCCATGCATTCGCGCAGACCCGCGAGTCGCAGCCACGCGCCGACATCCGTCTCGACGCCACCTTCCACTACAGCGATGGTGCACTGAACCTGCTGGTGCAGGCCACAGAGGCGATCTTTGACGGTGCCTCCAGCATCGTCTTCATTCCCGATGAGCATGGTGTGGTCGACTATCTGGCGCCCCAGGACATCACGCGCCAGGTTTCCAGTCTGCAATTGCTGCAGCGGCAGCACACCCGCGTTGCCCGTACCATGCCGCAGCGCGTGGGCGGACTCTTGCTGGTAGAAGGTGCCGATGGCGGGGAGCTTGCCTACCAAGTGCAGGCACAGCCGCAGCAGGGTGATATTGCTGCGCTCGGAACGGCACCCGCATCGGCCCCGGACCTCGGCATAGCCACGGTGTTCCTGTTCGCGTTGCTCGGCGGACTTATCCTGAACCTGATGCCCTGCGTGTTCCCGGTGCTGTCGCTGAAAGTACTGAGCCTCGCCAACGCCCACGGCAGCGCCGCGCGCGAGCAACGCATGCACGGCATCGCGTACACCGTGGGCGTGATGCTGTCTTTCTTCTCGCTGGCTGCCGTACTGTTGACGCTGCAGGCCAGTGGCGCTGCCATCGGCTGGGGCTTTCAATTACAGCAGCCCTGGATCGTGGCCATCCTCATCTTCGTGTTCTTCGTCATGGGCCTGTCGATGTCGGGCGTTGTCGAGTTCGGTACGTCGCTGATGGGTATTGGCGGTAACCTGCAGGAGCAGGAAGGACTCAGAGGTTCCTTTTTCACGGGCGTACTGGCCAGCGTTGTAGCCAGTCCCTGCACGGCACCATTCATGGGCGCAGCACTGGGCTTTGCCTTTACCCAGAGCATGCCGGTGGCGCTGACCGTGTTCCTGGCGCTGGGCTTCGGCATGGCACTGCCGTTCCTGGCGCTGTCGTTCGTGCCGGCGCTCAGCCGCTTCCTGCCACGACCCGGTGCGTGGATGCAGAGCTTCCGCCAGATCCTGGCGTTCCCCCTGTATGCCACAGCAGTATGGCTGCTGTGGGTATTGGGCAATCAGGCTGGCAGCAACGGCATGGCGCTGGTGCTGGGAGCCTGTGTGCTGCTCGCTTTTGCGTGTTGGGTATGGCAACAGCGGCATCACAGCAGGGGTGCCTGGCGTCATGTGAAGACAGCGCTGGTGCTGCTGAGCGTTGGTGTCGCGGGCAGCGTGTTGTTTTCGCCCATGCTGCAGAGTCGTGATGGCGGCCAGGTGGTTGCCGCGGATGCCAACTACGAGGCGTATTCCGCCGCGCGTCTGGCCGAGCTGCGCGCACAGGGCAAACCTGTGTTCATCAACATGACAGCAGCCTGGTGCATCACCTGCCTCGTCAACGAGAAACTGGCGCTGAGCACGGACGTGGTGGTGGACGCCCTCGCCGACAGGGATGTGACCTACCTGAAGGGCGACTGGACCAACAACGACCCCGCCATCACCGAAGTGCTGCGCCAGTACGAAACCTCCGGCGTGCCGCTGTACCTGATGTTTCCCGCGGATGCCTCCAAACCGGCCGAAGTACTCCCCCAGATCCTCACCGAATCCATCGTCCTCGCCGCCCTCGACCGCCTCTGATCGAGCACTGTAATCGGGTCCTCGCAGTGCTCTTGGCGTCTTGGCGAGGGGAGGCAGGTGAATTCCCCCGGGGTGGGCAACTTGGGTAGAATGCGGCCTTTATTTTTAACAGCCAGCAACCGAGGTCCTCCATGAAACTGCTCGACGGCAAAGCTACATCCGACCAACTCAAGACAGAAATCGCCGGCAAGGTCGCCGCCATCAAGGCGTCTGGCGGCAAGGTGCCGCACCTGGCAGCCGTGCTGGTCGGCAGCGACGGTGGCAGCATGACCTATGTGAACAACAAGGTGCTGGCCTGCAAGGCCTGCGGATTCGATTCCACGTTGCTGACCTATCCCGCTACCATCACCGAAGCCGAACTGCTGGCCGTGGTGGACAAGCTCAACAAGGATGACAGCATCGACGGCTTCATCGTGCAGGTGCCATTGCCCAAGCACATCGATGAAGAAAAAGTGACGCTGGCCATCGACCCGGCCAAGGACGTGGATGGTTTTCATCCGGAGAACCTCGGCCGCATGATGCTGGGCCTGCCCACCTACATCTCCGCTACCCCCAACGGCATCATGGAACTGCTGAAGCGCAACAACATCGACACCGCCGGCAAGCATTGTGTGGTGGTGGGCCGCTCGCACATCGTGGGTACGCCGATGAGTATCCTCATGTCGCGCAACACCAATCCCGGCAACTCCACGGTAACGCTCGTGCACAGCCGCACGCCCAACATGAAGGAAATCTGCGCCAGCGCCGACATCCTCATCGTGGCCATCGGCAAGCCGATGTTCATCACGGCTGACATGGTCAAGGAAGGTGCTGTCGTGATCGATGTAGGTACCACGCGCGTTACCGATGCGTCCGACCCGAAAGGCTGGAAGCTGCGTGGTGACGTCGACTTCGACAAGGTCAAAGCCAAATGCAGCTGGATCACGCCCGTACCGGGTGGCGTGGGCCCTATGACCATCGCATCGCTGATGCAGAACACACTGCTGGCGCTGGACATGAAGAAAGCCATGAAAGCCGGGCACCAGTAAGCACATGACCGACGCCTTGACCGCACTCAAACCCTTCATTGCCACTGTCACTGCAGGCAAGTCGCTGGACTTTGCCGCGGCAGAGCAGGCTTTTGGTCTCATCATGGAAGGCCAGGCCACGCCAGCGCAGATTGCTGCTTTCCTGGTGGCTCTGCGCATGCGTGGAGAAACGGTCGAGGAGATCGCGGCAGCCGCGGCAGTGATTCGCCACAAAGCGCTGCCGATCGCAGCCCCTGCCGGTGCCATGGATATCGTCGGCACGGGTGGTGACGGATCCGGTACCCTGAACATCTCCACGGCTACGGCATTGGTAGTGGCGGCCTGCGGCGTGCCGGTAGCCAAGCACGGCAACCGCGCGATGTCCTCGCAGACCGGTACGGCCGATGTGCAGACCCAGCTGGGCATCAACATCCACGCCGACTTCGCGCGCATCGAACAGAGCCTGCGCGAGGTGAACTTCGGCTTCATGCTGGCGCCGCGTCACCACGAATCCTTCAAGTACGTGGGCCCGGTGCGCAGCGAAATCGGCGTTCGCACCGTGTTCAACATCCTGGGACCCCTGTGCAACCCGGCCGGCGTGCGCCGTCTGCTGTTGGGCGTCTATGCCCGCGAGTGGGTTCGCCCCATGGCCGAAACGCTGGTTCGTCTTGGCTGCGACAAGGCCTGGGTGGTGCACGGGGCTGGCGGTCTCGACGAACTGAGCACCCTCGGCGCCAACCATGTCTGCGTGGTGGAGGGCGACAAGGTCACCGAGATCGAAGTGTTCCCGGAGCAGGCCGGGTTACCGCGCAGTACACTGGAACAGCTCAAGGGTGGGGACAGCACATACAACGCCGCCCGCCTCAACGCCCTGCTGGATGGCGCCCATGATGCCTATCGGGAAATCGTCTTGTTCGGCGCAGCGGCTGCCTTGGTGATCGCGGGCAAAGTGCAGGAATTGCCGGAAGGCGTTACTATGGCGGCATCCGCCATAGATACCGGCAAGGCGCGTGCGGTGGTGGAAGCATTGAAGCGCATAACCAACGCTTAGGCCCTGATCCCGGTCGAGAGCAAGCCCAATGAAGGAGCAGCGATGAGCAATCAGTGTCCCAAATGTGGCCAGGAAGCCATGTCCGCCATGCAGAAATTGATGGTGCGTCCCCACGTGTGCCAGCACTGTGGTGCCGAGATCCGCATGAACCTGATTTATACGGGACTGCTGTCCCTGCTCTATTTCGGCCTTTCGGTGCAGGCGCTCGTCAGTGGTGGCTTTGCCACCGCCGGAATGATCAAGGTCCTCATCTATACGGGAGTGTTCACTGGCGTCTGCCTGTTCATTCCCTTTGAAACCAAACAGTCGGCACAGTAAGTACTCCTTCAACTCTGGTTGCCTCATGAACGAAATCGTCATCTACACCAAAGACTCGTGCGGCTATTGTCGAGCCGCCAAGCAACTGTTGCAGCAGCTCGGCCTCAGTTATCGGGAACTGGATGTCACCACGGACGCAGCCAGTTATAAACAGATGGTGCAGCTGGCCGATGGTCGCTCCACCGTGCCGCAGATCTTCGTGGATGGTGTGGGCCTTGGTGGCTATACCGACCTTGCACGTCTTGTGAGCGAACAGAAGTTTCCTCCGCGCGCCTGAACCGCTTGTCAGGCATGGCGGCTGCTGGATTACGCAGCAATTGTGAATCTTGGTTCCGGGCCTGACCCGTCGGTCAACTGCCCTCGTTTTACTGCGTTACACTCCCCCAGACTGCTGTCGTTTTGCCGGACTTGTTATCGGCAAAGTGATGGTTACACACACAACAGCACGTGCAAGGTTGCAGCCAAAACATGATGGGTTCGGAAAAAAAGCAGAAAAAGCGGTGGGGCCTGGTGGCCAGCGTGGTTGTGCTGGCGGCAGCAGCAGGAGGCTATTGGTATCTGGGCCGTGAGGTCGCGGTGGAAGATGCACCGTTGTTGGCGCAGGTGCGCATGGAGTCCATCGAGAACACCATCTCGTCATCCGGCAGCCTCAAGCCCAGCAACTTTGTCGATGTGGGCGCGCAGGTCAGCGGTATCCTGCAGATTCTGCATGTGGAAGTGGGGGACGTGGTTGAACAAGGCCAGTTGTTGGCCGAGATTGACGCGCGCGTGCAGGTTGAGCGCGTGAACGCCAGCCGCGCGAGCCTTGATTCCCAAAAGGCCCAGATTGATGCGCGTGCCTCTGCGCTGGAGTTGGCGCGCCTGAATGCCAAACGCCAGGAAGGATTGCGGACCGAAAACGCCACCAGTCAGCTTGAATACGATACGGCCATGAATACCCTGGCCAACGCCGAAGCCAACCTCATCCAGCTGCAGAAGCAGATCGAGCAGAGTGAAGCAGGCCTCAAGAATGAGGAAACCCAGCTTGAATTCACCAAGATCTTTGCCCCTGTGTCCGGCACGGTTACCTCCATCCTGCTGAATGAAGGCCGCACGCTGAACGCCGTGCAGATGGCACCGACCATTCTCACCATCTCCAATCTGGACACCATGACGGTGCAGACGCAGATTTCCGAAGCTGATGTGGGCAAGGTCAAGACGGGCATGCCCGTGTACTTCACCACGCTGGGCAATGGCAACCGTCGCTGGTACAGCACGGTACGTCAGATTCTGCCGACGCCGACCATCCTCAACAACGTTGTGTTGTATACCGGTCTCTTTGACATCGAGAACCCCGATGGCATCCTGCTGCCGGAGATGACCACGCAGGTGTATTTCGTATCGTCTTCTGCAGAGAACGTCCTCGTAGTGCCGATGGGCGCTCTGACCTTTATCGATGAACCGGTTCCCGGCGCTGCCCCTGGTGACGCTGGCGTTGCGGCAGCTCCCGCTGCTGCTGGCGGCCTTGGGGCAGCCGGTGGCGCTCCTGGTGCAGGTGGCGGATTTGCCGGCGGCCCAGGTGGCCCAGGCGGCTTCCCCGGCGCAGGCGGTGGTCAGGCGCCTACACCCGAGATGATCGAACGCTTCCGGCAGATGCGTGCAGCTGGAGGTGGTCCAGGCGCAGGCGGAGCTGGCGGCCCAGGTGGCCCCGGTTTCGGCACTGCGCGCCTCACCCAGCCCGGTCAGCGCAGCATGGCCAAAGTCACCGTCATGCATGAGGATGGCACGCGCGAAGAACGGCAGGTCGTGGTCGGCCTTACCAGTCGCGTCAATGCCGAAGTGGTATCCGGCCTGCAGGCTGGTGAGCAGGTTGTGGCGGGTATCGTTCAATCGGGTGCACCATCCACTCCTGCGACCAACAACAACCAGAACTTCCGCCGCCCAAATTTCATGGGATTCTGATGAGCATGCTGACTCTGGATTCAGGTGAAATCAACGCTGTGGCGGCAGTGAATGCTGCGGGTGACACTGGCCGTGTAAACGGCATAGAGGCCATTCCGTTGATCGAATTGCGCAACATCAAGCGCACTTTCATAACCGGCGGTGGTGTCGAGGTCAATGCCCTGCGTGGCATCGACCTGAAGATATACCCCGGCGAATTCGTTGCAATCGTGGGCCAGTCCGGCTCCGGCAAATCGACGCTGATGAACCTGCTGGGTTGTCTCGACCGTCCCAGTTCCGGGGGCTATTTCTTCGCCGGCCGCGATATCAACAGCTTTGATGCCGATGACCTGGCCTGGCTGCGGCGCGAGGCCTTTGGCTTCGTGTTCCAGAGCTACAACCTGCTGGCGGGTTCCACTGCCGAAGAAAATGTTGAAGTGCCCGCCATCTACGCCGGTCTCTCGCATGCCGAGCGTCGCATCAAGGCCGAGGCCTTGCTGACCTCGCTGGGCCTGGGTTCCCGCATGGATCACCGCCCCAGCCAGCTTTCCGGTGGCCAGCAGCAACGTGTGTCCATCGCACGCGCGCTGATGAACGGTGGCAAGATCATCCTCGCAGACGAACCTACCGGCGCACTTGATTCGCAAAGTGGCGTCGAAGTCATGGCGCTGCTGGAAGATCTGGCACGCAAAGGCCACACGGTCATCATCATCACGCATGACAAGGAAGTGGCAGACCATGCCGACCGTGTCATTGAATTCCGTGACGGCAGCATCAAGTCTGATTCCGGCCACGCGGAAGGCGCCGTGACGCCGCGCACCAATGATGAACTGCAGAGACTGTTCATGAGCCGCAAGGCCGCATCCATGTTCGGCGGGCTTGGTGAAGCCTTGCGCATGGCGCTGATCTCCCTGCGCACCAATCTGTTGCGCACCTTCCTCACGCTGCTCGGCATCGTGTTTGGCGTGGCCTCTGTGGTCACCATGCTTGCCATCGGTGAAGGTGCCAAGCAGCAGATCTACGACATGATGAGTCAAAGGGGCGGGGCCAACCTCTTGAATCTGAATCCCGGCAGTCCCACCAGCAACCAGAGCTGGCGCGGAGCGGTATCCACGCTGACCTTCGACGATGCCGATGAGATTGCTGCCAATGTGCCTAACCTGCTCGGGGCACAGGCAATGGTTACCAGCCAGAGCACGCTGCGTTACCAGACCGTCGACTACAACGCCGAAGTCATCGGCATCGGTGACCAGATGCCGGCGCTGCGCAAATGGCCGCTGGCGCGCGGCGTCTACTACACACGCGAGGACAGTGATACCTACGCCACCGTCGCGGTACTGGGTTCTGCCGTGTACGAGCAGCTGTTCCCCACTGGCGCCGATCCGCTTGGGGAATACCTGCTGGTAGGCAGCACCCCGTTCCAGATCATCGGCGTAATGACGCGCAATGCCGATGACAATCGCAACGAGGCAGTGTATGTCCCGGTGAAGTCCGCCGCGCTGCGCCTGTTCGGTTCCAAATATGCCAATCGCATCGAAGTGATGGTGGATGACGTGGAGCGTATCGACGAGACCGAGAAAGACGTCGTGGAATTCCTGATTTCCCGTCACGGGACCGAGGACTTCCGCGTCTTCAACAGTGCCGAGATGCTGGAGACCATTACGGAGTCGCAGGAACAGATCACCAACCTGCTCGGCGCCGTGGCTGCCATCTCGCTGTTGGTTGGCGGTATCGGTGTGATGAACATCATGCTGACTTCCGTGATCGAACGTACGCGCGAAATTGGTATCCGCATGGCCACCGGTGCGCGCAAGGCCGACATCCTGGCGCAGTTCCTGGCCGAAGCCACAGTGGTATCTGCCGTCGGTGGGGTGGTAGGCCTCGGGCTTGGCATTGGTGCTGCGTTGGCAATGGAAGCCTTTGCCGGCAACAGCGTGCATTTCACTGCGGCCCCGATGATTCTGGCCTTCTCCTGCGCCACGGCAACCGGTCTCATCTTCGGTTTTGCCCCCGCGCGCAAGGCCGCCAACCTCGACCCCGTCGTAGCCCTTGCCAACGAATGATTGCTGCCCAGGAAAGACGCATCCGCATGCCCTCGTCACACCTTGCTTGTCTTGCGCCTCTGTGGCGTGCTGTATTGCCCACGTTGTTGCTGGCCGGCTGTGCCTTCAATGCGCCCACGCCGGACCTGGAAAGTACGGACGTGCCTGCCGGCTTTATCGGGCCGCAGTCAGAAGGCGCCGCAACCTGGCCGCAGACCGACTGGTGGAACAGCTTCGGCAATCCTGAACTGAGCACTCTGGTGACCGAGGTGCAGAGCAGCAACTTTGACCTGGAGAACAACGAACGCAACTTGCGCAATGCGCAGATCGCACTGCGCGAAGCCGGCTTCAACCTGATCCCGACGCCCAGTGTCACGCTGGGCACCGGCGCGCGTTACACCGAAACCGACATTGGTGGCAGCACCAATACGTCCAATGCCAATCAGCCTTTCGACCTGGGTGCCGGGTTCAGCTACAACAACATTCTCAGCAAGCCCGCCACCTTCGACCGGGCCGTGGCCAACTACGACTCCAGTATGGCACTGTATGCCGGTACCGTCCTGAATACACTGGGCACTGCGGCTTCCACCTATTTCCAGCTCTTGTTTACACGCGACCAGATCGAAGTGGCACAGCAGAACGTGGCCAACGCCGAAGAGATCTTCAACATCATCAACGCGCAGGTGGCAGCTGGCGTGGCCGTGCCCATCAACGCGCTCAACCAGCAGATCGCCATCGAAAGCCAGCGCGCCAACCTGCGCAATCTGGTGCAGCGTGATCTCGCAGCCCGTTCATCGCTGGCCCTGCTGGCCGGGCGCAGCGTGCAGGACTTTGAAATCAGCGGGGACACGCTGCAGGACATCATGGTGCCGACGGTACAGCCGGGCTTGCCCTCTGATCTGCTGCGCCGCCGTCCCGATCTGGTCCAGGCGGAAGCCGCGCTGCGCAGCGCCGATGCCAACGTCGATATCGCCTATGTAAACCTGTTCCCCCAGATATCGTTGACCGGCAACCTCAATGCGTCCAGCACCTCGCTCAGTGAGCTGGTGGCGTCGCCGGATACCGTGCTCAACGTCAGCGCCAGCCTGGTGCAGACCCTGCTCGACAACGGCCAGCGTTTCCGCAACCTGGAGACCCAGCGACTCAATCTCGAGAACGCCCTGGCCAATTACCGCAAGGCTGTGATCGGTGCTTTCAACGACATCGAAGTACAGCTCGGCAACATCCAGTCGCTGCAGGAACAACTGGCGGTCGCGCAACGCAACCTGGAGGCGGCCGAGGAAGCCTTCCGTCTTTCCGAGGTGCGCTACCGCGAGGGCGTTACCGACTACCAGACCGTGCTGAACAGCCAGAACTCGCTGTTCGCCACGCGCAACGCCTTTCTCAATGCCAAACTGGGCCAACTGAACGCCGTGGTGGACTTTTACCAGGCCTTGGGCGGTGGCTGGGAGATGCCGCAGTAAGGGGGTAAAGTTGGTGCCCGGTTGCTGGCGCGGCAGCTAGGCTGCATCAAGGCATTTCCTTATACTGGCGTTGTCTTCGTTTTCAGGATACTGGCGCATGAGTGAGCAAGTCCCCGGCACCCCCGACGCTTCGGACTCCAGTCCTTTGCTGCCGCTGCCAGCCCCGGCCGCGCAAAAAAAGATCTTCCGCTGGTTTTTCTTCGGCTTCTTTGCGTTCCTGCTGTACCAACTGCTGTTGATCCTGTCGCTGTTTGCTGATGTCATCATCTGGGCCTCGTCGCTGACGCTGGTATTCTGGCCGGTTTACCAAATGATCCAGAAGCGCATTCCCGACCGGCCGGCGCTCTCTGCGGCGGCATGCACAGTGGGCGTGTTGCTGCTGGTGTTGATCCCCCTCAGCGCGATCTTCACGGTGGTAGTGGCGCAGTCTGCCCAGCTCTATCCCACCCTGCAGGAATGGCTCGCTGCCATCCAGAGCGCTGACGACCGCACCGTGATCGAACTGTTGCCGGAGTTCCTGCAGAACTGGTGGCAGCGACTCTCTGCCTGGATGCAGACGATGCCAATGCTGGCTGACTTTGATTTTGCGGGATTCGTGCTGGGCAACGCCGATACGCTTAGCAGCAATTTGGCCAATTTCGGGGCTGCTGCGGCGCGCAACATCATTTTCGGCTTTATCAATGTATTGCTGATCGTAGTGTTGATGTATTTCTGTTTCCGCGACGGCGAGAAGTTCCTGCACTGGTTTTACAGCGTGCTGCCGATGGAGTCGATGCACACGCAGGAGGTCGCCGGCAAGGCCTACGACATGGTCACGGCGGTGATCCGGGGTTCGCTGCTTACGGCTTTCGTTCAGGGTGCGCTGGCATTGGTCGGCTATCTCATCGCGGGCGTTCCACTGGCCCTGTTCTTCGGCGTGCTCACGGGCTTCTCGGGGTTGATCCCGGTGGTGGGGGCTGGATTGATCTGGTTGCCGGTGGGGATATTCACTTTCCTGCAGGATCCGGCCTGGGGTACGTTTGTGCTGATGTGGGGCTTTTTTCTGGTGAGTTTGAGCGACAACCTGATCAAGCCCATCTTCATCGGGACCAAGACACGCATGCCCATCCTGTTGATCTTCTGCGCCATGATCGGCGGTGCCAATGTCTACGGGGTCACCGGCTTCATCATCGGTCCCATTCTGGTTTCGGTGTTTCTGGCGGTCATCACGATATTTCGTGAGTACTATTTGCGGGAGCCATCAAATTCGCCGCTGGATGGTACGCACCAGTGACATGCGGTCGGGCTCCGGAGAAATTCAGCGGCGGAATTCGGTTATTTCCAGTACTTCGCTGTGCAGGATCACGCGCAGGATGCGGTAGCCGCTGAGCACGATCTCGCCGGTCTCGCGATCCGTGCCCGCGCGCGAATAGTCGAATGCGTAGATGCGGCAGAGGCTGCGCCGGCCATGCAGATTGCGTTCGAGCCGGAAGCGGCTGAACACCAGTGTTTCGTCCAGCAGTTGCAGCTGGCGCTCCTTGCAGTACGAGCGGGCTCCGGCCACAGCGATGCTTTTCTGCTCACTGCAACGCCACCAGTACATGAGCAGCAAAGGCAAGGGCAGGAGTTTGATGAGGGTGTAGATATCGTACATCCCGGGATTATAACGTGCCGACCACCCTGCGGAGCGCAGCATGCTGAAATTACCCGGGATCAGGCAGGGCCTTGCCCTGTTGCTGGCAATTGTTCCCGGCGCCGCGGTGCTGCAGCCCCCTGAGCATGTTCAGGGATCGTTCCCGGCCTGGCTGCCTGTGGCGGTTCCCACTTGTGCATAGTAGTAGCGCAGCCGGTAGACATGCGGCGCTGGGGACTCCTCCTGCGGCCCGATGCGCGGACGAAAGGGACTTCCCATCATCAAACGCCTGAGCCGCTGCTGTACCCGCTTCCCGGGACCGTCGCTGCTGCCCAGAAGCTTCAGCTGTGTCGGCTTGCCATAACGCGACAGCTCGAAGCTCACGTCGATCCATCCTTGCCATTCCAAAGGTTCGTCCGCTTCCAGGCCGAAATGACTGCGGCTGTGCGGCAGCGGCATGAAAAGCGGCAGCTGCAGCGGTAGTGCCGGTGTCAACAACGCCGCCATATCCTCACTGGTTGCTCCCTGTGATTGCAACAGCATCCGGGCTTCCTGGTACAAGCGCCGTGCAGTGGCATGGTGTTTGAACACCAGGTGCCAGTCGGCCTCTGCGATCAACAGTCCCGCCTGTTCCGCAATTGGCTGCTGCCGCAAGCGTGCGTATATGCGCATGCGTTGATAGGCGGAACGGCCATTGACGAAGCTGGCCGTGAAGCCCTGCAGCTCACTGTGCTGCACGCGGGATCCCGTGCCGCTGCGTCTGCCATTCAGGAAGAAATCCGGGTCGTCCAGCAAGCCGTTGCGGTTAGCCTGCAAGTAGAGCGTCTGGATGTACTTGTACTCGAGTGGCAGCAGTGTGTCGGCGTTCAGGTCCTGGCGCTGCAGCAGGTTACTGATGGCTTCTTCGTAATGGAGCTGGGCGCGGAACAGGTTGCCAAAGCTGGCCCGGCGCGGATTGGGACTGCTGCCGCTGCCACCAAACGAAATGCTCACCACCGGCTGGCGCTGCACACTGCGCCGGAAGCTCGTTACCTGCCAATCGCCCAGGCGGGTGAGCATCGGAACCAGCTCGCTGCTGCCGTTGCCGTAGAGCTCGCGTGCAAGCGCGGACAGGCTCTGCTGCTTCTGCCCGAACTCCTGTAACTCGCCGCGGGCGAGCAGACTGGGAAGGCTGGCTTCCATGATGACGAGCAGGTCTGGATTAATGAATCCTGCGGTGATGCGACTGATGTATTCGGCATCCGCGAACACTTCGATTGCAGACTCATGCTGGCCCAGGCTCTGGTAACGACGTCCGAGGTCCAGGTATTCCTGTACCAGCCCGGGTGCAAAGACTCCCCCGGATTCTTCGAGCAACGCGATACGCTCGTTAAGCGCGGCAATGTCCCCGAGCAGCGGGCTGGCTGCCGGCGCAGGGGTATCGTCGGGCGTTGGCTGGGGAACTGAAGGAGGTTCGGGCGCGGTCGTGGCTGTCAGCAAATGCGCCTCGAACACGATGCGGTCGACAGCAACGGCGGCCCATGCCGGTGGCGTGCTGACCGCCAGCTGCAGGCCCAATAACAGGGTGCCGAAGCTACAACTGCGCAGCCGGGCTGGCGATGAAATCACGACGGTCGATCCTGATCATGGCAAAGTCCTCTCAGTGTTCCTGCTGGCGATGCTGCAACAGCAGGTCGGTGCCGAAGTCACCCTGTTTGCTGCGCCACACCGCATGTACATGATTGCCGTTGTTCTGCACCAGATCGTATTCGAAGAAGAAGTCGGGACCTTCGAGGCGATAGTAATGCGCTTCACCATCAGTACTGCCACCGAACCATACGAAGCGCAGCTCGTTCACGTCGATCTGCTGCAGGTAGGCGCGCGCAATTTCCGGGCGGTGCGTGGTCACCACTTCGTCCAGGATGCGCTGCACGAGGTCCTTTTGCGCTGCACTCAGCGTGCTGACGGCAATGCCCTGTGGCGGCAAGTGCTCCCAGTCATCCCAGTTCTCCGGCGGGTGGTTGAGGTTGCCGGAGACGATGTCGAAGGGCGGGTTGTCGTCCTCGATCGCCTCGTTCCGCTGTTGTTCATCGAGGGCATTGATGAGTGCCAGGCCCGCCTCATGTGAACCGCGCAGGTTGCGGAAACCGGCCAGCGCGCCGGTGGGAAGCTCGGCAGGGGATGCGCCCCAGAAACTCGGCGTCACGCTGACGGCGCCGGGTGCCACGGAAAAATTCAGTGAGAGGTGATGGCCTTCAAAGCGCCAGCCCCAACGCTCGTCTTCGGCAGGGGTGCCGAAGAAGGCCAGGGTGTAATTTTCGGTGCCACGCGGAAAGCCGATCACTTCGGCGTCCGCGAGAATTTTTTCCATCTGCATGATCTGCACTGCAGACAGGTAACCCCTGGCGCTCAGCGCAGTATTCAGCAGGTCATGCACCAGCATGCGCTGCGGAGCGGTCATGAAGTCGATGGGCAGACCCTTGCGCAGGTAGGGCCAGTACACGAAGTTGGTGCGTGCGGCATCATCGGCGGCCAGCAGCGAAAGTTCGCGACGGTTGTAGCCAACGGAGCTCTCGATGCCGCTGGGCGTGCTTTCCATCGTGGCGATGAAAGCCTGCGCGATGCGCGTCATGTCGGCAGTGACGGCTATCAGCTCGTCACTGGCGGCATTGTCTGCTTGCAGCGAGGTGGCGGCGAGGCCAAGGCTCAAGCCCAGTATTCCAATGAATGATGAGTGCCGGCGCATGTGTTCCCCTGATCGCTGTGGAGCCGAGCTTACTCCATTTCTTCAGCAAGGCCGATGATCACGCGCGCCAGCTCGCCGTTGTTGGTCTCCGCCATCATGAAGTGGCCGTTACCGCGAAAGCCGAGGTCCGGCAGGTAGGTGTACCTGACAGGCACACCGGCCTGGGAGAAGGCCTTGGCGGCGCAGGGCAGTGACGCGGAGAGCCCCAGTTCGGAACCCACCAGCTGCACCTGGATGTTTTCCCAGCGCGGCAGCCGGCTGGGGCTGCTGCCCTGCAGTTCACAATCCGTGGCGTCCTTTACAGGCATGAAATCCGCCTGCAGGGGCGGCTCGAAGTGCAGGCGACTGCGCATTTGTGTCACCACGTTACTGGCACCGGGCTCTATCGCAATGATGCCGGCCACTTTGTCGGGCTTCAGTTCTGCGGCCCACCAGCCAGACATGGCGCCGGCAGAATGCGTGATGAGAATGGCCGGGCCGATGCGGTCCAGCAGTTCTGCGATATCGCTCGCGGCTACGGCATTGCCGGCATAGGGGCCGGGCGGTGAACTGGCCAGCCACGCGAGAATGGCGGGATCGCTGTGGTCATCGGCTACGCCGGGCCAGTGTTCGGCGGTGGCGAGGAAAGAAATGATGCGGGTATTCCCGCCTTCTTTCAGCTCACCGTAGTCGAGGTTGGTAGGCGAGCGGCCATAGCCAGGCCGGTCTACCCAATACACGTCGAAGCCATCGGCCAGGAAATAATCGCGCCAGCCGTCGCGACCGTCGGGCGTACTGAACCAGTCGGTAGACTGGCCGCCACCGCCGTGGATCAGCACGAGCGGCAGGGGGTGGCGACGTTCCGCAGGCAGTTGATAGCCCACGTACATCTGGTTCTTTACTTCTACCGAGTCGGTCTCAGCGGCTTCCGAAATTTCCAGGCCTACATAGAAGTGGCCTTGGGCACGCAGGGTCAGGAATCCGGCTTCGCCTTCGGCAATTGCAGCTGAACTCTGCCAAAGGCAACCGGTAGCCAGTGTGAGTAATGCAAGGTGGCGTGCTTGCATGGTGCGCTCCTTGGTCAAGTGTACTCAGCAGAACCAATGATGATAGGCTTGCCCACGATCGGGCCTGGTGCTTAAAGCTCCGAAAGTAACAACGAAAACGGGAAATAAAATGATTTTTCGCCGTGATTTCCTGCAGCGGGGATCGGCTGCCGTTGCTGGCAGCCGGCTGCCGTTTCCGCTCTGGGCTGGTTACGCGCCGCCTGCCCCTGGCAGCCGCTTGCCACTGTTCCGCCTCATCCACGATACGCGCCAGAGTGCCAGCCTCGCCCAGGTCCAGCGCCTCGGTACGCAGCTGTTGGGTGACACTGCAGGTACAGCGTCGTTGCTGTATGGCATCCATGGCGATGTCACCCGCCTCTGGTATGACGAATTGCAGCCAGTATGGCAGCAGCAACGCACGGCTGTGGCCGGAGCCACCGCGCCTGACGTGCTGTTCTGCCTCGAACAGCTTGCTCGCGATCACCAACTGCGGGTGCTGTGGCGGCAGGAGCAGGCCGGCGAGGCAGGCCAGCCGCTCGTTTCCTGGCTGATCGCGGCAGCCTGAACTCCGGCGTATCCGGGCATTTGCGAATCCACCAGGACTGCCATCCCTACTTGAAAAAGAACAATCAACAGGAGTTGTCATGCGATACCCACCAGGCGCGAGCCAGGACGATTTCGATGCAGCCGTGCGCCGCTTCCAGGCGGCCATTGGCAATGACTGGGTTTTTACCAACGAAGCCGACGTGGACCTCTATCGCGATGCCTATTCACCGCTGTGGGGCGAAGATGAGGAGAAGATCCCCTCCATTGCCGTGGCGCCGGCGTCCACCGAGGAAGTGCAGGCCGTCATCCGCATCTGCAACGACTACGCCATTCCGGTCTATCCCGTCAGCACCGGCAAGAATCTCGGCTACGGCGGTTCGGCGCCCGTACTCAGCGGCAGCGTGGTACTGGACCTCAAGCGCATGAACCGCATCCTTGAGCTCAACGAAGACAACGCCTTCGTGCTGGTGGAACCCGGCGTCAGCTATTTCGACCTGTACAAGCGCATCCAGGAAGACGGCCTGAACCTGTGGATCGACTGTCCCGATCCGGGCTGGGGCAGTCTTATCGGCAATGCACTGGATCACGGCTGCGGCTATACCACGAATCCCTACCGCGACCACTTTGAAGCCCACTGCGGCATGGAAGTGGTGTTGGCCAATGGCGAGGTTGTCCGCACCGGCATGGGTGCCATGCCCAACGCTGAAACCTGGCAGCAGTTTCGCTGGGGCTTCGGCCCCTGGCTCGACGGCTTGTTTGCACAGTCCAACTTCGGCGTTGTCACCAAGATGGGCTTCTGGCTGATGCCGGCGCCGGAAGCCTTCCGCTCCGCTTCCGTGCAGGTAATGAAGTACAACGACATCCATGAGCTCGTGAAGGTCACGGCGCGCCTGATGTACAACGGCGTATTGAATGCCGGCACCGGCCTGCAGTCACCGATGCAGTTTGCCATGGGCCGCGAGCCGGGTTTGCTGGAGCGCTACGAGCGTGCGGACGAAGAAGACCAGCAGGCATTGAATGACTTCGCTGCGGCGAACAACACACCATTCTGGACCTCGCAGTTCAAGTTCTATGGACCGCGCACCATTATCGATGCGCAGTGGGAACACGTGAAGCTGCAGTTCGCCCACATCGAGGGTGCTCGCTTCGTGGACCAGGAAAACCTCACCTTCCCGATGACGCATGAAGAACTCATGCAGACGCAGGACGAGAATCATCTCGGAGTCCCCTCGCTGTCGGTATTCCAGCTGGGTGCGCGTTCCAACTTCAACCCGACCGGCAGCAACGGCCATCTGGGCTTTTCCCCGGTGATCCCGATGACGGGGGAGGGGGTGCTGCAATCACAGAAAGTGCTCGGCAAATTGCTGCGCGACATGGGTGCCACCACGGTATTCAACGTGTTTCCGCAGTCCTACCACCAGCGTACCTTTGTGATCCTGCTGGGCTTCAGCGTCACGCGCGACATCGAATCGAATCGCCGCAACCGCGAGATATACCGCGAGCTCATCCGCGTGGCGGCCGAGCATGGCTGGGGCGAGTATCGCACCCACACCGCCTTCATGGATGACTGTTCGAAGGCCTACGCCTTCAACAACAATGCGCTGTTGCGCCTGCAGCAGACGCTGAAGGATGCGATTGATCCCAAGGGCATCATCTCGGCCGGGCGCTATGGCATCTGGCCAAAGCACCTGCGCGAAGAACTGAACAAGGGAGTCAGCGATGAAGCATGAGTTGTTGATGGCTGCTGCACTGCTGCTCGCCGCCAGCACCATCCAGGCGCAGGACAAGGCCAATGGCGAGGCCGTCTATGACCTGTGGTGTGCGCCCTGTCATGCCGCCGGTCCGCGCAAGCATCCTGGCACTGCCGCACTGGAGATACTGTACAAGGGAGAAAAGCCGGCTGTGCTGACGGAGCGCACCGACCTCACGCCCGATCTCGTCAGCTTCTACGTGCGCAACGGCGTGTCGATCATGCCGTTTTTCCGCAAGACCGAAATCAGTGACGAGGATCTGGTTGATCTCAGCGCTTTCCTGGGCAAGGAATGACCATGAGCACCACCCTTGCCCCAGTGATGTATCTGCCTCACGGTGGTGGCCCCATGCCTCTGCTGGACGACCCGGCGCACGCGCAGCTGATCAGTTTTCTCAAGGGGCTTGCCGGGCAGTTTGCGAAGCCTGAGGCCATCGTACTGGTCAGTGCGCATTGGGAAGAGCGCGTGCCGTCGGTGTATGCAGATGCAGCGCCGGGCATGCTGTTCGACTACTACGGCTTTCCGCCGGAGACCTACCGGTTTACCTATCCTGCACCGGGAAACCCTGCGCTGGCCGGACGTATTGCGGCGCTCTTGCAGGAACACGGATTGACTTGCGGCAAGTCTGAAGGACGCGGCTTCGATCATGGCACCTTCGTGCCGATGTTGCTGGTGTACCCTGAAGCAGAGATTCCTGTCGTGCAGCTTTCGCTGCTGGAAGGGCTCGATGCTGCGGCACATCTGCGGCTGGGTGCGGCGCTGCAGCAACTGCGCAGCGAGAACGTGGCGATCATCGGGTCCGGGATGTCGTTCCACAACCTGCGCGCGATCTTCGCCGGCCCACGCCAGGACCTGCAGAAGGCCAGCGATGCTTTTGCGGATTGGCTGGTGCAGGCCATGACCGATACAAGGCTGACCCCGGAAGAGCGACTGCAGGCGTTGGCGCAGTGGCAAGAGGCGCCGTACGCTTCGTTCTGTCACCCGCGCGCTGAGCATCTGTTGCCCTTGCATGTATGTGCGGGTGCAGCTGGGGGTGCGGCCGCAGCGACGCTGTTCGATGCGCCCTTGATGGGGCATCGGGTCAACGGCTTCGGCTGGTTCTGAGCGCTCGCCGCAAGCTGTCACAGCCTCAGCGATCGAGGATGACCTTCCCCAGGTTCTGCATCTGCTTGCGCCATTGGCGCCAGGAGTCTGCAGACTGCTGTCCCCGCAAGCAGCGCAGATAGCGTACGCGCTGTGCTGCATCGAGGTGTTCATTGATCAGCGGCAGCAGCGCATCATCGATGTTGTAGACAGGTCGATCCGGCGCCAGACATACGGGCACCATCATGTGCAGGGGCAATTGCAGGTCTGCAGCAATGCTTTCGCAGCACAGCCGGATGTTGGCGGCTTTTGGTGTGTCGGGTTGCTGGATGTTGTAAGGCGGCTGCCATTCCTGCAAGGGACGCAACTGGTCGATGTGGGTAACCACTGCAATGATGACAGGCAAGGCCTGGTTGCGGCGTTCCATCTGGAAGTACGCGTGCAGCGCATCCAGTTGCGCCACATCGGAGCCGCGGGCTGCCTGGGTTGCCTTGCACACCACGAGCACGACATCTACGCGTGCCCATTCCCGTTGCAGTGCCGCTGACGCGTCCGGATGGGCGAGGCCGCCATAGCCGGCGCTGTCGAGGATGATGGCGCGCTGCTGCGCATCGCGCTCCAGCACATAAGGCGTGAGGCTCGCTGTGGTGGGCAAAAGGCCTACTGCACTCTTCAGCTCTCCGAACATGGCGTTCAACAGGCTGGACTTGCCACTGCTGACTTGCCCCAGCACCAGGAAGCGCAGTGGCTCAATGGCCTTGCGTTCTGCGCTGTCCTTGACGTCGGCGGCAGCGTAGGTGGACATACGTTCGGTCGGCAGCCAGTCGTCCAGCAGGATCTGCCCGCTGTACAACTGGATGGCGTAGTAACCGAGCTTCTGGATATAGGCGCGCAGCAGCCGCTGGCGGATTTCCTCGCTGACTGTCACAAGGCCCTTGTCGAGCAGCATGCTGCGGGCCTTGGCGAGTGCGGCGCCCGGCCAGTTGTACAACCAATGACCGAGACCCAGCATTTCACGGACTGTGCCCAGCGACGCGGCTGCCTGTTTCACGCGCAGCAGATCCACCAGCCGGATGGCGTGGCTGCCCGGGATCTTGTCGAGGACGTCGCGTTGCAGGTCCTCGCATACCAGCGTTATGAGCTTCAGCAGGTAGGGCAGCGGGAACTCCAGGATGGGATACTTTGAATCGGCATGGTAATGCTGCGCGACGACGGCAATGACTTCATTGCTCATGGCCTGCAGCTTGCCAAGATCCGTGAGTACTCCGGATTCCTGTTGCCAGCGCGTAGTCACCGCATCGAGGCTCTGCCAGGCTTGCTGGTCGTGTTCGCTCCAGTTGGGATTGGCAGCGATGTCGATCTCTTCTACCAGGCCACGCCCCGTGCGACGTTTGCCCCAGTGCAGTACGCCATAGCTCAGGACACTGGCTGAGCACAGCAGTGCCATGCCGTGATAGAGCCAGCCCTGCTGCCACAGGGTATGCAGGCCCACAACCAGCAAGGCCAGCCATGGCGACAACCAGACAAGGGCAGCGACCAGGGTTCGCGGCGCAAGGCGCATGCTCAGCTCCGGCTCTGCTTCAGCCAGTGCCGCGCTTCGGCAAAGGCCTGGCGGTACAGGCGCTGCAGTGCGACCTGGTCCGGTACAGCTCCACGCTTGACACCATGCAGGTAGAGGCAGAATGCACGACCCAGCGCATAGGTCACGGCGCCGGAGTACACGCCCGCTACCATCCAGCCGTAGACAGGAATGAACTTCAGCAACTCGCGTCCCAGCAAGCCGATGCCGACGCCACTGCCGATCAGCGCCGTGAACTCGCCGTAAAGGCGCGGTGTCAGGGGCAGCTCATAAATCGAGGAGATGCTGTGGAACAGCTTGGCCTGTCCGGCGAGCACCAGTGGCAGTCCCGCCAAAGGCACAGCACCCATGCCGAGATTCAGCAAGGCATATCCCATGATGTGTGGATGCGCCTCGGTGGCATGGATATCGAGAATGGCCTTGTAGTGCGAGCTGCTGCGGAGCAAGCCGGCCAGCGTATGCGGCATCGCGGCAGCGATGGCATCCCAAAGTGCTTCGAGGCCGTAAAGCGCTGGCTGGTAGTTGTCTTCCGGCAAGGTGAAATCCACCGCCACGAAGCGGGCCGGCAATTGCCTGAACCACTCACGCTGGTGCAGCAGCGCTTGTGCCAGCCCCGCGGGAACCGTGGGCGGGAGCGGCGCGGTCGCGAAAGGCCAGGGTTCAACGTGGCACAGGCCCTGTGGATAGCCCTCGTGCAAGGTGGTCTGCACCACGATCAGCGGCCACTCGGGATGGCGCTTGTGGATCGTGTGGACTGCCGCCACAACGTCGGCCTGGTTCATGTCCAGCGCGCGCAGCACCACGATCAGCAGATGCGCCTGTTTCTGGCACCAGGCCATGTCTTCCGTGGGGTCGTAGGCGGTTTCGCCGAGACCGCGCGTATCCAGAAAGCGGATCAGCGGGTGGCTGTTGGAGGGAAAGTCGTACAGACGCGATTGGCGTGTGCAGGGCTGGAAGCCATTGCCGATGGCCGCGGCATCATTGCCAGTGAGTGCGCGTATCAGCGAGGTCTTGCCCGACTGGGTCTTGCCGAGCAGCCAGAACACCGGTATCGGCAGGCGCTGCTTGACCTCGTCAATCTTTCTGTCGATGCCTTGGGCCTTGGGTTGGAACAGTGCGTTGCCCAGTTTTTGCCAGGTCCAGGAGCTGATGCGCGCCATACGGAAACTCGGTGATGCATGCAGGTTCATGCGGAAGTGGGTTGAGTATAGCGGAGATGGCTTGCCGCGCGCTTGGCCGGCGAATCTGCGGACTTACGTATTCCACCGCACAGAGAGCAGCGGCTCAATTGCCTAAAGTGTCCGCTCCACGAGTTACCCAAAGAGCATCACCCATGAAGAAGAAACACGACACGTCAACAATGTCCCATGAATTCCATGCCATCATTGAGGATCTGGAATCGATGCTGAAAGAAGCGACCTCCCTTGGCGGTGATGAATATGCCCATGTCAGGGAAGCGCTGCTGGCGCGTATAGACGCTGCCAAGGATGAAGTGTCCAGGCTTGGCGTGAACCTCGCCGACAAGGTCCACACGTCCACGGCCGAAGTATCCGCAGACATCCGTGATGAACCGTGGAAAGCAGTCGGTACCGCTGCGGTAGTGGGACTCCTGCTGGGTTTCCTGATCGCACGCAAGTGAACCCGGAACAGTCCAGAACCGCTGTGGGCTCGACCACCAGTGCACTGCTTGCGCAGGGTGCGCTATACGGCCAATTGGCCTGGGTGGAACTGACGGTCGAGAAAGACCGCCTGTTGCAGATGCTGTTGCTGTTGCTGGTGGGCTTCAGCCTGCTCACCAGCCTGCTGGTGGCTGTCATGATCTGGGTGTTGCTGGTGAACTGGGATACCGAGTATCGCACCCTTGTTCTGGTTGGCTCGGGTCTCGTGCATGTCGCGCTGCTCACCGGGATTTCGTGGCGCTTTCTGGTATTGACGCGCCAGAGTCACCAGGCGTTCTGTGACACCCGCGAGGAACTCGCGACTGATTTCGCGCTCCTGCGCAGCAGGCTGGAACAATGACTGCAACCATGAACACCGACGAACAACGCCAGGCGCTGCGCCAGCAGCTGCAGACCCATCGCCGGATCTTGATCAGCATGGTCAATCCGGCACCGGAAGTCCGCAATGACAGTTTTCCTCGCAGCATGACCATGCGCATGCTGACCGGAAAATCCACTATGGTCATGCTGATCCTGGCTGAGGTGCTGCCACTGTTGTTGGCCCGTTACATCTCGAAGTCGTCGCTGCGGGCCGACAACAGCAGATAGGTGGCTGGCCTCTGGCTATTCGAGACTGAAGGCCAGTAATACATTCCCCGCCGAACCAAAAGGCCCGCCGTTGCCGGCCGACACATACAGCATGCCGTTGGCGATTACCGGGCCCTGCGCATCCAGTGAACCGCCCGTAGCAGCGACACCGTTGACAGTCTCGAATGCGCGGTTGGCATTGAAGGTCCACAGGATCTCGCCATTCCCGCTGTCGTAGGCGCGCAGACCACCGTCCATGGAGCCGGAAAACACCACGCCGGGAATGCTGGTGACTGCAGCGGATTGTGCAGGACCGCAGCTGGGGCCTTGCGCGCACAGCAGATCAGCCGGCGGCGTAAACCACACGCGCTCGCCATCCGTGCTGGTGCCATACACGCCACCTGCGGCGGCGCCAACGCCCCAACGATAGGTCCACAGCGTCCGCCCGCCATCATCGGGATCGAAGGCGAAACCCAGTCCGGACTTTTGCGTTGCGACGAGGATATCCTTGCCGTCGGGCAGTGTGGCGAGTACCACAGAGGCCGAGAAATCGAAGTCGGGACCTACGGGCTGGAAGCAGCCGGCGTTGTCCGTGCTGCCTCCAAGGCCGGGCTCGCAGCCACCGCTCCAGATATCGTTTTCCAGTACCTGGTTGACCCAGCGGATCTGGCCTGTGGTGAGATCCAGCGCCAGTGCAGCGTTGCTGGTGCTGCTGGGGGGCTCCACGTAGGAGTTGCCGGTGGTTACGTAGAGCAAGCCGCGCTTGCTGTCGATGGTAGGCGTATTCCAGATTGCGGCGCCGGCCGGCCCGCGCAACGCGCGGCCATCGGGCAGCGTGCGGACGAGTTCAGGCTCCGGCAGCATGTAGGTCTTCCAGAGTTCATTGCCGTTGGTGGCATCAAGCGCCGTGACGGAGCCACGGAAGCTGCAGCATTCGTAGTCGTTGTTGTGGTTGGCCAGTGCTTCTTCCGGCAGGCCCGACATTGGTACGTACAATTTGCCTTCGTGATACTTCAATGCACCGGTGGCAATGGCGGAGGGATGCTCATCCACTTTTCTGGACCACACGAGTGCGCCGGTTTCGGCGTCCACAGCATAGGCGGTGGCGCGCAGGTCGTTGAAGAACACCAGCGTGCGCATGTCTCCAGCTACGGGAAGTTCTGCCACGCTGATGGCACTGCGCACACCGCCTTCGGTGCGAAAACTCTAGTAAGTGCAGCCGCTCAGGGCGTTCAGCGCGAACACCACACCGCCCTGGCTGCCGACAAACAGGCGATCACCCCATACGGCGGGCTGCGCGCGGGCCTGGGTTACGTCGGGGATACCAAAGGCCCACTTCAGTTTCAACTGCGCCACGTTGCCCTTGTCGATGCCGCCGGTTTCGGCAGTAAATCGCGAGTTGCCGGCGTCCTGGCTCCAGCCGGACCACACCGTGCCTGCCGCAGGCGGGTCAATCGGCGGCAGGCTTTCGCACATGCCCTGGCTGAAGCTCATCGGCTGCTCCACCACGCTGCCGCCGCTGAGGTACTCGGATACTGCCACGCGATCAGCGTGGTTCAGGAAATCGCCCTGCAGGCGCATGGCGCCATCGGTAAGCGAGCGCAGAATGGCGTTAGCGTTCAGGCGCCGCAGCGTTGCTTCACTCGGGATCTTGGCGTCCTGCGCCTGCAACTGCACATGGCAGGCCGAACAGTTGTCGGCAAAAATCTGCTCACCCATGGGCGACTGCGCCTGGCTGGCCGGCAGCAAGGCGAGGTTGGCAAGGCTGAACAGTCCGACGGCAAGGAACTTTGAAGCGGTCATGGCAGATCCTGTTGTTTGGTGAGCTCTTCCAGCGTGGTCAGCAACTGGCCGATCGAGAACGGCTTGGTGATTATGGTGGTGACACCCCACTCGCTGCAATTGGACAGTGAAATCTTCTCGCTGAAGCCGGTAGTAAGGATGATTGGAATGTCGGGATTCAGCGCTACGCAGCGTGATGCCAGGTCGGCTCCGCTGATCTGCGGCATCTTGAGGTCCGTGACGATGATGTCGAAATCATGCGGGTGCCGGGTGAAGTAGTCGAGTGCCTCGTTGCCATCGTTGAAAAACTGCGCCTTGTAGCCGCTTTGGTTCAGGATGTGACTGGCCATCTCGGTGATGGCCGGCTCATCGTCTATGAACAGTACGCGCTTCGCACTGCGTAGGGGACTTTCCGGAAGCAGTTTGTTGTTCTCGCCTTTGGCGTCGACCATCTGTGGCAAACAGACCTGGAACGTGCTGCCGGCACCAGGCGCGCTACTTGCGAAGATGACGCCTTGCATCGAGGCGACGATGTTGTAAACCGTAGTAAGGCCCAGTCCAGCGCGCAAGGCCTGCGCATCATTGCCGAGCGAGGTAGTGAAGAACGGCAGGTACATTTTTTCCAGTGTGGCCTGGTCCATGCCTCTGCCACTGTCCCGTACGGTGAGCACGACATGGTTGCCGCGCACAAGACCGGGATGCTGTTGAAAAAAGCTGCTCGCTTCGTCGATGGCCTCCAGAGTTACGTCAATGCTGCCGCCCGTGGCGGGTATTGCCTGCAGGCTGTTGTTGCACAGGTTCATGACGATCTGGGCAAGCTCGGTTTCATTGCCAAGTACGAAGCATTCGTCTTCTGCGAAACTGCTTTTCAACGTGATGCCTGGCGTTACACGCTCGGCCACGACCTTCAGCGCCTGACGTACGGTCCTGGCCAGAGCAAGGCGTTCCCTCTTCAGGTTGGTCCGGTTGCTGTAAGTGAGGATGCGCGCCACCAGTTCCCTCGCACGATCGCCCGCAGCAAGCACCAACTCAAGGTCGGAACGCGCACGCTCGCCTTCCGGGATGTCGCTGAGTGCCAGCTCCACATAGCCGAAGATCAGCGCGAGTACGTTGTTGAAGTCGTGCGCGATTTCCCCGACTACGATGCCAAGGCTGTCGAGTGCCGGGTCCTGCTGGGGGAGTGTCGGGTTGACAGGCACTTCGGTGGTGTTCATACGGCTTGGTCCTGCCAGTTGGAGCTGATTGCCGGTGCTGCTTGCAGATGCAGAGGGCTGGCCGGCAAATTACAGTGTTTTCGCACATTCGGGTCCATCCGGATCAGTATAGCGACAAACCACGAGGTGCTCCAAACCACAGGTTGGTCCCGCAGCGCAGCAGGTCCGGCGCTCGCGTCGACTGTTGCGTTGGCAACAGTGGCCAGAAGGGCTTGTGTCCATCCATTTGCTCACTAATAATGCGGCGAGAATTTTAACGAGGCCACCTCATGCAACTCGTCCTCCCCCCCGGCATTTCGGCTGCCGCTTTTGATACTGCCCTGTCGGCTTTTGCCGGTGTAGTGGGTAGTGAGTGGGTATTCCAGACTGATCAGGACCGCGACACTTACCTTGATCATTTCGGTTTCGATCAGGCTGCACATGTTGCCGCCGCCGCCGTAGCCCCGGCCAGCACCGAAGAAGTACAGGCTCTGGTGCGTCTGGCCAATGAGCACCGGATCCCCTTGTGGCCGATCAGCCGCGGCAAGAACTTCGGCTACGGCAGCGCTGCACCGGTACTGTCAGGATCCGTGGTGGTAGACCTGTCGCGCATGAAGCGGATCAGTATGGATCTGGAGAATGGCGTGGTAACGGTGGAGCCAGGCGTAGGCTTCTATGACTTGTTCGATTACGTCGAGGCCAATGCCATTCCTTTCTGGATCTCGCCCATCGGCAACAGCTGGGGCTCCGTCGCCGGCAATGCCCTGGACCGGGGCGTCGGCTATACGCCCTATGGCGATCACGCCGACAAGCTCTGTGGCATGGAAGTGGTAATGCCGGATGGCGACCTGTTGCGCACCGGCATGGGTGCCATGGCCGATTCTCCCTGTTTCAACCTGCATCCCTACGGTTTCGGCCCCAACTGGGAACAGTTGTTCGTCCAGAGCAATTTCGGCATCGTGACGAAGCTGGGCATGTGGCTGATGCCCAAGCCCGAGACCATCGTCAACCTCGACATGGAACTGGACCAGGCTGACGATCTGGGTTGGGCCATCGACACGCTTGCACCCATGCGCCGTTCCGGCCTCATCCAGCAGAATCCTTCCATCGGCAACTGGCTGCGTGCCGCTGCTGTGTTGACCTCGCGCACCGACTGGTACGACGGTGAAGGCTCCATTCCCGAAAGTGTCATCACGCAGATCCGGCAGCGTTTCAACCTGGGCTGGTGGAGCATCAACCTGCGCTTGTACGGCCCGGAGGAAATCACCGAGGCTACGGCAAACGTGATCCAGCGCAGCTTTGAAGCACGTACGGCCTATCCGATGCGGCGCGGCATCTGGCGCGAAGGCATGCCACGTGAAGTGCAGCCTACGTCAGGTGTGCCGATCACCTTCCCGCTGGCCAATGCCGGCTGGCACGGTGGGCGTGGCAGTCACGTTGGCTTCTCGCCTGTGCTGCCACAGTCGGGTGAAAAGGCGCTGGCGCAGTTCCAGCGGACATTCGCGCGCTACAACGAATTCGGCATGGATTACCACGGTTCCTTTGCCCTGGGTGAACGCCATATCACCAACGTCAATCAGGTGTTGTTCAACAAGGATGACAAGCCGATGGTAGAGCGCGTCGACCGCTTTTTCCGCGCACTGGTGGAGGATGCCAGTGAGCTGCGCTACAGCGAGTACCGCGCGCATATCACCTACATGGACCTCATTGCCGACAGCTATGATTTCAATGACCACGCGCAGCGGCGCTGGAATGACCGGGTAAAGGATGCGCTGGATCCCAATGGCATCATTGCGCCGGGCAAGAGCGGTATCTGGGGCAGTGTTCGTGGAGGTCGCGCATGAGGAAGTCGTCCATGAGAGCTCCTCGCATCAAGACCTTGCTGCTTGTCTCCTGTCTCGGTCTGATGCCAGGCGCAACGATTCTGCACGCGCAGGAGTGGGTAGAGACCGGTTACAGCGAACCGGAACAACTCTTCGGTGAGAAATGCGGCATGTGCCATCGCGTACAGGGCATGGGCACCACGCTGCTGCAGCGTCGCTACGATCCCGAACAAGCGCTGCTGGAGAACCGCCGCGATCTTGCGCCGGAGTTGATTCGCACTGTGGTGCGCAGCGGCTTCAACAACATGTTTCCCATCAGTCGTGGCGAAGTAAGCGATGTGCAGCTCGAGAGCATCATTGTGCATCTGACCCAGGAGCGCGGCGAATGAGTGCACTGGATCGTCGCGACTTTCTGGGTTCGTTGCTGGGCTTTGCTTCCATCAGCGGCTTTGCCGGAGCCAGCGCACTGGTACAGGCGGAGGCCCTGCGTGCGGTCACTCCCGGGTCGGTGCTGGTGTTGTACCGCGTGGATCTGCCCGAGAGTGCAGCCTTTGCGCAAGCATGGGCAAAAGCCGGTTTCACCACACAGGCCCTGGCCGGCGACATCGTGCGGCAATGGCGTGATGGACTGGGCAAGGAGTTTGGAGAGCACAAACGCCTGCTGGTGGGTCTCGGCAACTGGGACGACCAGCTGCTGTTGCAAGGCCTCGCCGCCGAAGCGCGCCGCCATCCCCTGTTGGTGATGCAGCATCCTCTCAAGGCACAGCAGCCCGGCTGGGCAGATACCCACGCTCTGGAATTACAGGCTTTGCTGCAACGGGTCTCGGCCTCGCAGCAAGAGCAGGCCCTGCAAGCGCTCGCCCAGCGCAACCACCTGCAACCCGGCACACCATCACTGTTCAGCTGGATCATGGGTTGACTATGCCTGTCGCTTGCAGAAGGCTGGTCAACAGCGCGCCAAGGCGCCAAGAGTGAAGTGCCTGGGGAGAGACGAGTGCTCTTGAATATAACTGGAGAAACAGCATGAAGCGTCGCGATTTCATTTCGGATGTCACCACTCTCAGCGCCAGCGCGCTGACCCTCGCTGGCGCCAGTGCTGCGAGCAGTGCTCAGGAAGCGCCGGCCGCTTCGCCGCTGACAAGCCCCTTCGACGGTTTTTCGACTTTCGACAGTCCGAAGATGGAGTTCGTGTTCGAAGTCGATCTGAACTTCACGCGCACCCACAACATCAACAACATGCCAACCGGTGCTGGCCGTGGTGCCGTCTATCTGGACAGCGGCACCGTGCGTGGTCCCCATCTCAACGGCATTGCATTGCCCGACAGTGGCGGCGACTGGGCACTGTTCCGTCCGGACGACGTCCTGAGCTTCGACGCCCGCTACATGCTGCAGGCGGATGACGGTACCCTGATCCTGCTACGCAACAACGGCTACCTGTGGGGTCGCAGTCCAGACACCATGGTGAAGATCCGAGCCTGGATTTTCGAGAACGGTCCCGAGGTGCCGGAAAGCGATTATTACCTGCGCGCCAACCCCACATTCGAAGTCGAGCGGGGCAAGTACGACTGGCTCATGCGCCATGTGTTCATCGGTATCGGTCGTCGCAAGGAGTCCGGCAATATCCTGCGCTATTACGCGGTGCTTTGAGGCCGTTTATTGCAGGTTTGTGCAAAAAATAAGATGTGCGACAGGGTTCAGAATCCTGTGTAAAAATAACAAAAAACATAACCAAGAGGGGATCGCAATGTTCAGCAAGATTTTCCGGATTTCGTGTGCGGCAGCCCTGTTGGGAGTCTCTACCCTGACGTCCTTCGCTGCACAGGCCCAGCCTGATTTCAGTGGTGCCTGGACCACCTTCCGTGGCACTGGCGGCCCTGGTGCATTTGGCGCGCCGCCAAACCAGCCCAAGCTCAAGCCCGTTGCCCAGAAGGCGCTCGACGATTTCCTGTCCGTGACCCAGGGCACCAACCATGGCGCCGGCAATTCCTGCGTTGGCTATGGTATGCCAGGCTCCATGCTCGGTTCCGGCGGTTACCCGATGGAGATCGTGCAGCGCCCCGAACAGCTTTTCGTGATCTACGAAGCGCACAACGAGATCCGCCGCATCTGGATTGGTGACGAAGCAGGTAATCCCGAAGAATTTTTTCCTGAACGCAACGGCTACTCCACGGCCACATGGGAGGGCGACCGTCTCATCGTCGAGACCACCCGCCTGAAGACCCAGGTTGATTCACGTTATCCGCATTCTAACCAGGCGACCACGCGCGAGGTGTACTATCTCGACCCGCCACTGGAAAACGGATCCCGCGTGCTGGTAGCCGAGCTGACCATGACCGATCCCTTGTGGCTGGAGGAGCCGTTTACCACCACCAAGCGTTGGCAGGAAATGGACGACTACCATGTCATGAGTTACGAATGCAGCGAGCCCAAGTGGCTCGACGAGATGGAAGAGCTGTACGAGGCCGCCGGCCTCGAAATGATCCAGGAATAAGCGCTGCGCGCACCTTAGATTTTTGATTCGAGAGGAAGAACCCGTGAAAAAGTTCGTCAAACACATCGTCATCGGCCTGCTGGCCTTCGTGGCTCTGCCCGTGCTGGCTCACCATTCCGCTGCGCAGTTCGATTTTGCCAACACCGTCCTGGTGGAAGGCAAGGTGCTGGAAGCCCGATTTGCCAATCCGCACATGCGCCTGATCCTGAACGTCAGTGATGCGAAAGGTACGCGTGACATCGAGTTCGAAGGTCACAGCCGCAACAACATGCGCCGCCAGGGCCTGATGCCCGATATGTTCGGTGTTGGCGATACCATCACCATTCGCATTGCCCCGATGCGTGACGGTACTGACGGTGGCTATGTCACCGCCGTGCGCGCTCCCGATGGCACCGAGATCGGCAACGTCAGCGGCGCTGACTGAGCTTCGGCCAAACGAGGCTTTGCGATGGATGTCCTGGCCTTCCTGCAATTGATGGCGCAAAAGGATGGCTCAGACCTGTTTTTCACGGTGGGAGCCCCGGTCAGCATGAAGTTGCAGGGCGAAGTGGTGGCGGTATCGCGTGAGCCACTGCAGCCCGGCGAGGTCACGAAACTCGCTGCCGGTCTCATCAGTGCCGAACAGCAGAAGCTGTTCGACGCTGAACTTGAGCTCAACGTTGCCTACGAGATTCCCCATGTAGGCCGTTTCCGTATCAACCTCTATCGCCAACGTGGCGAAGCCTCGATGGTGGTGCGCTACATCAAGTCGCGCATCCCCTCCGTCGATGAGTTGAACATGCCGCAGATCCTGAAGCGGCTCATCATGGAACCGCGCGGGCTCATCCTGGTAGTGGGCGCGACCGGCTCCGGCAAGTCCAGCACCCTCGCGGCGATGCTGGATTACCGCAACGCCAATCGCAGCGGCCATATTCTTACGGTGGAAGAGCCCATTGAATTCGTCTACGAGCACAAGAAATCCATCGTCGGCCAGCGGGAAGTGGGACTCGACACGCACAGCTATGCCAATGCATTGAAGAACGCCATGCGCGAGGCCCCGGATGTCATTCTCATCGGCGAGATCCGTGACCGCGAGACCATGCAGGCGGCCATTGCCTATGCTGAAACCGGCCACCTTTGCCTGTCCACATTGCACGCCAACAACGCCAACCAGGCGATCGACCGCATCATCAATTTTTTCCCCGAATCAGCCCACCACCAGTTGCTTATCGATCTCGCGCAGAACCTGCGCGCCGTGATCTCGCAGCGCCTCCTGCGCAGCACCGATGGCAAGCGCGTACCCGCGGCAGAGATCATGCTGAAGTCTGGTTACATTTCCGACCTCATCGAAAAGCGCGATATCGATCTGTTGAAGGATGCCATCGCGCAGGGCCGGGAGATGGGCATGCAAACGTTCGACCAGGCCCTGTACGATCTCGTCAAGGCCGGCAAGATCAGTGAGGAAGAGGCGCTCGACCACGCTGACTCGCGCAACAACCTGTCGTTGAAACTGCGTCTGGAAAAAGGCATGGATGATGTGGATTCCGGGCTCAAGCTGAAAGAAGACGACAAGAGCAATTTCTATCCCTCATGACCCTGGCCCGTGCACGCATGAGGCGCCGAGACTGCTGCCATGAAAACTGAAACGTCGCTGTTTCCGGTATTCGCTTGGGAAGAGCATTACCGCATCGGCATCGAGAACATTGATCACCAGCACCGGCATCTGGTCGATCTCCTGAACCAGCTGTCCGGCGAATTGTTGCAAGGCAACCTGAATACTGCTGCACGCCAGGATTACCTGCAGGAACTGGTTGAGTACACGCACTATCACTTCGAGGATGAAGAGCGTTTCATGGACGACTCAGGACTGGATGCGGGTTTCATCGCGCAACACAAGCGAGACCACCAGCAGTTCATCCGCCAGATAGGGATGTTTGCGCCCGAAATAGAACACAGCACAGACGAGGTCATGGCAGTGCTGCTGAAGTTCCTGTTCAGCTGGCTGATCTTCCATATCCTTGGCAGCGATCATGCCATTCAGGAACAGCTGGTACTCATCAACGAGGGCCTCTCGCCGCAGGAGGCCGCCATCCAGGTGCGGAACTCCCACGATCTCGGCCAGATTGGTCCATTGTTGCATGCGCTGGAGTCCTTCTACGACCTGCTGGCCGACCGGAACCGGGAGTTGCGCGAGATGAATGCTACGCTGGAACTGCGCGTCGCGGAGCGAACCCGGGCCCTGGACCAGGCGAACCAGACGTTGATTACACTGGCACAATCCGATGCCTTGACCGGCTTGCCGAACCGGCGCCACGCGCTGGAGCGGCTGTCACTGCTGTGGGCCGAAGCACAGGCCTCTGGCCTGCCCCTGTCCTGCCTCATGATCGATGCAGACTATTTCAAGGAAGTGAATGACAGCCATGGCCATGCCGCCGGGGATCTCGTCTTGAAGGCACTGGCAACGACTTTGCGCGACAGGGCCCGCTCCGACGATGTGGTAGCCCGCCTCGGGGGTGACGAGTTCTGCGTGTTGTGTCCCCGCACGACGCTGGAGGGCGCGCAGCGTCTTGCCGCCGAGCTGCTGACCGCCGTACGTGCGATGAAAGTTGCAACGGGCGAGGGCAGTTCCTGGAGGAGCAGCATCAGCATCGGCGTAGCCTGTTCCACGCCAGGGTTGCAGCATCCGGACGAGCTGTTCCAGGTGGCGGATGAGGGGCTTTACGCGGCCAAAGCTGCCGGACGCTCCTGCGCACGCAGTGTGCAGGAGCGCGGATAGTTGTCCGTCTGGGGCTGCGAGCTGGCACGGTATACGAGCCCTCGGGTGGCTTCAACGTAGTTCGGTGAAGATGAAGCCAGCCACATCACGGACGTCCTGTTCGCTGATGAGATCCGGAAACAGCACTGGCATTGGTGCCTTTGGTTGTTTGATCAGCGCCATGGCCTCGTCCTGTGTCATGCGCGCCGCAAGATTACCCAGGTGCTTGTCGGCGATGAAGTTGCCGTCAGTGCCGTGGCACGACGCGCACACCTGGCTGTACAGGCGACGCCCGTTGGCGATGCCACTGCCGCCTTGAATGGTGGTGGCATCCAGCGTAGTGGCGGGCGACTCGGGATCGAGCGTCATTATCACCACACTGGGCAAGCCCACGTCGCCGAAGGCGTTGCGTGAGATGTTGCCGGCCGCCATGGCTACGTACTGTTTGCCGTCGATCTCGTAGGTCACCACGCCGCCAGCCATGGCGCCGCCCACATCCGTCTGGTGCACGATGTCGCCACTGGCGCTGTCGAATACGAAGAAGTTGCCACCCATGTCTCCCGTAAAGGTGACGCCGCCTGCCGTGGGCGTGACGCCGGCGACAACCGGGAAATCCGCGTGGTGCTGCCATTTGATGGCACCGGTCAGCATGTCGAGTGCCGTCACCCAGCCCGTGGCGGGTCCGTCAGGCGCTACCATGCCGCCGAAGTTGGCCTCACCGGCCTTGTACACGGTGCCTTCCACCAGCGTTACTATGAAGCAGATGTCGACGGCACCGACAATCAATGTGTCGTTGAGCCTGTCCATGGCAGGCCCGTTCCACTCGACACCACCGGCGTAGCCCGGGCACATACGCGAGCCTTCGGTGGAGGGCTTGTCGTAAATGTCCTCTACGGTGGTAACCGGCGTGCGGAACACGACCTCATGCGTGTCGCGATCCACCAGCGTGACGTAACCGTCCTTGCCACCGATGGCCATGAAGTCGCGCGCGCCGTCGGCACGGTACAGTACCGGCGCAGCCACCAGATCAAGGTCCTTCCAGTCGGACGGGCTGACCTGGTGCCACCACTTGAGCTGGCCGCTGAAGGCATCCAGTACCACGATGGAATTCGTGAAGAGATTGCTGCCGGGACGGTAGCCGATATCGAATTCGGGCCAGGGATTGCCGACTGGCACGAACAGTTCGCCGCTGCTTACATCCAGCGACATCGCCCCCCATACACCGCCACCGCCGGTCTTGGCCGTGCCGGGACGTTCCCAGGTCTCTGCGCCCACGTCATCGCCCATCGGGATGGTGTGGAAGCGCCACAGTTCCTGGCCCGTCACTGCATCGTAGGCCATCACGCGACCACGTGCGCCCAGTTCGCTGCCGGCGATACCCATGAACACGAGGTTCTGCCAGGCAAGCGGCACGGCAGAGGTCGATTCGCCGAGGTCGGGTTCGGCGATGACGTTCTTCCACAACAGTTCACCGGTGGTTGCATCGAGCGCGATGAAGCGACCGTCACAGGTACCCCGGAATACACGACCGTTGTGCACGGTCACGCCGCGCGTGGAACCGCCGCAGCGCTCTTCTTCCGGCGTGTAGTCGTAGGTCCACAGCACGCTGCAGGAGCGCGCATCCAGCGCTACGGTTTCGCGCGCGGTAGCCGTGTAGATCACGCCTTCATTGACGATGAGACCGCCGTGGAAAGAGGTGGGACCATCGATTTGCACGCGACATACCTCACCCAGCTGGCTGGCGTTGTCCGCGGTGACCTGGCGCAGCGGCGAGAAGCGCTGCGCGTCTAGGCCATTGTTGTAGGTGAGCCATTGAGCGCCGAAGCTGGTGGTCTGGGCCTGCAGGCCGCTGCAGGAGGCGAGCAGCAGCAGGGAAGCAAAGGTACGGCAGGCAGCATGCATGGGCGAGGGTTTCCGGTGGCGGGTCAGGGGCTGACGGACTTGCTGCCGCGGCTGTAACGCCGGCCGGCGGCATCGATGAAAACGCTGGACGTGAGCTTGCGCGAGGCGGTATCACGGTTGGGATGGGCCAGCACGATGATCGCCGTGCCTGGCCCGAAGCTGTCTGCTGTAATGCCCATGCGGCGCAGATAGGATGGTGGCATGGTCTCGACGTACCACTTCTGGTCGCTGGCATCCACGGGCTGGCCGTCGCTATAACGACGCCCCCTGAGCGTCAGCAGGCTGTGCGGGCTCTGCTGCACGAACGCCGCTACCGTGCCCCGCAGTTCTATCTCGCGCGTGAGGTCGTAGTCGACCGTGACGGTATGGTGCGCTTCTACGCCCGTGGCCATCAGCAATCCAGCGATGACTGCCGGCTTGTACATGCGATCTCCTCGTGGCCCGCTCTGGCTTGGCGGATTGCCGCGACTATAAAGACTCGCTGGCGGGGGGGCAAATGGCCACAGGCCATCGGCGCTGGTTTCCGCTGGGATGGCGCCATCTTCAGTGCCGACACCACGCCTTGCGTTTGGCGGCACCGGGCAGTCAGGCTATGGGCGAGAGCGCGGTGAAATCTGGCTCCGGGAACCGTCAACAGCAAGTCCGTGATCCAGACTCCCTGAAACAAAAACGCCCCGCGTGCCGTGGCAGCGTGGGGCGTGGGGCGTGGCAGATGGCTGGCTTGTCAAACGGGAATGATGCCTGTGGAGAGGTTCACCGAGCTGTCGAAACCAACGAAGTCGACCATCCCTACTTCAACGGTGTGGAACTCGCCATCCTGCATGTACGAGAAGCTGGCAACGGTGTCGTCCAGCTGGCCGTCGCCGTCAACGTCCGAGAGGTAAGATCCGTCGAAGTCGATGCCATTGTGGTTCAGCACGTCATTGGCCGTGAAGTTCGTGAGGATGGCCAGGCCGTCATTGCCGGAGAAGGCAATCAGGGTGGTCTCGCCGTTATCGTTCCGGACCACTTCATTCGTCAGGTTGTTGAGCACCCACAACAAGGCTGGATCCACCACTGCCTCGCTGGCACCGTTGATGGTCAGGCTGGTCTGCGCATTGCTCAGCGCGCCGTTGGCCATGCGGATGACATAGCTGAAGGAGTCGGTAAAGGTTTCGCCGAGGGGCAGGTTCGCGATGCTTGCCGGGGGCTGGTAGTTCAGGGTGCCATCCGAGTTTACGGACAGCGTGGCACCGCTGGCGAGGGTAATGGTGGCGATATCTTTCGGCACCTGTGCAGACCCGGGACCTGCAAGCGCATCCTGGTCGATCGACCAGAGTCGCGCGGAGCCGGGATCATTGGCCAGTACGTCAAGAGTCAGATTGGCGGCGTTGGCCAGGGTCAGTGATTCATCCTTGGCAGCGCCGGTTTGGCTAGCAACGTGGTCCTTTGTGGAACCCTTGTGGTGCCCGTCGTGATCGTCGTCGTACTCCTTGCCGGACTTTTTGTCTTTGTCTTTGTCTTTGTCTTTGTCTTTGTCTTTGTCTTTGTCTTTGTCTTTGTCTTTGTCTTTGTCTTTGTCTTTGTCTTTGTCTTTGTCCTTGACCTTGTCATCAGCTTCCCACGAGCCGCTATTGGCGGAGGATTTGTCGCTCTTGCTTTTGGATTTGCCAGACATGGGTGGTCCTCTTCGACTCAGTGATTAAACGTATCAGAGCGTGGAGTTGGCAACCCGGCGGTCTCGGTGAGACCCGTGGCTTTCCGGACCCATATTGCTATGGGGGTGGCGTTTCATTCCGTATGCTGCTTCAAAGCCAATTGTAATGCCTTGTCACAGCTTTCCTTTGAACTTTACCACACAGGCCCGGGTACGAGGAAAGCGCGAATTTGTAACAACCCGGGCGATTTTCAACGTGACAGCCTCCAGTCAACGTTGTGCCGTTTGTAAGAATGCAAAGGCATCGCCCCTGGCCAGCGCAAAAAAAAGTGGCCGGTTCTCCCGGCCACTTGATTCTTCTTTCTGGCCCCGCAACCGCGTTGCCAGCGGTCTGCTGGGGACCTGTTACCGCGGCTCGGGCAGGGCGCCGTTACCAATCTGCTGGTGGCCTTCCACACTGTCGCAGTGCATGCCGGCTGCTGGCGGAGTGCGTTCAGGGCACTTGAACAGGCCACCTTCCATGGCACCGGCTTTCTCGCCGTTGCGCAGCGGGTGCATGCCTACGCTGAATACTGTGCCGGGCGGGAACGCGTTGACAGAAACGCCCTGACGCGCCATCTGTGCGGAGCCGCCCATTTCCACTGCCCAGACCACGGGTTCGCCTTTGTCGTCACGTTCCACGTTCTTGCGGTCTTCGTTCATGGGCGCAAAGAAAATCTGCAGATGGTTCGGGTTGGGGTCCACGCGCGTAACCACGCCGGTAAACACCCGCATCTTGTTCATGTCGTACATGGCGAAGGAGTGGTGACCCTCGACGGAAGCGCTGACGATACCGCCCGCGATGAGGGTGGCACCAATAACCTGCTTGAGGCTTGCACGGTATTTCATCTGTTGGTCTCCGATTATTGAATCCGGTGGTTGGGTCCGGGGTCCGACTGTGGTGACTTGGCTGCATACTGCACAAGTTTACCTTAGCTGAACCTTAATTGATCACTCGAAACTGAAGATGTCCGCTTCGTTGGGCTTTTCCATGTCCTGTTCAAAGTGCTTGTCCCAGATCTGTGCCCAGGGACGGCCGTACATGTCCGGAATCTCGTACTCGATGACCTGGCCCGGGGACATGGAGGTGGCCGTGCCATCGATGGGGAAGATGGACTGGATGCATTCCACGAAGGGGTAGGGGTCGCCCTCGTCGAAATCACCGAGCTTCACGTAGTTGCGCACGATGCGCACTGGTTCCACCAGGGATTCGGGGTCGTAGAACACGGCTTCGTGGTTGAGGCCGAGGAAATTGCCTTCCGCATCGCGATTGGGGGAATAGATCTCCACGGTCTGCATCATGTTGGAGAATTCTGGCGCAGCATGGTTCTTCCAGCCCTGGATGTTGGAGGTCCAGGTAATCAGCACGTCCTTTTCCCAGAAGCCGATGGTTTCGCCATACCAGCGCGGCACATCCTGGCCCAGACGTGGCACCTTGCCATCCATGTTGAATTCACGGTCGATATGGATGTGCGTGATGAAGTTACGGATGACGCCCGCCATGATCTGCACCATCTTCGGCGTGACCATGATCTGGTGCTCCCACACTGCAGCCTCGTGCCAGCGGCGCATGAAACCTTCGGGCCAGCAGTACTGCGAGGGCCACTGCGCGGCGTTGGTGTTGGCGTGGTGGTAGGCTTCCTGGACGAAGCGTGTCTGGTATTCCGGCGTCAGCAGCGACAGGATCGTGGGTACCTGGTTGTGCCGCATGCGATACCAGTACCAGTTGCCCTGCGTGCGGCCGGGATGTTGGTAGCGGCCGGTCCATTCGCCGGGCAGTGTTTCGTAAGTGTGTTCGGTGGGGCCGCCGCGCTGTGCGGTTTCGGCCTGCAGTGCTGCGTAGTGTTCCTGTGCGGTCTTGAAGGGATAGGGACTGACGATGGCTTCACGCGGGTAGTCGTTGTCACAGTTGCCCCAGGCTGCCGATACCGGCGGGTTTTCGCCGATCAGCGAGGCACGGTTACCGCCCCACAGGTCCTCGAGTGCAGCTGAACTGTTGCAACGGTAGTAGCGCGGGTCTGTCCACAAGGCGCGGTCGCGATAAAAGTCTTTCGACGTGAAGATGTCCACCGGCAGGGCTTCCACGCCAGCCGGCGTTTCGCCGGGGCCTGCACCACCAGTGAATGTCGGGGGTTCCGCACTGGGACCAATGATGCCGTTGGCGCGGCGCATCGTGGCGCCGGTGAGCTCGTATTCATTGAGGTCTGCCAGCATCGGCGCGCCGCGGCCGACACTGGTGAAATCGATCTGGGGGTTCTGCTGGGCCTGTCCGCTCATGGCGAGCAGCAGGGTGGCAGGCAAGGCCAGCAGGCGTGCCAGGCCATGCAGTGTTCGAGGGCTTGCGGGTCGTCTTGCGGTTGCCGCTACTGATACTGCGCGTCGTTGTTTCATCGTGCGGATTCCCCTGGCAGGTTGGCCTTGTTTTTATTGGGTTGCTGCGAGGCCTGCACGAGTATATGCCGGTTTGTGATTCCGCAACAGCCAAGTGGCCGGGCCTGCGGCGTGAGGCAGCCAGGCGGCTGATATTGTGTCGCCGGTGTGCGATGCTGCAGGCATCTTACACATTTCTTCCATGCTCTTACTACAGCTGCAGGATTACTGAACCATGAACAACCGTATCCAGGAACTGAATGCGCAGATCAAGGCGCTGGAAAAGGAGTTGCGTGAGGAAATCCAGCGCATCCGTATCCAGACCTACGAGATCCGTGACCGCAGTGTGCGCTTCCGCGATGAAGTACTGCAGCGCCATCGTGGGCAAATGGAACGGCTCATCACGTATCTGCGCCATGCCAAACTAAAGCATATCCTGACGGCACCGGTGATCTGGCTGTGTCTTGTACCGGCGCTGCTGCTGGATCTTGCCGTGAGCCTCTATCAGGCCGTGTGTTTCCCCGTCTATGGTATTCCCCTGGTCAAGCGCAGCGACTACATCGTTATCGACCGGCACTATCTTGCCTATCTCAACATCATCGAGAAGCTGAATTGTCTGTACTGCGGTTACTTCAATGGCCTGACCGCCTATGTCGGTGAAGTGGCAGGGCGCACCGAGCAATACTGGTGTCCCATCAAGCATGCACGGCAACTGAAGAGCGTACACAGCCGTTACAGCAAATTCGTGGAATTCGGCGACAGCGATGCCTATCGCGCCCAGCGCGGCGACCTGCGCCAGGACTTCAAGGATATCGACGCCTGAACACCGCCGCGCTGTACACATTGTTTCCATGATCAAGGCCCGGCGTCCCCCCTAGGATTCCGGGCAGGTGCAGGGCAGAATGCCTCGCGTCACTACAACAAGACATACCTTCCCACGGGGGCTCCACCATGCAACGCACCTATCTGTTCACCCTGTCCGCACTGGCGCTGGCCGTGCTGACGGCCTGCCAGCCCGCCAGCGAAGACAGCAGCCAGGCCACGGCCGCAGCGCCGGTCGCCGAGGTGGCGCCGGTCCCCGCTGCCATCATCAATGCCAACGTCACGCAGCAGCGCCTGCTGGACGCCGAAAACGAAGCAGGCCAGTGGCTGATGGTAGGTGGCACCTACGAAGAAACGCATTACAGCCCGCTCGAGCAGATCACGACCGAGAACATTGGCCAGCTGGGTCTGTCCTGGTTCGCCGACTACGATGTGAACCTCTCGCAGCAGGGAACGCCGCTGTACATCGATGGCGTGATCTATGTGTCCACCGCCTGGAGCACCGTGTATGCCTTTGATGCGCGCACCGGTGCCGCCAAGTGGCACTACGATCCCATGACCCCCAAGGAAATCGCGCAGAAGGTCTGCTGCGGCATCGTCAACCGCGGCATCGCGGCGTACGAAGGCAAGATTTACCTCGGTACGCTCGACGGCTACCTCGTGGCCATCAACGCCGATACCGGCGAGGAAATGTGGCGCAAACTCACCGTGAACCCCGACGAGCAGTACACCGTGACGAGCGCTCCGCGCGTGGTCAAAGGCAAGGTGATGATCGGCAATTCCGGTTCGGAGTTCGGCGTACGCGGCTACCTTGGTGCCTACGATGCGCAGACCGGCGAAGACGTGTGGCGTGTCTACACTGTACCCGGCAACCCGGAACTCGGCTTTGAAAACCCCCAGATGGAGATGGCCGCGAAGACCTGGGGCGGCGAGTGGTGGAAGCTCGGCGGTGGCGGCACCGTGTGGGACGCCATCGTCTTTGATGAAGTGAACAACCAGGTGATCTTCGGCACCGGCAACGGCACGCCCTGGGATCAGAAGGCACGTGACCCCAGCGGCGGCGACAACCTGTTCGTGGCCTCGCTGCTGTCCGTGGACGCCGACACCGGTGGCTACCGCTGGCATTACCAGACCACGCCGGGCGACACCTGGGACTACGACGCCATGAGCCCCATCATGATCACGAATCTCGACATGGGCGACGGCGAGCGTCGCGTGGTGATGCAGCCCAACAAGAACGGCATGATGTACGTGCTGGACGCCGCCACTGGCACCTTGCTGAAAGCGGATCCTTTTACCGAAGTGAATTGGAACACTGGCATCGACATGGCCACCGGCCGTCCCATTGAGGTACCGGAAGCCCGTTATGGTGCCGACAAGGTATTCAACCTTGCTCCCGGCGTGCAGGGCGGCCATGGCTGGCACGCCAATGCCTGGAACCCCGAAACCGGCCTGCTCTACATTGCCACGCAGCGCGCCTATTACGCCATGCAGGGTGACGCCAACTACCAGCCCGTGCCGCGTGGCCTGAACACCGGCCTGAACTTCGGCGCCGGCTTTACCTACTACCGTGACAACCCGGAACAACCGAACGAGTTCGTGGGTTACGTGGTGGCCTGGGATCCGGTCAAGGGTGAAGCGGTGTGGGCCGGTGAAGAAAACGATGGTCCTACCGGCGGCGTACTCGCCACCAGTGGCGACCTCGTGTTCAGTGGCGGTGGCAACAACACCAACGAGTTCCGCGCCTATCACGCCGTGACGGGTGAAAAGTTGTGGAGCTTCGACACGCAGACCGGCGTGGTCGCAGCGCCCATCACCTATGAACTGGATGGCAAGCAGTACCTGGCTTTGAGCGTAGGCATCAACCAGGCGGGCAACTACTACGCGCCGAACTACTCGCGCCTGCTGGTGTTCGCACTCGACGGCACTGCCGTGCTGCCGGAGCCGCTCTCCTACACGCCGCCTGTACTGAATCCGCCGCCGCTCACAGCGTCTGCCGAGGAAGTGGCGCGCGGTGAACAGCTGTACAACAGCAACTGCTCCACCTGTCACGGCAATGGGGGTGCCGCGCGCGGCGCCAACTTCCCGAACCTGATGGTGTCGCCGATGCTGCACAGCCAGGAAGGCTTCGACCAGATCGTGCTGCAGGGTGTGCGCGCACAGCGCGGCATGGTGAGCTTTGCCGATCGCTTCGATGCCCAGGGCAGCGCGGATGTCCGTGCTTACCTCATCGCGCGCGCCAACGAGCAGCTGGCTGCCGCCTCACCGGTCGCGCCGGCAGAGCGTCCGGCCGATGCGCATGACGACATCCAGGCGGAAGCGGCGGACAACTGAGTTCGCCCACTGCTGCCTCCCGCAAAGCGAAGCCACCGGTGTGCTGCACCGGTGGCTTTTTTTGTGGTTCTCGCAAATGTGCCAAGGGGCGGAGGCGCTAAGAGGGCTGCGGCCAGTGCCATGTCGCAGGAATAGTCTACTGGTGGACCCAATAACGCGGCCCCAACTGATGCTCCAGACGGGCGAGTTGTTCACGGTGGATCTCGCCGACGCGCTGTGGCGTGATCACGTCAGTGGCATCCACCTTGGTGATCTGCACGCTGGTCTTGTCCTCATACAGGTTCTCACCCTTGAGGCGCGCCTTGTCGTCGTAGGGCCAGATGAAGGCCTGGCGGCTCTGCAGGTGGTACCAGCCATTGGGATCATCGCAGGCATAGCCCATGCGCTGCAGCGCGGCCCCCTTCAGTAACTGGTTGAAGGTCAGTTCATCCGCTATGCCCCAGTCGTTGACGGCAATGCAGTCCTCTGAATTCCAGAGGACCTGTTCACCCACGCTGTTGTAGAAGTTCACCACGGCCTGCTTGCCGCGAACCACCACGGGATTGGCGCCCCAGGATACGCGGTAGACCGGCTCGTCCACCATCATGTCTGCAGCCGAGATCGCCTCGAACTGACCGGAGCCTTCCAGATGTACGTGGCGGCGGAAATTCAGCAGTATGGCGCGATGCAGCGGATTCGTAGTCGTGCGCAGCAGGTCTTCGATGGCATCCATGCAATGGTATACGGCATGTTCAAAACGGTTCATGGTTTTCCCCTGGTTCAAGTAATGTTGCAAAGTTGTTTGCTCAGCTGCAACAGGCGCTGGCGCGACTCCAGGTCATAGGCCTGTTCGTTGGCGCGGGCTTCAACCTGGCCATCATAATAGCGGCCCGTAACGCCCTCCAGCCCGGGGGCACAGATAAGCTGGACCAGCGCGGCCGCTCCTTGCTCCGTCGTGCTTTTCACCCCGGGAAAATAGCCTGCGCCGTCGTGCACCATCTTGGTATCCATCAAGGTGGCAGGATGCAGGCAGTTCACGGTAGCGCCGCAGCCTTCGAGTTCTGCCGCGAGTGTGAAGGTGTCGAGGATCTGCGCCAGCTTGCTCTGGCGGTAGGCGCGGGCGTCGTCGTAGTCGTGTTCCAGCATGAGATTGGCGAAGTCGAGTGTCTGCTGGCCAATCGATGCCACGTTGACGATGCGCGCCGGAGCGCAGGTCAGCAGCAGTGGCAACAATTCGCGCGCCAGCAGGAAGCCCGCCAGGTAGTTCACGGCGAACAGCAGCTCGTGGCCGTCGGCACTGAGGCGGCGCGGCAGGCCCGGTGCGATGGGGCCGATGCCGGCGTTGTTGACGAGCACATCGAGACGCGGTTCGTTGATGCGAATACGCAGTGCAAGGTCGCGCACCTCGTCGAGTGACGACAAATCCGCGTTGTAATAGCGCAACTTCGGGTTGCCGGTGGCCATGACGATCTCACCGAGCACAGCGGCGCCCTTGGCGGGATCGCGGCCATGCAGCAGCACACTGGCGCCTTGCTGCGCGAGCTGCTGTGCCACCAGCCGGCCGAGGCCGTCAGTGCTGCCGGTGATGAGGATGACCTGGTCTTGCAGGGCTTTCATGCAGCACTCCTCATCTGGCAGCGGTCACTTCCATTTCCACCAGCGCGCCGGGAGAGGCGAGCCCCGTCACGCCGAGCAGCGTGCCGGCATGGCGGCAGCCAAGCGTTTGCAGGGCGGCCGTCATGTGGTCGTGCGCGGCCATCAGCGCCGGCAGGTCGATGGTGTAGATATTCAGGCGTACCACATGGGTGAAGTCCATGCCGGCTTCGGTGAGGATGCGCCCGATATTGGCCAGCACCTGGTCGATCTGCTTCGCCATGTAGCCGGCATGCAGCGTATGGCCTTGATCATCGCTGGCGGTCTGGCCGGCGAGGAACAGCAGTTCGCCGCTGCCGCTGATCTTGTTGGCGTGGACGAATCCGTAGGCTTCCTGCCAGGTCCAGGGATTGATGATGTCGCGTTGCATGGGCAGTCCTCTTGGTTGGTCTGCCGGCATTTCAGCACAGGATGCCGGCGCGCTCCATGCCCGGCGAGCGCTGGCGGCATCAGCGGATCTGCGATTTTTCCTCGGACAGTCTTGATCTGGTGTTGATCTGGCTGGTGTAGACTTTGCACCACTACGTCAATCCGGGAGAACACCATGCGAACCACCAGACACCAGGGACTGCTGCTCGGCCTCGTGCTGCTGCTGTGCGGTGGCAGCCTTCAGGCCCAGCTGTCGCCACTCGCTGCCGAGCGTCCTGCGCTGGTGCTGGCGGTGATGGTCGACCAGCTGCGCTACGACTACCTCACGCGTCAGGGGTCCGAGTTTGATGCCGGCCTTGCGCGTCTGTTGAAGGAGGGCGCGGTATTTACCAACGCCAATTATGAAGCAGCGCCCACAGTCACTGCCGTCGGCCATTCCACCTTTCTCAGCGGCGCCACGCCGTCGGTCAGCGGCATTGCGGGCAACAGCTGGTATTCGCGCCAGGAAGGCATGGCGATCCAGAGCATCACCGACAACAACGTGACGCCGCTCGGCACCACCAACGGCGCGTCACCGCACCGCCTGCGCGTGAGCACGATCGGCGATGAATTGAAGCAGAGTGGACACGGCGGCAAGGTCTACGGCGTCTCGCTGAAGGATCGCAGCGCCATCCTGCCAGCCGGGCGCGGCGCCGATGGTGCGTTCTGGCTGGTGAACGGCAACTTCGTGTCGAGCAGCTGGTACTTTCCGGAGCTGCCGGCCTGGGCCAGTGAATTCAATGCACGCAAGCCAGCCGATCGCTTTGCCGGCGTCGACTGGATGGGCAGCACGCTGCCCGCCACGCCAGGTGCCGAGTTGTACCGTGCCATCGACAGTACGCCCTTCGCCGACCAGCTCGTGCTGGAATTTGCGCTGCAGGTGCTGGATGCCGAAGCCCTGGGCACCGGCGACCAGACCGATCTGCTGGCCGTGAGCTTTTCCGCCATGGATTATCTGGGCCACGCCAGCGGCCCCGACACGCCACAGATGCGTGAGATGGTGCTGAGTATCGATAAAAAGGTCGGTGCCCTGTTGGCGGCTGCCGAGCGTCAGGCAGGCAAGGGCAAGGTGCTGCTGGTATTGAGCTCTGATCACGGTGTGGCACCGGTGCCGGAAGAGCAGGTGGCTCAGCAACTGCCTGGCGGTCGTTACGACGGAAGGGCAGAAGCGGCAGCGGTCCAGCAAGCACTCGTCACAACCTTCGGGGCAGGGGAGTACATTCTTGCCAATAGTGAGTTGGGCTACTACCTGAACTATGGCGCTGCAGCCGACCCGGGCGTCAGTCGCAGTGCCATTGAGGACGTGGCAGCAGCTGCGCTGCGACGCCTGCCGCACGTTGCGCGTGTCTATACCCGCACGGCGCTGGAACAGGCGCGCGTTGCCGGCGACCGCATCGACCAGCGCGTTATCAACGGCTTCCACCGCGAAGAAAGCGGTGATCTCGTGGTGGTGCATGATCCCAACTGGCTCGGCGGTGGTAGTGGCACCACGCACGGCAGCCCCTATCACTACGATACCCATGTACCGCTGATCTTCTGGGGTCCGCGCTCGCTGGTGAAACCCGGGCTGTATCATGGCGAAGCCGCCATTCACGACATCGCACCGACCCTGGCTACGCTGCTGCGCGTAGCCGTCCCCAACGGCGCGCAGGGCCGCGTCCTGCACGAAATGTTGCCCTGAGTCAAAGCCTCGCAGTTCGCAATGCGCCAGACCCATCAAAGTCCGATTGCCTTTGACGGGAGCTGCGCTATATTGCGAAAAAACAACGCATGCCCAGCCGAATGGCATGTCACCGAGGGTAACTTCATGCGTCACATCAGGCTGTCCCGCTTTGCCCTGGCCTTCCTGGCCATCCAGTCCGCTGCCGTCCAGGCACAGGCCGTTCTCGAGGAAGTGGTCGTCACCGCGCAGAAGCGCGAGGAAAGCCAGCAGGACGTGCCCATCTCCGTCAGTGCACTCAGTGGCGAACAGTTGCAGAGCCAGAACCTCGTGGAACTGGAAAGCCTCAGTGCCCAGATGCCCAACATCCACATCAGTGAGTCAGCCATCGGCGACAAACTGTTCATCCGTGGCATCGGCTCCGGCATCAACGCCGGCTTCGAGCAGTCGGTGGGCACCTTCATCGACGGGGTGTACTACGGTCGCAGCCTGCAGACGCGCAGCCAGTTTCTCGACATCGAGCGAGTGGAAGTGCTGCGCGGGCCGCAGAGTACTTTCTTCGGCAACAACGCCATCGCCGGTGCGCTCAACATCGCCACGCGCAAGCCCACTGACGAGTTGAGCGGCTACGTCAACAGCTTCTATGAGTTCGAACACAACGAGCACCATCTCGAAGGTGCCATTGGTGGCAGCATCAGCGACACGCTGGCCGTGCGCGTAGCGGGGCTCGTCAGCGGGCTGGATGGCTGGGTGCAGAACCTCAATACGGGGGACACTGAAGGTGAAGAAGACAATCAGGCGGGCCGTATCAGTATCGCCTGGACCCCCACGGACAGCTTTGATGCCACGTTGAAACTCGAACACGGCGATTTCGATGTGTTGGGACGCAACCTGGAAGTGCTGGGTTGTCCTCCGGCCACCGGCGCTGCCGGCACCTGTCAGTTGACCACGGTACCGGTACTGGCGCGCTTCGGTCCCTCGTTTGCGGCGCCACTGTTCAGCAACTTCGATGACCGCTTTGACGCCAAAACGCAGTACAACGCGCCTGTGCCGGCCGCCTATACCGCGGCGGTCAACAGCATTGGTGCGATGGAAGCAGGACGCGCCATCCCTGCACCGCGCGCCGATATCTCCCAGCGTGACGTCGGTGAATTGTCAAACGACAACGCCACGCTGACGCTGAATCTGGAACTGCCCGGCGGTCATATGCTGACCTCCGTCACAGGCCTCAGCGAATATGATTTCTATATCCACCAGAGCTCCGACTTCATGCCGATTCCGGCGGCAGGAGTAAGCCAGCTGGAAGGCTTCGAGCAACAGAGCCAGGAATTGCGCATCGTGTCGCCAGGTGGCGCCACTGTGGACTGGCTGGCGGGCCTCTACTGGCAGCAAAGCGAGTTGGCGGTGCGCGAGGAAGTGAGCCTGTATTTCCCGGCGCCATACTTCCAGCCGGCGTCCACGTACTTTACCGATCCCTGCCGCGCACCCGCGCGTGCCACCGATCCCACCTGTCGCCTGCCGGCCACCATTGCCGACACCTTGTCGAACCACCGGCAGGACGAAGACAGCCAGGCGCTGTTTGCATCGTTTACCTGGAATATCAACGACAGCTGGCGTGCCACCTTCGGTGGGCGCTACATGCGCGTCGACAAGTCGCTGGATCGTCGTCAAAGCATGACGGACCTTGCGCCGGGCGTCACTGTGCCCTGTCCCCCGGCATTGGCCGGGGTCACCGGGTGTACACCGGGTCTGCCCTTGCTGCTCACCGCCAACAATCCGCCGCGCGGCACAGCCTTCGGCTGGCGCGCAGGTACCTTGCAGCTCGCGCGCGAAGACAGTGACTTCATGCCGAATGTCAACGTGCAGTGGGATCTGCGCGACGATGTGATGCTGTACGCCACCTACACCGAAGGCTTCAAGGCCGGCGGCTTTGACCAGCGCAACCTTTTTCTCAACGCACAGAGCGGCCAGTTCGGTCCCGAAGGCGTGGACGCCTGGGAGCTGGGTCTCAAGTCACGTCTGCTGGACGGCAACATGTTGTTCAACATGGCGCTGTTCCGCAGTGACTACGACGATCTGCAGGTAAGTACCTTCGACGGAGTAGTAAACTTCCTGGTCAATAATGCTGCTACTGCGCGCACGCAGGGTATCGAGACTGATGTGCGCTGGTTGGTCAACGACAGCATCATCCTCAGTGGTGCCTTCGCCTTGCTGGATGCACAGTGGAACAGCTTTCCCAACGCGCAATGCACGGCACTGAGCCTGGTTACGGCACCCAACGCCGCTTGCCGTGTCGACGCAGGTACCGGACTGCTGGTGCAGGATCTGAGCGGAGACGATCTGCTGATGTCGCCAGCCTACAGTGGCAACTTCAGCGTCGAACACTTTCTGCCGCTGGGCAGTGGCCTTGATGTGGAAAGCCAGCTGCTGGTGTATTTCGAGGATGACAAGTACCTCGCCGCTGACAACGACCCGGCAACGCTGCAAGAGAGTTTTGCCAAGCTTAACCTGCGCGTGGCACTGGTAAGTGATACGGGTTGGGAAGTGGCACTGGTCGGGCGCAATCTCACCGATGAGCTGACCTCGGCGCATTCGGAAGACCTGCCCCTGCGCTCCGTGAACACCTTCTTCCGTCTCACCGACCGCACGCGTACCTGGGCGGTGCAGGGCCAATACCGATTCTGAGCCGTCTTACGGCATCGCGACGGACTGATCCACCAGGATCAGCTCGTCGGTGGGGAAACCAAGCTCGCGCGCACGTGCCACCAGTCGTTGCAGCACAGTCGGCTCCAGTGTCGGCGTGCGCGCCAGTATCCACAGGTAGGACGTGTCGGGCCCTGAAATCAGGGCGTAGGCATAATCGTCCTGCTCCAGTTCGGCGATCACGTAGGACCCATAGAAGGGACCGAAGAACGATACCTTGAGGTAGCCTGTCGCGGGGTCTTCGACGAAAAAAGCGCGCCCTTCGGCGTCTTCCCAGGCGCCATTCGCGGCAGACCAGCCACGATTCAGGACCCGCACGCCACCATCATCGCGCATGCTGTACTCTGCAGTGACGCGCGAGAGACCCCGCTCGAACGAGTGGTCGAGGCGTGCGATCTCATACCAGGTGCCCAGATAGCGCTGCAGATCGAAGTTATCAACCGGGGTAACGCCAACAGGCATGCCGAGGCAGCCCGCCACCAGCAGGAAGGGGATGAAACACAGGCAGCGCAGCAGGCGAAGATGCTTGAACAGGTGCATGAGAAGCGGCATGAGAAGGTCCGTTGGTGTTAAAAGGCGCCGGGTAAAATACTTTTGCATCTTACCCGAAAGGGTGTAGACTGCCCGCAGCCTGAAAGTCAGCTCAGGTAACTCTATGCACACCGTTTCGAACATCCCTCCAAAGATACTCGTCCCTGTTTACATAAGTTGAAGAGCAAACCCCCAGGCAAACATGCGCAGCTGATGCGTTGCATCGCAACGGTCATCCGTATGTCAATCCAGCCTAATTGGCTAAACCTTAGATAAACAGGAAATAGAACATGGCAACTGAAACCGGCACCGTAAAGTGGTTTAACGAATCCAAAGGCTTCGGCTTCATCTCCCGCGAAAGCGGCCCGGATGTATTCGCCCACTTCAAAGCCATCAAAGGCACTGGCTTCCGCACCCTGGCTGAAGGCCAGAAAGTGGAATTCACCGTAAGCCAGGGCGCTAAAGGCCCGCAGGCTGACAACATCATGCCGCTGTAAGGAATTTTCCGGGCAACCGGATTCCTCAGTGAAATGAGCAAGAAGGGCAGCTTAGGCTGTCCTTTTTTATGTTTGGAATTTGGGGTTATTTGCTTGCCTGGTGCGCATGCAAGGTGCGGAGGCTTCGAACGCCGCGGGCGCTTGCACAGTTCGAGCTTCGGGTGCAGCAGGCCGCAGGCGGGGTGGGTGGGGCTTCGAACGCCGCGGGCGCTTGCACAGTTCGAGCTTCGGGTGCAGCAGGCCGCAGGCGGGGTGGGTGGGGCTTCGAACGCCGCGGGCGCTCGCACAGTTCGAGCTTCGGGTGCATCAGGCCGCAGGTGGGGTTCGTCGGTGCCAGTCGGTGGCCTGCTGGAAGGCATGTGCCAGGGCCAGCAGGCGACCTTCGTCGAAGCGGGCGCTCGACAACTGCAGGCCGATCGGCAGGCCATCGCGGCTGAAGCCGCAGGGCAGGGCGATGGTGGGAATGCCATAGAGGTTGAAGGGTGCGGTGTTGCGCACGGAAGGTTCGGCGCTGTTGGCGGCAGCCACTGCGGCATTCGCAATGGGTTCGGGTAACCCGGGTGCCGTTGGTGTGACGAGGATGTCCACGTCACGGAATATCTCCCCAATACTGCGGCGCACAACGGTGGTTGCCTGCTGCGTCCGGATGTAGTCCTGCACGGGGGTGCGACCAGCGGCGAGGATGCGCTCCAATGTGGAGGCATCATAGAAGCGATGATTGTCGGGGTTCGCCAGCAGCGGCTCGTGCCAGGCATAGCTTTCGGCCAGCAGCAGGGCAAAGTCCGGTGTTGCCGGCAGATTCACATCCTGCAGCGAGGCAGTGAGTTGCTGCAGTACAGCCAGCGCGTCATCCATGGCACTGGCCACGTCCGGATGCAGCGCATCGAAGTACGGGTTGCGCGGCAGCCCCAGTCGCAGACCTTGTACCGTCGTCTGCAGCGCGGCGGCATAATCCGCCGGTGCCGCTTCCACACTGGCCGGATCGAGCGGATCGAAACCTGCCATCGCCGCGAGCAGCAAGGCACAGTCTGCGGCGCTGCGGGCGATTGGTCCCACATGATCCAGCGTTTCCGACACCGGGATGATGCCGCGAATGCTGCTGAGACCGTGCGTAGGTTTGAAGCCGGTGACGCCACAGTAGGATGCCGGCAGACGGATGGATGCCAGCGTATCGGTACCCAGGGCGCCAAGGCAGAAGCGCGCTGCGACTGCCGCCGCCGAGCCACCGGAAGATCCACCCGGAATATGCGCGGTATTCCAGGGATTGCGCACCGCGCCGACATGCGACACGGCGGAAGAACCACCATAGGCAAATTCGTGCATGTTGCACTTGCCCAGAAGGATGGCGCCGGCATCCTGCAGCTTCTGCCAGACCGGCGCGTTGTTTTCGGGAATGCGCTGCGCCAGCAAGGCATTGGCTGCCGTGGTGGCAATGCCAGCCGTGTCGATATTGTCTTTCAAGGCGATCGGAATGCCATGCAGGGGACCACGCCAGCGGCCCTGCTGCAGCTCTTCGGTAAGGCTGCGTGCCTGTGCCAGGGCCGCATCGGCGGTGACGCTGACGAAGGCATTGATGCGCCCCTCATCCTGCCCGATACGTTGCAGGTAAGCCTGGGTCAAATCGACCGGCGAGAGTTCCCGGCTGCGCAGCAGCACAGAGGCTTCGTGCAGCTCCAGCGCCAGCGGGTCGGCAGGCGTCTGGGCCCCAAGGCGTTGGTGGGCGAACAAGGCAGCAAGGCTGCTGCCAAGCTGGAACTGGCGTCGCGTCAGCATCATTCATCCCTCTCTGGCAGCGGTTGCGGTTTGCTCCGCAATGATGCCTTGATCAGCGCTTCAGGAAAACAACAATACAGCAAAGGAGCCACCCCGGAATGAAGCACCTGTTGGCAGCAGTGCCTTAATCTGAAATCAACCAATTATTAATTGCGCCCACGCGCCGTGTTTATAAAGTTTTTGCGTGCACTGCCTAAGCTGCGCGCATGAAAAACACATACAAAAGCGGCCAGCTGCGCCGCGACTTTCTGGTCAAAGGCAGTCGCAACCTCGCTACTTTCCTGCTGGGCAGCCACGCCACTGCGTTGCTTTCCGCACAGCCTGATACCTCGACGCCTCTTTACACGAATCTCGCTGAACTGGACGTGTTGCTGCCGCCAGACGCCAACGGTCTGCGCCTGCCGCCCGGCTTCCGCTCGCGTGTCATCGCCCACTCCGGGCGCAAGGTTGCCGGTTCAGATTACGCCTGGCACAACTCGCCGGACGGTGGCGCCTGCTTTGCCACCGAAGACGGCGGCTGGGTCTATGTGTCCAACAGTGAAGTGAAAGTGGCGGATGGCGGTGGCGGTGTTGGCGCCGTGCGCTTCTCCGCCAACGGAGACATCCATTCCGCATACTCCATCCTGTCCGGTTCCGACAACAACGGTGCCGGTGGCAAGACGCCCTGGCAGACCTGGCTGTCCTGTGAAGAAGTGGATCGCGGCTTCGTGCATGAGTGTGATCCCTTCGGCCAGCGCTCCGCCGAACTACGGCCGGCCCTCGGTCGCTTCAAGCACGAGGCTGTCGCGATCGATCCGGTGCAGGGGCATCTCTACCTGACTGAAGACGAAACGGATGGCTGTTTCTACCGCTTTGTGCCGGCCGCGGCCTTGCCAGACCTGTCGGCCGGCGAGCTGCAGGTGGCACAGATGGTGGAACAGGGCGGCAGCTTCCGGCTGCAATGGCATGCGGTTCCTGATGCCCAGGCCGAGCGCACGGCGACCCGCCACCAGGTGGATGAAGCGACACATTTCAACGGCGGTGAAGGCATCGCCTGGGAGTCCGGCCTCGTCTACTTCACCACCAAGGGCGACAACCGCGTGTGGCGCTTCGACACCAGCACCCAGCTGATCGAGGTCCTTTATGACGTCGCCACCAGCACCGCACCACACCTCAGTGGCGTCGACAACGTCACCATCACCGCCTCGGGCGATGTCCTCGTTGCCGAAGACGGTGGCGACATGCAGATCGTGCTGCTTGGTCCGGAAGGCGTCGTGCTGCCCATCGTGCAGGTGACGGGGCAGGACCTTTCCGAGATCTGTGGCCCCGCGTTCGATCCTTCCTTCCAGCGTCTTTACTTCAGCTCCCAGACCGGGCCGCTGAACCGTGACGACGACGGCATTACCTATGAGATCAGCCGCATCGGGGCGGTTTGATTGATTCATTCACCCATGAGGAGAAAACCATGAAGTCCATCAAGCATAATCGTGTCCGCCCATTGGCCGCTTTCGTGGCCCTGGCCATGATCGCGCAGGCCCAGGCCCAGAGCGTGATCGAGGAAGTACAGGTCAGCGGCAGCCGGGCCAGCCTGCAGAGCGCCATCGAGCGGCAGCGCAATTCCAACAAGGTTGTCGGGGTGATTGATTCCGATGCCATCGGCAACTTTGCCGACATCAACGTGTCCGAGTCGCTGCGTCGTATCTCCGGCGTCATGGTCGAGAATGACCAGGGTGAGGGGCGCTATGTGTCCGTGCGTGGCATGAATGCGGACCTCAACTCGATGACCATCAACGGTGTAAGCACGTCCTCGCCGGAAGACCGTCGCGGCATCATGCTGGACGGCGTACCCACCGACATGCTCGACGCCATGACCGTGTACAAGACCCTGACGCCGAACATGGACGCCGATACCATCGGTGGGTCCATCGATCTCGAAACCATTTCCGCTTTCAAGTACGAAGGAATGTTCGTGAAGCTCAAAGCTGAAACGTCCTGGAATGAGTTGACCAAGGACGCCGACAATCCTTCACTGGCGGCTACTCTTACCAACCGCTTCCGCCTGGCTGGCGGCGAACTCGGTGCTGCACTGATCCTCAGTGACC
>JBIIWP010000058.1:0-19130 GCA_044338855.1 Pseudohongiellaceae bacterium | reverse complement strand
TACGAGGAAGAAGGGGTAGATGAACCACTTGGACTTCTTTTCAGTCGCGTTCATAGCGGCCTTACCTTGAACCAGCTCCACAGCACCAGCAGAGCGAACAGCGAATAGCCCAGCGTGAATACCCAGCCCGGTGCATGGTAGTACAGCAGTTCACCCAGCCAGTGGGCGATGAAGGAGCCGGTGTAGGTGGTATCGCCCGCCTGTGCACGCAGTTGCAACTCCCAGATGGTCAGCGGACACAATCGCCCGAGCCAGGCCTGCAGCACCACCACGCCGATCGCCACGAGATGCAGCACGCGGAACCAGCGCCGCCGCACCCAGCGCCACTGCAGGGCGCCACCGGCAAGAATCAGTGCGAGCCCCGCGACGATGAACAGCACGACCAGTACGTGCAGCACCAGCAGCAGGTCGGCGGCAAGCAGGTAATGCGTAGCGCTCAGGCCGCAATACCCGACAAATAAACCTGGTTCAGATCCGCGCGACTGCTCGCATGCTCCAGAGTAATGGCAACCAGATTGCCTTGGGCGTCGAGCTCCAGATAGGTATTTTCATCGAGCTCTTTGGTCTCTTCAATGGAGGTGTCCTTGAACTCGAGATACAGCGTATCAGTGTCCTTGTAATAGCTGATCTTCATGGTTTGTATCTCCGGTCAAAGAACGCATTATGAACGGTTTCCCGGTCTTCCAGCAGGATCACCCGCAGTATGCGGTTTGCAGATTCTGGCACAATTCCCCAGAGGCGGTAACGACCATCTGATTGTCGCGTACAGGCTATTGGGCTCTGGATAGTGCGCTCAATCCAGGCCTCATCAATCTGGATTCGATCTTTCCGGTTTCGTTGCGCAATGAAATATGCGGTTGCCTTCACCGAAGTCCCTTTCAGTGTGGAGTCCTGGTGCACCAGTTATAGCAGAGCTGGGTAAGCAGTGCCGGGAAAGTACTGCAGGGGGCGGACGCAGCGGTCCGCCCCTGCAGAGGTACGTGCTCAGTCCCTGCTCAAGCGACGGAAGTATTCCGCAACTGACTCCTGGTATTCCTCCGGCACCTGGTCACTGGTGGCCGTGCGCACGTTGGCTTTCTTGCTGCCGTCGCCGCTGGTTTGCAGGCCGGCTTCGAGCTGCTCGATCAGCGCCAGCATCTCGCCGTATTCCTGGGCCAGGATGCTGTCGTTGCGATTCACGCGCGTGTACTCGAGCTCGCGGATCAGGTCGTACATCTGCGCGAGCTCTTCCGGGTTCAGGTCCATGCGTGACATCGCCTCGCGCGCCAGCTCGGTGAGGCTGTCCACGTTGTCGTAGAAATTCTCCGGCAAGCTGATGGGGCCGGTGTTGAAATCGTCTGTGCCGTTCCAGGCACCGCCGCGTACACCGGCGCCAAAGCGACCACCGCCCTGTTGGCCGCCACCTTGATTGTTGGCCTGCTGGTTGCCGCCGCCCTGGCCTTGCTGGCCTTCTTGCCCAGGCTGTCCCGGTTGACCTTCCTGGCCTGGCTGACCCTGGCCCTGCCTTTCCTGCCCCGGCTGGTTGCCCTGTGCCAGTTGCTGCAACTGCGCGCGCAGATCCTGCGCCTGCTGGCGCGCACGATCCAGTTCGCTGCCGCCGGCGGCACCAGCGCCCTGGGCTTCCTCATTGGCGCTTTCCAGACGATCGGCCAGACGGCGCATCGCGGTGGTTACGGCGCTTTCGTTGCCGGCGATATAAAGGCCGTAGCCCGCATTAATGTACAGCGCGGCATCGGTGATGGCCTGTTCAAGTTCGCTTTCGGCCAGTTCGGTGCTGGCGCGTTGCAGTTCATCGCCCGCGGCAGGTACCTGGTCACCGTAGTTCTGCATCGTATCCATCATCTGCTGTTGCAGGGTGCGCAGCTCGGCCGCCAGTTCCTGCTTCTCCTGGGCCAGCGTCCACTCTTCCTGCAGGCTCATGCCGCGGCTGTTGGCGTCTTCACCACTTTCGCGCTCCTTGACGGCCTTCTCCATGGCTTGCTGCAACTGGCGCGCCATGCGTTCCTGGTCACGCACCATGGCTTCGCTGCGCGCAGCCATGCTGGCGAAATTCTCCTGCATGCCGGCGACCTGGTCCTGTGCGATCTGGCTGCTGGCTTCTTCCAGTTGCCGCTGGGCTTCTTCGGCGGCGCGCTGCATTTCCTCGGGGCTCAGGTTGCCGTCCATCGCGTCCTGGGCCTGCTGCATGGCGCGGATGGCGCTTTCCATGCGGCGCTGCAGTTCGCTCTGGGCGATCTGTTCGCCTTGCTGCTCGCCCTGTCCGTCAGCGGCTTCACCACTTTGCCCGCCGGGCTGTCCGGGTTGACCACCCTGACCGGCGACACCCTGCTGGCCACCCTGGCCTTGCTGTCCGGGTTGTCCTGGCTGGCCTTGTTGTCCTTGCTGGCCCTGTTGCCCTTCTTGCCCCTGCTGTTGCTGCTGCTCGTTACGACTGAGCTGCTGACGCTGCAACTGGTCCAGTTGTTCCTGCAGCTGCTCGGCTTCGCGGCGCAGCATTTCCTGCTGGTAGCGCTGGGCTTCCGTCATCTGTTGCTGGTTGCGCAGGTTGTTGGCCAGCTGCTCCTGGCGTTTCGCCAGGTCGTCCAGCTGCTGCATGATGTCTTCAGCCTGCTGCTGCTCCGACTGCGCGCTGGCGTTGTTGCCGGTCTCGTACTGGTTCAGGCTCAGGTCCATCTCCAGTTCGAACATTTCCGCGAGATCCTGGCTGGCACCGCCACCACCACCACCGCCGCCACCCTGCTGCTGCTCTACCGTGATGTCATTGAACACGGACTCGGCGCGCAGCAGATATTGCAGGGCTTCCTGCGCCGGCTGGATCGCGTCGTTCAATGCCACTTCACCGAGCTTCTCGGAAGCAGGATGCATGCGCTGTACGGCCTGCTCCATGTTGTTCACGAACTCCTCGATCTGCGCGTCTTCGGCCAGCTGGCGCGCACGCGTGCGTTCGGCCAGCGTGGCGGCCTGCTCGGCCAGTGTGGTCTGCAGCTCGGACAAGAGCTTGGAGTTGATCTCGATCTGTGAGGGATTCTCGGCTTCCGCCTGTTCGCGGATCAGGTTCCAGGTACTGACGATGATCTGGCGCTGGCGCTGACTGATCTCGTCCTGGGGGCCACCGCCACCGCCGCCGCCACCACCACCGCCCGAGAGCTGCGACTGCGAGTAACGACGATCGAAGGGCTGCACCTGGATGAAGAACATGTCGGTGCGCACGGTCTGGCTGCGGTCAGTCGCTTCGGCGTAGTAGGTGATGATGTCGCCTGGCTGCAGCGGGATGCGCTCTGCTTCTTCAGCGGCGATTTCGTCTTCGGCAGCGGCAGCGCTCGCGTCTTCTTCAGTCAGCTGTACCTGGAACTCACCCACGTTGGGTTCAACCGCGCGTGTTGCTACGGTGGTCATCTCTTCCAGCATGAACATATGGTCGGCCGTGAGCTCGCGCACCGCAGCACCCAGCGTGATGCTTTCGAAGGCGCCGCCGTTGACGGAGTACTGCAGGGCCACGGTATCGAGGCCATAGTCATCGGTGGCTTCCACGCGCGTCAGCACTTCCTCGATGCTGCTGGCGTTGTAGTCGCCACCAGGACGCAGCAGCTTGATCTCGGGCTTGCCATCTTCGGTGAGGCGAATGAAGTAGTCGTCACTGATGCGCACCTGCTCGCCACCCACGACGGCGGCGATGTAGTACTGGCCTTCTTCCTCCACAGTGAAGCCGCCCGTGGCGTCGACACCGCTAACGACCAGCGGCTGGCCATTGTCATTCAGCATCAGCAGGCCTTCGCTGAGCGGTGCGGTGGTGGTCACCTTGAGGTCTATGCGCGTTTCGGGCAGCGCGTCGACGTCGCCGCTGTCGCGGGTCTCCGGTTCGCGCGAGGTCCACTCGGGGAAGTTGTAGGTAAGTTCGAGGGCCTGCACGCCGGGCACGTCCAGCACGCTGATGCCGTACTCGGGCGTGCGCAGGCCGGTGCTGCTGACGTAGTAGCGCAGGTCCTGCTGCATGGCAAAAAAGGTGAACTCGAAGCCCAGCGGGCTTTGCACCATCGCTACTTCCTGCCATTCACCTTCGGCATTCTGGATGTGGATGGTGGCGTCGTCAGGACTGAAGCCATCCATGGTGGAGGTGATGCGTACGTTGGAACCGCGGCGCACGCTTTCGTCGCCCGGCGTCACCTCGATACTCTGCGGCGGCAGCAGGTCCGGAATGGCCCAGCCGGCCAGCAGGTTACGCATGCCGTAGTTCAGCAGGCCCGGGCCTGCGATGAGCAGGTACAGGAACAGCACGAGAATCGCGGCGAGGATGGCGCCGGCGATGCCCATCTCCTTCTGGCGCACTTCCTGATCCACCGGGTGGCGGGCGCTGACTTTCAAGGCGTCTTCGGCCAGCAGTTCCAGGAAGGGGTTGTTGCTTTCCTTGAGCTGGGCCCAGGTGTCGATGCGGCCGTTGAATTCCGGCACGCGTTGTTCAACGGTGCGGCTCAAGTGCTGCTTCAGCTTCTGCAACGGGTCAAGGATCAGCAGCAACACCACCGCGGCCAGCGCCAGCACCAGCAGCACGCGGAAGATGTTGGTGGTGGTGGCGGCAAAACCACTCTCGGCCGAGAACCACGCGCCGAGAGCCGATACGACGAGCAGTACGCCGGCAAACGCCGCGCCGCCTTTCAGCAAGGCGAGCGTCCGCAGGCGCTGGCCGAAGTCGGCCAGGTACTGGTCCAGCTTGTGGATGGCGTTCATGACTCGGTTCCTGTCTTCAGGTTCAGGTAACGGTTGCCCAGCAAGGATTCGGCGAGTACGGCCAGCGCCAGCAGCGCCAGGAAGAATCGCCAGATTTCGATCTCTTCGGGTTCGTCCGGGCGGGCGCGGGGGTCCGCCTCTACGGAGGGATCGGGTGCGGCGCCGTTGGCGGTGGCGCCGTTCACGGCGGCGAGCCAGTTCTGTTGCATCTGCGCGGGCATCAGCGCCAGGTCGGATTCACGGCTGTCGGCGTTGACGGCCACGAGCACCTCGCCCCCCGGTGTAAAGACCTGATAATAGCCCCGTTTGTTCAGGCGCACGTCCTGGTTGCGCGTGGTGTCCTGCAGCGAGAGCAGTGTCTCGCCATCGGGATCCACCACCTGCCCGGACGAACCACCGCTTTGCGTCAGCTGCAGGTAGCTGTCGGCTACTTGCTGCTTCACCAGCAGTTTCTCGTTGGACAGGTGCTGTGCCACTTCGGCCATGAAGGTAACGAACACCGGTTTCACCGGCAGGTCGGCGCTGCTGTTGTCGAAGCCGGCGGTGAAGAGCATGAGACGACCGGCGCCGATCTGGCGTTCAATCAGCACGGGATTGCGCGCATTCTGTGCGATCAGCACGCGGTCCTCATCCCCTGTTTCCACCGGGAGTACACGCGCGTTGACGCTGGACCAGCCGCTGCTGTCGCTCAAGGCCGGGTGCGAGGTATCAATGCGCGTGATGGGCAATTGCAGCGGGCGCCCGTCGGGGCCAACTTGCGGCGCGGCGATGACGTTGCCGAGGATGGGCAGGCTGGAGAGCCCGCCGGCACGCGGACCGGCTGCGGCCAGCACCGCGCCACCGCCATTGATGTAATCGCGCAGCGCAGATTCGAGGCCGGCATTGATACTGCCGATGTCTTCCACGATCAGCCAGGGATAGCGCTGCATCACGCGCGCATCGAACTCGGCGAGGTCCTCGGCTTCCACCACATAGCCGCGTGGTGCAGTTTCCAGCGCAGCACTCAGGTAAGTCACGCCGAGCGAGCCGGTGTCGGCCGTCAGCAGCAGCACCGGAGCCGGCGGCGCGTTGTCGAACACGGTATGGCGCAGGTCGTCGTCGGCCAGCGCGTCACCAGGCGTGAGAGCCAGGTCCACGCGGTTGTCGCCTTCGCTGAATACCACGTCATTGAATACGGCAAGCTGCACGCCGCTGGCAGTGATTGTGAGGGCCTGACGCTGCTGCTCGACGCCGTTGACGCTGAGCACCACCTCGCGTTCACTGCTGCTGCCGGCGCTGGCGTTGAAGCTGCGCACACTGGCACTGACGCGGTTGCGGTTCTCCACCACCACGCTTTCGATCGTGCTGTTCGCCACGTTGTCGCTCACCACCGGGCGCAGGTCCAGTTGCACGGGGCGGTTGTTGATCACATCGGGAATCATGTCGGCGAAGCGCAGCGCCTGGCCGCTTTGCTGGAAGTCACCGATGAGGTGCAGCAGGATATTGCCTTCACTGTCTTCGATGAGGCCATCCAGTTCGCTGACCATGGCCCCGATATCGAGGCGACCGTTGTCGGGCTGCACGGCACCCAGCAAGGCGCGGATGTCATCGGCACTTGCCGTGGCATCGGCGAGGGTCTGCACGTTACTGCTGGCGGTGTAGAGCGAGACAATGTCATCGCCACCCAGATCATCCAGAATACTGTTGGCCTGCGCGCGCGCTTCGGTCATGCGGTCGCTGGCGTGCATCGAGAACGAGGTATCCAGCACGATGACGTGATGGACGGTGTCGTCACTGACGGTGAAGCCGGGTTCGTCAAACAACACGGGGCGTGCGAAGGCCAGCGCCAGCAGGAACAGGAAGGCCATGCGCACGGCCATCAGCAGCAGGTACTTGAGCTTGCGCTGCACATGGATGCGCTTCTTCGACGCTTCGAGAAAGCGCGTAGTGGCGAACTTCTCGCGTTCGGTTACCTGCGTTTCCAGGCGGTGCAGCCACCAGGGCAGCGCGAGGCTGAGGAAGCCGAGCAGGAACAGTGGCGCAATCAGTCCCATGTCAGCCTCGTTTCTCGCGGAAGGTCAGGTAGCTGTGCAGGGCCTTGTCCAGCGGCTCTGCGGTGTTGATCAGCACATGGTCGGCGCGCATGCCGCTGGCGGCCTTCTTGATGGCTTCGATATGCGCTTCGATGCGCTCGCGGTATTCCTTGTTCATGAACACCGGCGATACCTCGATGGCGTGGCCGGTTTCCATGTCTTCGTACAAGGTGCTTTCCTTGATGTTGGGATTCAGCTCGGCCGGGTCCAGCAGGTGGAACAGGATCACGTCCTGGCCCTGCACGGCCAGCGGCCGCACGTTGTCCAGCAGCTCGTCCACGTCGCAGTAGAAATCGGAGATCACGGCCACGAGGCCGCGGCGCTTGATGTGTTCGCGGAAGCGCACCATGGGTTTGCCCAGGGTGGTGCCCTTCTCGGCCTGAGCACGGTCCAGCGTGTGGATGACACCTTGCAGCGAACCGGCACGCGTAGTGGGCGGACGGTAGTCCAGCACCTCTTCTGCAAAAACCATGGCGCCCACGGCGTCGTGTTGGCGCGACGACATGTAGGCCAGTGACGCGCCGAGGTACTTGCCCAGCTGCAGCTTGCTGACGCCGGTGCTGGAGAAGCCCATCGAGGCGCTGGCGTCCAGCATCACCATGAGGTGCGAGTTGGTCTCACCGAGGAAGCGCTTGATGTAGGTCTTGTCGGTACGGGCATAGACGTTCCAGTCGATGTAGCGCGGATCGTCACCTTCACCGTAGGCACGGTACTCCACGAATTCCTGGCTGAAGCCGAATTTCGGCGAGCGGTGCAGGCCGATCACGAAGCCTTCCACCACGGCCTTCGCCACCAGTTCGAGGTTCGACAGGGTGGCGAGCACCCGCGGATCGAGCAAGGCGGTGGGTGGGCGTTGGGTTGTGGCAGTGGCCATGATCAGTCAGTCTCAGTCATCAGCCTTGGGTTCGGGCAGGCTGTCGAGCATCTGGCTCAGGATGCTGTCGACGCTTACGTTGTCCGATTCGGCGTAGTAGTTGGGCAGCACGCGGTGACGCAGGATCGGCAGTGCCAGCTTGCGCAGATCGTCCGACGTTACGTGGTAACGGCCTTGCATCAGCGCGCGCGCCTTGGCGGCCAGCACCAGGTTCATGGTGGCGCGGATCGACGAGCCGAAGTTCGTGTACTTGCGGATGATGTCCGGCGCGAGCGGATCGGTGGGGCGCGTGGCGCGCACGATGTCCACCGCGAAACGGTTCAGGCTGGCAGAGATCGGTACCTGGCGCACCAGCGCCTGGAACTTCAGGATCTCTTCGCCATTGGTACAGGGCAATACTTCCGGCATGTCCACGCGCGTGGTGAAACGCTCGATGACTTTCACTTCTTCTTCAACCGACAGATAGTCCAGCAGTACGTTGAACAGGAAGCGGTCGAGCTGGGCTTCCGGCAAGGGATAAGTGCCTTCGAGTTCGATGGGGTTCTGCGTGGCCAGCACGAAGAAGGGCTTGTCGATGCGGTGCATGGTGCCGCGCACAGTCACAGTCTTTTCCTGCATGGCTTCCAGCAGTGCAGCCTGCGTCTTGGGCGGCGTACGGTTGATCTCGTCGGCCAGCAGCACGTTGGTGAACACGGGGCCCGGAATGAAGCGCCACTCGCGCTTGCCGGTACTCTGGTTCTCTTCCACCATGTCGGTGCCGGTGATGTCCGTCGGCATCAGGTCGGGCGTGAACTGGATGCGCTTGAAGGTGAGGCCCAGCGCGGTGGCCAGCGTATGCACCAGTAGCGTCTTGGCGGTGCCGGGCATGCCGGTGATGAGACAGTGGCCGCCGACCAGCAGTGTGATGAGCAGGTTGTCCACCACTTCGTCCTGGCCCACGATGGTGCCGCGTACCTGCTCGCGGATCTTGCCCGTGGCCTCGACAAAGCGGCTTACCAAAGCGCGGGTATCGTCGTTGCCCATCTGCTGCTGTGCTGCGTCAGTCATGATCATTCCTGCCTTGTGGTTCTTGATTGATGTCTATGGTGCTTGTTGGTTTGACAGCTTGTTGTCGTTATTCAATTCAATTCAATTCAGTTGGGAGCCTGCTTGCGTGTCAATTCAAGCAGCAGCTGCTGCGCGGGACGGTACTGCGGCGCGATGTCCAGCGCGGTCATCAGGTACTCCAGGGTCTTGTCATTGTTGTCCATGGCCAGGTATGCCTCGGCAATCTTGAGATTGGCGGCGGCCTTGTCGATGGGGTCCAGTGCCAGCAGCACTTCGTACTCGCGCAGCGCCAGTTGCGGCTGCTGCTGCTGCAGGTAGAGGTCGCCCATTTTCAGGTGCACGTCTTCCATGAAGGGATCGGCCCAGATCACGTCGTTCAGCACGCGCAGTGCGCTGCTGGGGTCGTCGCGCTGTTCATAGTCTTCGGCCAGCGCCATCAGGGCGCGCGCGGCATAGCCACCTTTTTGCCAGAAAGCTTCCAGCGTACGGAACTCGTTGTCTTCGTCTTCGAGGCGCGTGTAGGCGCGGGCCATGGCGATATAGGGACTGTCCACTTCCACATAGTCGGGGAAGATCTCGATGGCGCGCTGTGCGGCGGCGATGGCACCGTCCCAGTCTTCCTGCTCCAGTGCCGCAAAGCTGGCGCGCTGCTGCTCCTGCCATTCGGGCATGCCGGCGAGCTGCGCCCCGTATTCACCTTCCACCCAGGCTTCAAACTGCGCGTCGAATTCGTCGGCGGAAATGCCCAGCGCTTCTTCCAGTGCGGTGACGGGACTCGTGCCCGCGTCGAAGCGATACAGCATCGTCACGATCTTGTCGAAGCCGAACGTAAGGTCGATGAACTCGAACACGAGGCCGGCCTGCATGTACGATACGATGACCTGGTCTTCGTAGGTGGGGCGCATGAAGCCGTCGTCCAGCTCGGCGATGGACATGAACTTGCCTTCGGCCATGGCCTGAAACACGTTCAGCGGAATCTTGCGCCCCGGGATCGGGCCCGTGCGCCATTCCTCGAAGACCGAGATGCCTTCGCTGAACCAGCGCGGCACCAGATGGTTGGTGGCTTCCAGCGTGAATACGTGCGCCATCTCGTGCCACAGCGTGGTGCCCCAGTGGTAGCTCTCGCCGCGCGGGTGCGCCGTGGGGGAGTCCATTGCAAACAGGTAGCCGAAGGTGACGCCGAGAATGCCGACGCCCGGCATACCGATGGAGCGCACCACGAAGTCTTCATGGTTGGGGAAGATCTCCACAATCACAGGCGCCTTCGGTTCAAAGCGATAACGCTCCGCATACAGATCGATGCTGCGCTCGGACAGGTCGCGCGCGTACTCTTTCAGGATGGGGCTTTCGCTCTTGTCCAGACGCAGCACCAGCTTGGGGAAGGGACCCTGCGGCGGATCGGGAAAGTTGTGGATCTCCATCTTCTCGATGAAGGTATCAAGCAGGCGCAGCAGGTTCACCGTGCGCGGGTTGAAGGCATCACCCGTGTACGAGATGCGCACATGGTCCTGCGCTTCCGTGACCTGGTTCAGGCGCAGATGGTTCTGGCCCAGTTCAAGATGCGCTACCCAATGCGTGGGTTCGATCGCCACGGCCTTGCCGTAGAACTCGCCGGCCTCGCGGTAGCGGCGCGTGATGCTGGCGAAGTAACCGGGCATGGCCCAGGCGTCGCCGTAGGCGGGATTCAGTGCCAGCGCGGCGTCGATGTGTTCCTGATACGGCTGCAGGCGCATGAAGTTGAATGCGGCCTGCAGCGCGTGCAACTCCAGCAGCGACAGATCATTGTCGCGCGCCAGCGCAAAGGCTTCCGTCAGTGTCTTTGCCGCTTCGTCCAGATCGTCGCGTTCCATGGTCGTGCGCACCAGCATCAGCAGCGCGCGCAACTGCACGCCGACCGGTACCGTGGCATCCTCGATGGCGGCCATGTGCTGCGCTACGGCTTCGGCATCGCCGCCTTGTTGCAGCGACTGCGCGGCACCCAGATGCGCCCAGGCATTGTTGGCGTCGATGCCGAGCGCTTCGTTGAAGAGGTTGTAGGCTTCCTGATACTGGTAGGTCTGCATGTACAGCTCGCCCCAGCGCACGCGTACCAGCGGATTCTCCGGCTCGGCTGTGAGCGCGCGCTGGAAATTGGTGTTGGCACCCTGCAGGTCGCCCATGGCCCAGAAGGCTTCAGCATGGATGGCAGCAGTGGTTTCCAGGGTCAGCAGACCGCGGTAGCAGGTTTGTGCTTCGCTGAGCTGGCCGCTCCACTGCATGCTTTCGCAGGCGAGCAGGTTGGTGTTGTCGAGAATGCCGTAGAGCTGGTCGCGCGCGTCGGCGTGGCCGGCAATGGCCAGCAGTCCCGCGCCGATGGCACAGGCTCGCCACACTTGTTGGCTGCGCTTACTGGCCCGCACCTGGAGTACCACCCTGCGCGGCTTCGATGCGCTCCGTGAGTTCGGCCGTGCGCAGGATCAGCGCCTGCAACTGGCTCAGGTATTCGGCGTTGCCGAGTTCGCTGCGGCGCAGTTGCAGTTCTTCCACCTGCGTGTCGAGTGCCTGACGTTCCTGCAGCAGTTGCGCGAGCAGTGGATCGGCATCGGCGGGCACTTCGATTTCATTCAGGCGCGACAGGCTGAACTGCGCAGCGCCGCTGCCGCGCAGCTGCGAGTGTTCCGTGGCCAGACGGCCAGCATCGCTGAAATAGGTTTCCACCGAGCGCGCCGCATAGTCGTAGGCTTCCTGCACGCTGACGTTGTTGTTCTTGTTGATGTCGGCGGCTTCACTGGTGAGTGCTTCGGCAAAGTAGCGGCCGAAGTGCGTGGCGTTGCGTTCGTTGCCGTTGCGCGTTGCCGCCACCAGCAGGTACTTGTCATCGCCGGAGTCGGCCGGCGCTTCGGCGTCGTCGCGCGGGGCCGGCACGCCGGTGATCAATTCCACCATCGCACCGCTGGTGCTGGAGGTGTTCAGCACGAAGTGGTTGCGGCCGGGCAGGGCGTCCAGCAGGTTCTTGATGTCGAGTGCCGTGACATCCGGTCCCGGCAAGTTGAACTTGTACTCTTCACCGTCGAAGCTGCCGTGACCGATCAGGTACAGCGCCGCGCGGTCGTCGTCCTGCATGGTGGCGTTGAGCTGTTCGAAGTGGGCGAGCAGGGCCTCACGCGTGGCGGCAGCGCCGCTGAATTCGGCAAGTTTGTCGTCGCTGGTCAGCGTTTTTGCGGCCGCCGTGATGACCTTGCGTTGTTCATCGAACTGCTGCAGGTATTCGACATCGCCGTCCAGCCCTTGCACGATGGTGATGTACAGCTCGGCCTGCGCGGGCAACGCGCACAACAGCAGTGGAGCCAGCAGGGCAGGTTTCAGCATTCGCATCAGATCACCCTCCACCAGCGGCGCAGCAGCCACTCGGCAGACTTCAGCAGGAACAGCAGGATGAAGAAGAACGGCGCGTCCCACAGGTAGCTGATCTGCTGCTCCGTGATGCCGGCCGTGGAGTAGCTGATGGCGTCGCGCATTTCGTCGAACTGCTCCGGCGTCCAGTACTGGCCACCGGTGACGTCGCTGACGCGCTCCAGCAGCGCGCGGTTCTGGCGTACATCGAAACTTTCCTGGCCCTGCTCGAAGCGCGTGGCAGTGCGCACGGAATTCAGCAGCTCTTCGTCTTTGCGCGTGATGGCTTCGACGTTGTAGAGACCGTCGGCGGCAGGCGTGAAGTTGGCCTGGTACACGCCGGCCTGGCCGGGGGCAGGCTGCAGTTCCAGGTTCAGCAGTTCACCGTTGTCGGAACTGACCACCGCCGTGATGGCGATGCCCTGATTGGCTTCATCTTCGGGGTCGCGCAGTTCGGCGCGCACGGTGATGTCAGCGTCCTGCGTCAAGGCAGAGAGCTCGAAGGGACGCGGCGAGTTGGCCACAAGGTTGCGCGCGAGCTGGCGCCAGAAAGTTTCGTGACGCATGTCTTCCAGCGGCAGGCTCATCTGCCAGCGCCAGGTGCCGCCCGTGGCAAGGATGAAGCTTTGGCCGCGACCGTAGGGCTGGCTGACCAGCAGCGGCAGGTTGCGGCCTTCGACGTTTACTTCCAGCAAGGTGGTGGCGGCGGGACGCAGCGAGCCGAGCTGCTGATAGTCAGCCACTTCGGGCAGCTCACTCCACTGCTTGAGGTTGTCGGTAGCGCTGTCACTGAACTTCAGCATCGGTGAATTGCGGCCGCTGTCCGTGATGATCACCGGCGCCTTCTGGCGGATGAACTCGGCGTCTTCCAGCGTCAGGCGCGAGGGCAGTACTTCACTGACTACGGAATCGCCCCAGCCACCCAGACCCAGACCATTGAGGCCTGCGATCATCAGCAGTGAACCACCACGCTCGCTGACGAAGTCGCGGATCAGCATCTGCTGCTCTGCAGTGAACTCGGCCACGTTCATGCTGCCGATCATCAGGGCGTCGTAGGCAAAAAGTTCCGCGCGCTCTACCGGGAAGCCGTCTTCGAGCTGGTCGGGGCTGTCGATGCCCTGGCGGTAATACTTGTTGGGCGTCACTTTGAGCAGCGTGCTGAGCTGGATGCTGGGGTCGTCGCTGAGTGCGCGCTGCAGGAACTTGTATTCCCAGCGCGGTTCGCCTTCCACGTAGAGGATGCGGTACTTGCCTTCCGGCACGTCAACCACGCTGCCGCGCGTGTTGTTGGCCAGCGTGCGTTCGCCGTTGAGCGGGTCCAGGGTAAAGCGCAGGTCCAGCTGGCCGGGTTCGGCCACTTCGATGTCGATGAAAGCGGTGGTTGAGCCCTGCGTGGGATCGAGTTCCACTTCGCTGGTGGAGAGGAAGGTGTCGCCGTCATAGACCTTGATGCGCGCCGTGCCGCCGGCGTCATGGCGAATGTTGACGCGTGCCGACAGCGTGGTGCCAGGCAGGGCCTTGTTGGGCAACAGCACTTCTTCCAGTTCGAGGTCTTCCGGCATGGTCTCGCGGCCGATGCCCACGGTGTGCACCGGCACGCCGAAGCTGGCGATTTCGCCGAGCACGTCCTGCGGAATGCTGCCGCTGTTGTCGGCACCGTCGCTGACAAGGATTACGGCGCCCAGCGAGGAGGCACTGGCTTCGCGCAGCGTCTGCAACAGCGAACTGCCAAGCTTGCTGGCGGTACCGGGATCCGGCAGTTGGGTGAAATCGGTGAGGGAGCGCGCGTTCTCGTCGAAACTGTAGGGCAGGATGCTGTAGGTTGCGGCCAGCGGTGCCAGCGATTCGGGCGTCAGCAGCGCCTGGGCCTGCGCCATGCGGGTGCCGCTGCCTTCGTTCAGCGCCATGCTGGCGGAGGTGTCCAACAGCACTGCCACGGCGTTCTCGCCCGGCAACAGGCGTTCGTTCACCAGCGCGGGTTGCCACAGCACAAACAGCACCAGCGCCAGCATCGCGATCTGCAGGCTGCCCAAGAGGCCATGCTGCCACCAACTCAGGCTGGCGCGCTTCCATACCAGCGCGCCCACCACGAGTGCGCTGCACAGCATCACGAGGGCGAGCAACAGCCAGGTGGGCCAACCGCTGGCCAGCACAAACTCGCTGTCCCGGAAGGCCTGTTCGGGATATTTGAAAAGAAACTCCATCATGCCGCCGTCACGGGACTTCGGAGATATGCATTACCGTTCATCGACGCTCTCCCCCTTGGCCCAATTCTTGTACGAAGCCCTCTGCATCTAAGCATGCGCCTTCTGAAAATACCATCAGTGACCAGACCCTGAAAGCCAAGGCCCAAACCGCCCCACACCTTCCTTTTTTCTGTCACCTTTGTGGCCAGCGTTCAGTCCGTCCCGGCGCACGACAGGGGCGCATATGGCAGTCTTTACGCGCGGGGCAGAGGCACGGACTGCCCGCCTCTCTCCGAATGGCTGCTGCCGGAGTGCAGGCCAGGCCTCCCGGCAAGAGTACTGCACCTATATATAGTGCTGGAAGAAGCGCTGCCCGCACGGATGGCCCGCAGGTGCGCCCCAGTGTTACCATGCGCCACCCCCTAAACCAGCGCCCCGGCCCTCATGCTGCCAGCTGGAAAATACATGATTTAATTCAAGTACTTAGTTCCAGGAGTCAGCCATGTTGGTCCCAGAAGCGATTGCCCGCATCCTCAAGGCGGAGGGTGTCAAATACCTCTTCGCTTACCCCTTGAACCCCATCATCGAAGCCGCTGCGGCAGTCGACATTCGTCCCATCATCGTCCGTCAGGAACGCACCGGCGCCCATATGGCTGACGCGCTGAGCCGCATGACCAGTGGTGACGAGATCGGTGTGTTCGTGATGCAGCATGGCCCCGGTGCCGAGAACACCTTTGGCGGCGTGGCGCAGTGCTTTGGCGAATCCGTACCCGTGCTGTTTCTGCCTGCCGGCTATGACCGCAACCTGGCCCACTACTTCCCCAACTTCAATTCCGTGCTGAACATGAAGCACATCACCAAGTGGGCCGAGCCCATCACCAGCGGCAAGGAAGTGGCCAACGTCATGCGCCGCGCCTTCACCCAGCTGCGCAACGGCCGCCCCGGCCCCGTGCTGGTGGAAATCCCCTGGGATGCCTGCAAGGAAGACGCCGACATCACCAACTACAAGCCGGTGTACAAGACCCGTACCGCGCCCGATCCGGAGCACGTGAAAGCCGCCGCCAAAGAACTGGCCGCCGCCGCCGACCCCGTGATCTACGCCGGCCAGGGCATCCACTACGCCAAGGCCTGGCCCGAACTGAAGGAACTGGGCGAGCTGCTGAATGCGCCCGTCACCACCTCCATCGCCGGCAAGAGCGCGTTCGACGAAACGCACCCGCTGGCCCTGGGCTCCGGCGGCCACGCCACCAGCAAGATGGTGTACGACTTCCTCTACAGCGCCGACCTGATCTTCGGCATTGGCTGCAGCTTTGCCATCAGCAGCTTTGCCACGCGCATGCCGCCCGGCAAGCGCTACATCCACGCCACGCTGGACCCGGTGGACCTGAACAAGGACATCCAGAGCGTGATGGGCATGGCCGGCGACGCCAAGCTGACGCTGCAGGCACTCATCGCCGAGCTGAAGACGCTGGACCTGAGCAAGGCCAAAGCAAGAAAAGACAGCAAGCCCGCCGCCATCGCCAAAGTGCGTGACGAGTGGATGGCGCAGTGGCTGCCCAAGCTCACCAGCGACCAGAACCCGATGACGCCGTACCGCGTCATTTACGAAATGAACAAATACATCGACAAGAGCAAAGTGGTGATCACGCACGATGCCGGCAGCCCGCGCGACCAGCTGGTCCCGTTCTGGCAGAGCACGCATCCGCTCACGTACATCGGCTGGGGCAAGACCACGCAGCTCGGCTACGGCCTGCCGCTGGCGATGGGCGCCAAACTCGCCAAGCCGGACCACCTGTGCATGAACGTGTGGGGCGATGCTGCCATCGGGTTCACCGGCATGGACTTTGAAACCGCCGTGCGCGAACGCATCCCCATCCTCAGCATCCTGTTCAACAACTTCAGCATGGCCATGGAAATTCCGATCATGAAAGTGTCGGATGCCAAGTACAACACCTGCGACATCAGCGGCAACTACGCCGACATGGCGAAGGCGTTTGGCGGCTACGGCGAACGCATCACGGATCCGAAGGACATCATCCCGGCGCTGAAGCGCGGCATTGAAGCGACGGAGCGCGGCCAGGCAGCGCTGCTGGAGTTCATCACCTGCAAGGAGACGGATATGTCGTTGTTCTATTCGTCGTATGGGGCAGGGGCGCGCAGCTGAGTTGGGCAGCACGAGTACACAAGGAGGCCAGCGTGATGCTGGCTTTTTTGTATCTGGATGGCATTGCTGCCAGTTGCAGCTACATTGAAGGTATACCAACTGACAAAGGGAATCGTCAGTGCCTACCGTCCTGCGTGCCGGGCCATATCGCTTCTTTTTCTACGCCAGTGATGGTCAGGAGCCTGCCCATGTTCATGTTGAGAGAGACGCCAAAGTCGCCAAGTTCTGGCTGGCACCTGTATCCCTGCAAAGTGCCGGTGGTTTCAGCAGAGTTGAACTTGCTAGAATCGATACGCTGGTCAGGCAACACGAACCTTTCTTGAAGGAGTCCTGGTATGTCTTCTTCCGCGGCTGAACTGCACAAGCCCGGGATCGTCACGGTCGTCGTCACCAACGAGGCGTTGCGTGTTGATCTCAGTGATGGGCGCTCATTGATTGTGCCGCTGGACTGGTTTCCGCGACTGCAGCATGCCACCCATTCTGAGCGTAATGCCTGGCGGCTAATTGGCCATGGCAACGGAATCCATTGGGAAGCACTGGATGAAGACATCAGCATGGATGGACTTCTTGCCGGGAGGGCTTCGGTTGAATCCCGCGCGTCGTTTCAGCGCTGGCTTGCGAGTAGAAAGGGTTGAGCATGATTGCAGTGACTGTACGTTTTGAATTTGGCGATGATTTCAATCCAGAGCACCTGCAGCAGCTTGCGCAGATGGCACGCGCCAAGTTCGAGGGAATGCCGGGGCTGCGCTCCAAGGCCTTCACGATTGATGCTGCACGGCGGCAGGCTTTCAATTTCTATGTGTGGGAAGCGGAAGCAGCGGCGCGGGCGTTTTTCACGCCGCAGGCCATTGAAAGTGTGGCGAAAGTGTATGGGGTGATGCCGACTGTGGAGTACCTGCCACTCGCGGCGCTTGTCGAAAACAGGCCAGGCCAGGCCTGAATTATCAGTCCCCTGTTGACCGTGGAAAGGTTTGCAGCAGATCGCTGAGCGGGCTGCGCACCCCATGGCCTCCCCGCTTCAACACATGCGTATAGATCTCCGTGGTCTTCACGTCCTGGTGCCCCAGTTGTTCCTGCACCGTGCGAATGTCTGCCCCGGCCTCCAGCAGATGTGTGGCAAAGGAGTGTCGCAATGTATGGCTGGTGACTTCCTTGCCGATACCGGCCTGCTGCGTAGCCTTGCGAATCTGCTTGTTGATCGAAGACTCATCGACATGATGGCGGCGGATGTTGTGCGTGCCTGGCTCCACGCTCAGACCGGAAGACGGGAAAAGATACTGCCAGCCTAAAGTACGCGGTGCTGATGGATACTTGAGTGCCAAGGCATTTGGGAGCAGGGCGCCGCAGTAGCCGGGCGTCTGCAGATCCTGGTCCAACAGCAAGGCGATGCGCTGGATCTGCCGCTTCAGGTCGGGCACCAACTCGGGGGCAACGGTCGTGATGCGATGCTTGTTGCCCTTGCCTGCCCAAATGCGCAATTGCAGATGATCAAAGTCCACATCCTTCACGCGAAGCCGTATCGCCTCGATGCGCCGTAGGCCAGAGCCATAGAGCAGCGACGCGAGCAATCTTGAGCTGCCACTAAGATGCGACAGTACTGCACCGACCTCTGCGCGGGTCAGTACTACCGGCAATTTGCGCGGACGTGATGCCTTATTGAAATCACCCAGATTGCCTAGTGGCTGATCAAGGTACTTGTTGTAGAGGAAGGCCAGCGCATTCAGGGCTGCTTTTTGCGTTGAGACGGAAACATTGCGGGATGATGCGATGAAGCCGAGAAAAGCCATAACGTGGCTCTGGTCCAGCTCTGCGGGGTGGCGCTTGCCGCTAAAGCGTATGTAGTACCGAATCCAGTACAGGTAGCCATCGATGGTTCTAAGGCTGTAGTGCCGAGTCAGCATATGCTCTCGCAGTGCTGACATGAATGGTGAGGCCGTCATGGCGGGTGTGCTCCTTGCTGAACTGTCTGGAGGATAGTTGAGATTCCAGGGGGCTGCTGAAGAATAAAAAGGCGCGGTTCCCTCTATTTCTGCTATGACCACGAGCTGCCTGAAAAAGCTTTTGATAAAACAGTGGTTTGAAAATAGACTCGCTTCGTTCAATAACAAAACAGGGCGCGCCTGCTATTAAGATAAAAAGGCCGAAGGCCCTTTTTTCAGACTGTTATGTGCTCTTGGCTCCGCTCTAGCCATGGGAGTATGATCCAGCCATGAATACGACACTTAAAGGCCTTCCGCTGGACGAACGAATCCGCCTTGTCGAGGATTTGTGGGACAGTATCGCCTTGGACCAGAAGGCAATTCCCCTGACGCAAGATCAGAGGGCAGAGCTTGATAGACGCCTTCAGGCGTTCGAGCTCGATGGTAATCCTGGGCGGCCTGCCGCTGAGGTCATCGCGAGTATTAGATCCAGGCTATGACGTTGAATGTCCGAATCAGGGAAGAGGCGGAAATTGAACTATCGGACGCAGCGATCTGGTACGAGGAGCAGCGGCCTGGCTTGGGTCACGAGTTTTTGGATCAAGTTCTGTCGCTCATACATTCGCTCCCGGACCATCCCCTACAGTACCCTGTCATTCATAAGGACGTGCGTAGGGCATTGCTTGGTCGATTTCCATTTGGAGTCTTTTATGGGGTCAAGAGCGAGTACATCATCGTTTATGCGGTCATGCATGCAAGTCGGCATCCTCG
>JBIIWP010000142.1:0-6189 GCA_044338855.1 Pseudohongiellaceae bacterium | reverse complement strand
CTTCGGTGCAGGGGAGTGACAGGTTTTTCTCGCCAAGGGCGCCAAGGGGCCAAGACGCCAAGAGATCCATGTGTGTTTCGAGGGCGATGCAATTCTCCTGATTTTTCCAATTAGCATGCCTGATATTCGTGCAGTGCAATCAAGCCTGACTTCGATTTGCACTCTTGGCGTCTTGGCCCCTTGGCGCCCTTGGCGAGAAACAATGTCACAAAGCCCATCGGCCAACTGAACCCGTCGCAGCTCACCAGAACCATCCCACCCCCAGCGCGAAAAAAGCCCGCCCAAAGCCCTCAGATTTCACCAGGTGCCGACAGTACCACGTCCACCTCGCGCACCTGTTCATCGCGCAGCGTCAGCACCGTCACGCGGTCACCCGCGTTGTGCTGCTCCAGCGCGTTGAGCAGGTCGTCGTTGTCCTCGATCTTGGTGCCGTCCACTTCGATGATGATGTCGCCCAGCAGCAGGCGGCCGCGCGCGTCCTGGCGGATGCCGCTGAGGCCGGCCTGTTCCGCAGGCGTCCCCGGGTTTACTTCGAGGATGGCCACGCCCTGGATACCCCACTCACGCGCATAGTTGTCCGGTACCTGCTCCACGCCCAGTACCGGGCGCACTTCCTCGCCATGCTCCAGCAGTTGCGGAATCACCTTCTTCACGGTATTGACCGGGATGGCAAAGCCGATGCCGGCGCTGGCGCCGCTGGGGCTCACAATCTGCGTATTGACGCCCACCAGCTGGCCCAGTGAGTTCAGCAAGGGCCCGCCGGAGTTGCCGGGATTGATCGGCGCGTCGGTCTGGATCACATCGCGGATCTTGCGGTTGGTCAGGGAATCGATTTCACGCCCCAGCGCGCTGACCACTCCCACCGTCATCGTGGTGTCGAGTCCGAAGGGGTTGCCGATGGCGACGACCTTGCGACCCACTTCCAGCAGGGATGAATCACCCAGCGGCAGCGCTGTCAGGAGTTCGCTCGGCGCTTCGATGCGCAGCAGGGCAAGATCCTTGCCCGGCGCCACGCCGACGATGGTGGCTTCCCAGGTGCTCTGGTCCTGCAGGGTGATGCGGGCCCGGCTGCCGCGGCGCAGCAGTACGTCCTGGATCACGTGGTAGTTGGTGACGATATGGCCCTGCTGGTCCCACACGAAGCCGGTGCCACTGCCTTGCGGGATTTCCTGCACGTTGCGCGAAAAGCGGTTGATCACGCGCGCGGAGGTCGTCACGAATACCACCGCGGGGCTGGCCTCGCGGAAGATCTCGATGTTGTTGACCTCGTCCTCCGTGTGGAAACTGAGGTAGTCGACGGGTTCTGCAGCGTGCAGCAGGTTGGCAAGCCCCAGCAGGCTGCCGAGCAAGCCGGAGAGGATCAAACGAAGTTTCATGCGTGTTCCTTGTTTTGGAGGGCGTTGGTCAATAGAGCATCATAAGGCTGCCCCTTACCCGCTTAGGCAAGCCGCGGCAGCACTTGGTTCCGTCAGGCAGCCTGCCGGACTGCTGCTATGATGCAGCGACATGAGTAGCGGTCAGGAGACTGAGGTAAGGGCATGCAGCGGGAAATTCAAGAACGCCTTGAAGGGCACGCAGCGCTGGAAGCCGAAAACATTCCCGACTTCCTCTCCGGCATTGCTGCCCGCCATGCCGAGACCCTGGCCTTCACCTGCCTGGGCCACAGCCTGCGCTTTCGCGAGGTGGAAGCACTCAGCGACCGGGTGGCGGCATGGCTGCAACAGGAATCCGGATTGCACGCTGGCGACCGTGTGGCGCTGCAGATGCCCAACCTGCTGCAGTTCCCGGTAGTGGCGCTGGGCATCTTCAAGGCCGGCATGGTGCTGGTCAACGTCAATCCGCTGTATACGCCGGCAGAACTGCTGCACCAGTTGCGTGACAGTGGTGCGAGCGCGTTGTTCGTGCTGGCCAACAAGGCACACAACGCCGCGAGCATCCTGGCCGGGACCGCGGTGCGCCAGGTAATTGTCACTGATCTGTTCGATCTGCATCCCGCACCGCAACGACTGCTGCTGAATGCCGTGGTGCGGCACGTCAAGCGTCTGGTGCCGGCTTTTACGTTTTCGCAACAGCAGACGCTGCGCCAGGTGTTGCAGCGTGGTGCGCGCCAGTTGCGTTTGCATGGCCGTATGCACCGGCGACTGCAGCGTGAGGATCTGGCCCTGCTGCAGTACTCCGGCGGTACCACCGGGGTGGCCAAGGCTGCCATGCTGAGCCATGGCAACCTGCTCAGCAACGTCGCCCAATTGGGTCTGCACTGTGCCGGGACATTGCCGCCGCCCGGCTCGGTGATGGTGGCACCGCTGCCGATGTACCACATCTACGCGTTCACGCTGGGCTTCCTCAGCAGCATGGCGCAGGCCCATCAGGTCCTGCTGATTCCGGACCCGCGCGACTTGCCGGCTTTCATGCAGGCACTGCGGCCCTGGCGCGTGTGTGGCTTCATGGGTATCAATACGCTGTATCGCGTCCTCTGCGAGTACCCGCCATTTGCGGCCATGGATTTTTCGGCCCTGAGTATCTGCAGTGCAGGGGGCATGGCACTGTCGCCACAAGTGGCGCTGCGCTGGAAGGCGCTGACCGGCTGCGACATCCTGGAAGGCTATGGGTTGTCGGAATGTTCACCCTTGCTGACCTGCAATACGCGCGCGGATGTTGTGCTGGGGAGTGTTGGCCGTCCGGTGCCGGGCACCTGCATCCAGTTGCAGGATGCAGCGGGCAGGGAAGTTGCGCCCGGGCAAAGTGGCGAGATCTGCGTGAAGGGTCCGCAGGTGATGCAGGGCTACTGGAGCCAGCAGGACGGGATCGGGCAGGACTTTGACCTGGATGGCTGGTTCCACACGGGTGACGTCGGCAGGTTCGATGCCGAAGGACGCCTGGCCATCGTCGATCGCATCAAGGACATCATCATCATCTCCGGTTTCAACGTATACCCCAATGAGCTGGAGGAGCATGTATGCCGGCATCCGCACATCAGCGATGCCTGTGCGGTAGGTATCGGCGATGAATTCAGTATGTATATCAAGATTTTCATCGTGAGCAACAACGACCAGCTCACGGTGGAAGAGGTGATTCGCTGGTGTCGGCAGGGTTTGGCTCCCTACAAGGTGCCGCGTCAGGTAGAATTCCGCTCGCACCTGCCCAAATGCAACGTGGGCAAGGTGCTGCGCAAGGAACTGCGTGCTGTCAGCGGTACGGAGGACCGCTTTACCGTCTGACGTTCGCCGTCAGGCGCAGCCTGACCCCCGGACGATGATGCAGATATCACCCCGCAGCCCCAAAACCACGGCACGCTTTTCCAGCCAGGTGCATCCCGTGCTGCAGCGCATCCTGGCGGCGCGCGGGGTGTCGCAGGACAGCGAGCTGGAACTGGCACTGGCGGACTTGCTGCCTCCCGCACAGTTGCACAACATCGATGCCGCTGTGCTGCTGCTGCAGCAAGCCCTGCAACAGCAGCAGCGCCTGCTGATCCTTGCTGATTTCGACGCCGATGGCGCCACCAGCTGTGCTCTGGCCCTGGCCTGCCTGCGCAGCATGGGCTTCCGGTACGTGGACTATCTCGTTCCCAATCGCTTTGAATACGGCTATGGCCTCACGCCAGAGATTGTGGATGTGGCGCGCGAGCGTGCACCGGATCTCATCATCACCGTCGACAATGGCATCGCCAGCCATGCCGGGATCACGCGTGCCAATGCACTGGGTATGCGTGTGCTCGTTACGGATCACCACCTGCCAGCCGAGACCTTGCCGGATGCCGCCTGCATCGTGAACCCCAATCAGCCTGGCTGCAGCTTTTCCAGCAAGGCGCTGGCAGGTGTGGGCGTGGTGTTCTATCTGATGATGGCACTGCGCACGGCGCTGCGCGAAGCACTGTGGTTTGTGCAACAGAACCTTCCCGAACCGAAACTGGTGGCCTTCCTCGATCTCGTGGCACTGGGGACCGTAGCGGACGTGGTGCCACTCGACATCAACAACCGCTGCCTGGTGAAGCATGGCCTGCAGGTGATTCGCAGCGGGCGTGCGCGCCCCGGTATCCGTGCCTTGCTGGAAGTCGCCGGGCGCTCTGCGCAGTCCGTGGTTGCCAGTGACCTGGGCTTCGCGCTGGGCCCACGCCTGAATGCGGCGGGTCGCCTGACGGACATGAGTCTCGGTATCGAGTGTCTGCTGTGTGACGACGAACAGGAAGCACTGCGCATCGCGCGCCAGCTCGACAGCCTCAACAAGGAGCGTCGTCTCATCGAGCAGGACATGCAGGCTGATGCACTGCTGCTACTCGACAACATGAGTCTGCAGGAACAGGAGCGCCTCGGCGTCTGCCTGCATGATCCCAACTGGCATCAGGGCGTCATCGGCATCCTGGCTTCGCGCATCAAGGAGCGCCTGCACCGTCCGGTCATTGTGTTTGCCGATGCCGGCAGCGACAGTGACGGTACGCCGCTCATCAAGGGGTCGGCGCGCTCCATTGCGGGCGTCCACATTCGCGATATCCTCGACGCGGTGGCTACCCATAACCCGCAGCTGCTCAGCAAGTTCGGCGGTCATGCGATGGCAGCGGGACTTACCTTGCGCAAGCAGGACTTTGCTGGCTTCAGTGCTGCCTTCGAGCAGGAATTGCAGCGCCAGGCTGATCCGGAACTGTTTACGCGCAGCCTGCTGCACGACGGCGAACTGCCACCGGACTGTCTCTCCCTGGAATTTGCGCAACTGCTGCGCACGGCCACCCCTTGGGGACAACAGTTTCCCGAGCCACTGTTCACTGGTGTGTTCGACGTGGTGAGCTCACGTGTGCTGGCAGACAAGCACTTGAAGTGTGTGCTGCAGTTGCCCGGCAGTACGCAGTTGATTGATGCGATCGCCTTCAACGTGGAAGCCCACCTGCTGCAGGCAAACCTGCGGCGCGTCCAGCTTTTGTACAAACTGGACGTGAACGAGTATCGCGGTCAGAGCAGTGCACAGCTCATCATCGAACGATTGGAGGAAACGAGAACATGAGCGAACCCGATTCCGCTGGAATTCCGCTTTTCGGAAAGCTTCAGGCCCAGCTCGAGGCGTTTGTCAGGCTGGAGGCAGCCGGCGGCATTCTGCTGATCGGAGCAATGCTGCTGGCCTTGCTGGTGGTCAATTCACCGCTGGCCGGGTTGTATCAGGCTTTTCTGGCACTGGAAGGCGAACTACGCGTGGGCAACCTTGCCGTGGAGAAGCCCGTGGCACTGTGGGTCAATGATTTCTGGATGGCGATCTTCTTCTTCATGGTCGGCCTCGAGATCAAGAGCGAGCTCATCGGGGGCCATCTTTCGGATCGCAGTCGCGTGGTGCTGCCCGTGATCGGTGCCCTCGGCGGCATGCTGGTGCCGGCGCTGGTCTACGTCGCGTTCAATCATGACAATCCGCAGGCGATGTACGGCTGGGCCATCCCCATGGCGACGGACATTGCCTTTGCCCTTGGCGTGATGTCGCTGCTGGGTTCGCGCGTGCCGGTAGGTGCCAAGATCTTCCTGATGACGCTGGCCATCCTCGATGACCTTGGGGCCATCATTGTCATTGCGCTGTTCTACACCGCCAACCTCAGTGTCCTCTCCCTGTCGCTGGCGGCCTTTTTCATCATGCTGCTGGTACTGCTGAACCGTGCCGGCGTAAAGCGCATCGCTCCCTATATTCTCGTCGGCATCTGCTTGTGGGTATGCGTGCTGAAGTCCGGCGTGCATGCCACCCTGGCTGGCGTCATCACGGCCCTGTGCATTCCCTGGCTGGGCAAGGATGACAGCGAGGATGAACCCGTCAATCGTCTCATCGAAGCGCTGCATCCGTGGGTGGCGTTCGCCATTCTGCCGGGCTTTGCCTTCGTCAACACGGGCATCAGTTTTGCCGGCATGGAGCCAGCGCTGCTGCTCAGCGGTGTCCCATTGGGCATCACTCTGGGCTTGTTTGCCGGCAAGCAACTGGGCGTGTTCGGATTCAGCTGCCTCGCATTGAAGCTCGGCATTGCGAGATGTCCTGAGGGCGTCAGTATGCTGCATCTCTATGGCGTGGCACTGTTGTGCGGCATCGGCTTCACCATGAGCATCTTCATCTCCGGCCTCGCCTTCGAGGAAGTCGGCAGTGGCTACGGTGGCATCGATCGCCTCGCCATCATGTTGGCCTCCTTTCTGTCGGCGTTGGCGGGCTGGCTGGTGTTCCGGTTCGCGCCGC
>JBIIWP010000057.1:0-19413 GCA_044338855.1 Pseudohongiellaceae bacterium | reverse complement strand
CCCCCCCCGCTACCGGCCTTCCGCGGGCGCGGTGTAGAATGCAGGCACATTCTCCAGACAGACGCTAGGATTCCCCCATTTCAGACTCAGGCCACACAGTCCGCCCTGCCAGCTCCGCTACGCTCAAAGTGATCAGCAGGGCCGAACACGGGATCTCCCGGCAGCAGATCAGCCCCAACAGCCTCAAGGTGCTCTACAAACTCAACGACGCCGGCTTCCATGCCTTCATCGTGGGCGGTGGCGTACGCGATCTGTTGCTGGGCCTGCAGCCCAAGGACTTCGACATCGCCACTGACGCTACCCCCGAGCAGATACGCGAGTTGTTCCGCAACTCCCGCATCATCGGCCGCCGCTTCCGCATCGCGCATGTGCATTTCGGCCAGGAGATCATCGAGTGCTCCACCTTCCGGGCACTGGCGGCAGACAATATCGAGATCGTGGACGGTGGTCTGTCCCGTCATGAGAGCGCGCTGGACGCCGTACACTCCTCTGCGGGAATGATCCTGCGGGACAACGTCTTCGGCAGCATCGAAGAGGATGTGATGCGGCGCGATTTCACCGTCAATGCACTGTATTACACCGTGCGCAATTTCGAGGTGCATGACTATGTCGACGGACTTGCCGACATCGACCTGCGCTGCCTGCGCATGATCGGCGACCCCGAACAGCGCTACAAGGAAGACCCCGTGCGCATCCTGCGGGCGCTGCGCCTGGCCGCCAAGCTCAACTTCAAGTTGGCACCCGAAACCGAAGCACCACTGCGTCATTGTGCCGAGTTGCTGGACTCCATCCCGGCCGCCCGCCTCTTCGACGAGTTCATGAAGCTGTTCTTTGCCGGACAAAGCGAGCGCACCTACGAGCTGTTGCAGGAGTACGGCGTCTTTTCCACCTTGTTTCCGCAGACCGGCCGCGCCCTGCGTGATGACTCCAGTGGGCGCTACGATCAGCTGCTGCGCAGAGCATGTTCCAGTACTGATGCCCGCATCAACGAGGACAAGAGTGTCACGCCAGCCTTCCTGCTCGCAGTCCTGTTGTGGCCGGCAGTAGAGGAACGCTACAAGACACTTGTTGCCGGCGGCATGTCACCGCTGCAGGCAAACCACGATGCCGGACAGGATGTGCTGATGGAGCAGCTGCAGCAGATCTCCATCCCGAAGCGCTTCAGCATGCCGATGCGCGAAATCTGGGACTTGCAGGTGCGTCTACTCAACCGCAAGGGACGCCGCGCTGAAGCCCTGCTGTCCCACAAGCGTTTTCGTGCGGCCTATGACTTTCTCATGCTGCGTGAAGCGGTAGGTGAGGATCTGGAAGGTCTCGGAGCATGGTGGACCGAGTTCCAGCAGGCCAATCCCGAACAGCAGCTGGCGCTGCAGGTGACTGCCGAAGGCAGTGCGCAGCCTTCAAAACCGCGCAGGCGCAGAGTAAAATCCCGACGCAAGCCACCCGCTGCGAGTTGATGGGACGGCAGCTCCAGCAGGGAATCACGAGACCAGTGTCCGAATCAATCGCACCAGACAAAGCCCGCCCCATGCCACGCTATATCGCCGTGGAAGGTCCCATAGGAGTGGGCAAGACTTCCCTCGCCAAGCGTCTGGCCGCCAGTTTCAACTACGAGACGCTGCTGGAAAAAGCCGAAGAAAACCCCTTCCTGGAACGCTTCTACCATGCGCCGCGGCAGTTCGCGCTGGCTACCCAGCTGTTCTTCCTGTTCCAGCGCGCGCAGCAGATGCAGGAGTTGCGTCAGAACGACATGTTCGAGCCCATCCGGGTAGCCGACTTCCTGATGGAAAAGGACAAGCTGTTCGCACGGCAAAATCTGGACCCCGACGAGTTCAAGCTTTACGAGAACGTCTACAACCACCTTACCCTCGATGCCCCGGAGCCAGATCTCGTGATCTGCCTGCAGGCACCGGTCGAGGTCTTGATGCAACGCATCCAGGTGCGTGGCATCCCGGCCGAGCAACTCATAACGGAACAGTACCTGCTGAACCTGATCAATGCCTATACCGAGTTTTTCCATTACTACGGCAAAAGTACCGTGTTGATGGTGAACTGTGCCGACATGGATTACGTGAACAATGATGCTGACTACGAACTGCTGCTGAATTTCATTACGACCATGCCCAAAGGCAGCCGCCATTATTTCAACCCGCGCCCGGCCCTGATCTGAACCGGCTCAGGCCGGCGATCAGGTATAATCTCCCGCCCGAAGACGCCCGGAGTCCAACGTGGCCGCCGTTACCATCCATACCCTGCAGGAAATGAAGAACCGCGGCGCCAGACCCGATGGCAAGCCGGGAGAGAAGTTTGCCTGTCTCACGGCCTACGACGCGCTGTTCGCCGGTCTCGTCAGCAAGGCCGGGGTCGAAGTAATCCTGGTCGGAGATTCCCTCGGGATGGTGCTGCAGGGCCATGACTCGACCTTGCCGGTGACCATGGATGACATGGTTTACCACATGCAGTGCGTAAAGCGCGGCAACAAGGGCGCGCTGCTGATGGCCGACCTGCCCTTCATGTCCTATGCCTCTGAAGCCCAAACTCTCGAGAACGCTGCGCGCCTGATGCGCGCCGGCGCCCATATCGTCAAGCTGGAAGGCGGCGCCTGGATCGGTGAAACCACGCGACTGCTCACCGAGCGCGGTATTCCCGTGTGTGCCCATATGGGGCTTACTCCACAATCGGTCAACCGGATCGGCGGCCATCGTATCCAGGGTCGCGACCCTGCTGCCGCCACCAACATCATTGAAGAAGCCAAGTTGCTCGAAGCGCATGGCGCCAACATGCTGCTGCTGGAATGCGTGCCAGCCGAACTGGGCCGCAGGGTTACTGAAAGCCTGCACATCCCGGTGATCGGCATCGGCGCGGGACCCGATGTCGATGGCCAGATCATGGTCATGCATGATGTGCTGGGAATCTCGCCGATCACGCCGAAATTCGTGAAGAACTTCCTCCCGGAATCGGATGCCGGGATTGCCGGCGCGATCACCGCGTACGTACAGGCTGTGAAGAACGGCAGCTTTCCTGCAGCGCAGCACTGCTATGACTGACACCCTGCGCGTGTTCGATGCCCTTCCCGCACTGCGACAGCGTCTGCGTGCAGCACGCGTGGCGGGCCAGCGCATCGGGCTCATACCCACTATGGGCAACCTGCACGAAGGGCATCTCGCGCTGGTACGCGAGGCACGCAACCATTGCGACTACGTACTCGCCACGATCTTCGTAAATCCACTGCAATTCGGCCCCAACGAGGATTTTGGACGCTACCCGCGCAGCTTCGAGGCTGACGTGCAGGCGCTCGAAACCAGCTCCTGTGATGCCGTGTACGTGCCTGATGCAAAGGAGATGTACCCTGAGGGCATGGAGTCGCACACCACAGTCTCGGTACCGCGACTCTCCAGGCTGCACTGCGGTGCCAGCCGTCCAGGACATTTCGATGGCGTCTGCACGGTGGTAAACAAACTGTTCAACATGATCCAGCCGCATGCCGCATTCTTCGGACTGAAGGATTACCAGCAGTTCCGTATCATCAGCAGAATGGTGCAGGATCTGCAGATGCACATCCAGCTCATCGGCGTTCCCACCGTACGCGAGACTTCAGGCCTCGCGCTGAGCTCGCGTAACGGCTTTCTTGATGCTGCGCAGCGCCTGCAGGCTGCCAGCCTCTATTCCACGCTGCTGCTCACTGCAACACGGCTGCGCCAGGGTGCATCCCGGTTCGGGGAACTGGCCGAAGCTGCATGTGCGGCACTGCAAACAGCCGGGTTGCGCCCGGACTACGTCCACATCTGCAATCGCCAGACGCTCGAACTGGCCGGTGAAGGTGATCGGGAACTCGTGATCCTCGCTGCCGCCTGGGCTGGCAGTACCCGGCTCATCGACAATATCCAGGTCTGACGACCCGGCCTATGCATTCGGCACGTCTACCCGGCGTGCCAGGAACCTTTCATGAGAATTGGCATCCTTTCCCGCAATCGCAAACTCTACTCCACACGACGACTGGTGGAAGCAGCCCAGCAGCGTGGCCATGAAGTGCGCGTGATCGACGTACTCAAGTGCTACATGAACATTACCGCCAACGAACCGTCTGTGATCTACCAGCATTCGGCAAAGCAAGTGGAAGCACTGCAGTTCGACGCGGTGATCCCGCGTATCGGCGCCTCGGTCACCACCTATGGTTGCGCAGTGCTGCGCCAGTTCGAGGTGCAGCACGTCTATTCCATCAACGAGTCGATCGCCATCGCACGCTCGCGCGACAAGCTGCGAGCACACCAGCTGCTGGCACGCAAAGGCATTGGCCAGCCCGTGACCAGCTATGCGCATTCAGCGCGCGCCACCGACAAGCTCATCGAATCGGTGGGCGGCTCGCCACTGATCCTCAAGCTTATTGCCAGCACGCACGGCAACGGCGTTCTACTGGCCGAAACCAAGAAGGCAGCAGAAGCCTTGATCAATGCTTTCCGTGGCATCGGCTCGGATTTCCTCGTGCAGGAATTCATCAAGGAAGCCGGTGGCTCGGACATTCGCTGCTTTGTCGTGGGCGGCAAAGTCGTCGCCGCCATGCAGCGCACTGCCGTGAAAGGCGAGTATCGTTCAAACCTGCACCGTGGCGGCAAAGCCCAGGTGGTAAAGCTGACACCTGAAGAGCGCCGCCTTGCCGTCAAGGCAGCTGACGTGATGGGCCTGGACCTCGCCGGCGTGGATATTGTGCGTTCCTCGCGCGGGCCGTTGGTCCTCGAGGTGAACTCCTCGCCCGGGCTGGAGGGCATCGAGGCGGCCACCGGCATCGACATCGCGGGCAAGATCATCCAGTGCATCGAAAACGACGCCGTGCAGGGCCCCAACAAAACGCGCGGCAAAGGCTGAGAGGCAAGGGCACATGGCAGGCAGACCTCGTCGCAGGAACGGTTTGACCATCATCGGCGCGGTCGAGCGCGGCACGCTGCCGGAGCTGGGTATCAGCAGCCTGCCCATGCGCGTGGATACCGGGGCCGCCACCTCCTCGCTGCACGTGGAGAACCTGCAGGAGTTCAAACGCGGCGGTCGCAACTGGGTGAGCTTCAACTTGCACCCGGACATCCACAACGTGAACCTCGGCGTGCGCATCACCACGCGGGTCAAAGGCCGCAAGAAAGTGAAAAGCTCTTCCGCCGACACCGAGCACCGCATCGTGATCGATACCCTGCTGAATCTGGGAGGACAGGAATGGGTCATCCAGTTGACGCTCACTAACCGGGCACAGATGACCTATCCGATGCTGCTGGGGCGCGAGGCCATGTCCGGCCGCTTTCTGGTGGACCCGGCGCTGGAGCATCTCCTACCCCGGACACCGCCATGCCCCGCTGATCAAGGGGTCTGACCCCTTGATCTGAGGCGCTGGATCAAGGATCCAGGCCGTTTGATCCCGGCCTTGGCAGCCTTGATTGCCCCGGGCTCTGCTTTTTTGGGATAATGCGCGCCCTTCCTGTTACCGGCGGTAACAGGCAACCGACAACAGCGACCGGCCACGCGGCAAACCCGTCAGGCCAGTCCCGGGATGAACACCGTGCAAACACTGATGCTCAAAGCCAAACTCCACCGCGCTTGTGTTACGCATTCGGAGCTGGACTACGAAGGCTCCTGCGCGATTGACAGCAATCTGTTGGACGCTGCCGGTATCCGCGAGTACGAGCAGATCCAGATCTACAACCTGGGCAATGGCGAGCGCTTCACCACCTATGCCATCCGCGCCGAGGCCGGTTCACGCATCATTTCCGTGAACGGTGCTGCTGCGCACAAGGCTGACGTAGGACATCGCGTCATCATCTGCGCATACGGCAGCTACAACGACGCCGAGTTGCTGAACCACAAGCCCAAGCTGGTCTATCTCGACGAGCGCAACCACATCCAGCGTACCGCCAACGCCATTCCCGTGCAGGCGGCCTGAAGCTGCGAGGAGCCGCCGTGATAGCGTCCAACGCATACCCTGTCAATCCTGACCTCAAGGGCAAGACGCATCTGGACAAAGCCCGCTACGAGACCTTGTACAAGGAGTCGATTGATTCTCCGGCAACGTTCTGGCCCCGCATGGCGCACGAGTTCCTGAGCTGGGACCAGGACTTCAGCGTGCTGCATGAAGGCGATATGACCAAGGGCGAGGTGCGCTGGTTCATCGGCGGCAAGCTCAACGTCAGCGTGAACTGCATCGACCGCCACCTGCCACAACGTGCCGGGCAGACCGCGATCCTCTGGGAAGGCGATGAGCCAGGCACCGAACGCCGCATCAGTTACAAGCAGCTGCATGACGCTACCTGTCGCCTCGCCAACCTGCTGCGCCGGCGCGGCGTACAGAAGGGTGATCGTATCTGCATCTACATGCCGATGATCCCCGAAGCTGCCATCGCCATGCTGGCTTGTGCGCGCATCGGCGCCGTGCATTCCGTGGTGTTCGGCGGCTTCTCGCCGGAAGCCTTGTCCAGCCGCATCCTCGACGCCGACTGCCGCGTGGTCATCACGGCAGACGAAGGCATCCGTGGCGGCAAGCACACGCCAATGAAGGCCAACACCGATGCTGCACTGGAGAAGTGTCCCGACGTGCACACAGTTGTCACAGTCAAACACAGCGGCTCTGCCATCGACTGGTTCCCCGCGCGCGACCTCTGGTACCACGAGGCCACTGCAGCAGAAAGCACGCAGTGTGTCCCCGCCAGCATGGACAGCGAGGATCCGCTGTTCATCCTGTACACCTCGGGCTCCACCGGCAAACCCAAGGGCATCCTGCATACGACAGGCGGTTACCTGCTGCACGCCGCAATGACGCACAAGTACGTGTTCGACTATCACGAGGGAGACATCTACTGGTGCGCCGCCGACGTGGGCTGGGTCACTGGCCACACGTACATCGTGTATGGTCCGTTCTGCAACGGCGCCACTACCCTGATGTTCGAGGGCATCCCGAGTTATCCCGACGTCTCCCGCTTCTGGCAGGTAGTGGACAAGTACCAGGTGAACCAGTTTTACACGGCGCCCACCGCCATCCGCGCACTGATGGCGCACGGCGATGCACCGGTGAAAGCTACCTCGCGCGCCTCGCTGCGCATCCTCGGCAGTGTCGGTGAGCCCATCAATCCTGAAGCCTGGGAGTGGTACTACCGCGTGGTCGGTGACAGTCGCTGCCCCGTGATGGATACCTGGTGGCAGACCGAGACCGGTGGCCACATGATCACGCCGATTCCCGGTGTCACTGACCTGAAGCCCGGCTCTGCCACGCTGCCATTTTTCGGCGTACAGCCCGCGCTGGTGGACGCCGAAGGCCACATTCTGAGTGGAGCCACCAACGGCAACCTCGTCATCACGGCCAGTTGGCCCTCGCAGTTGCGCACGGTCTTTGGTGACCACCAGCGTTGCGTGGAAATCTATTACAAACCTTATCCTGGCTACTACTTCACGGGTGATGGTGCACGTCGCGACGAAGATGGTTTCTGGTGGATCACGGGTCGCGTGGACGACGTGCTGAACGTGTCAGGCCATCGCCTCGGTACTGCAGAAATCGAGAGTGCGCTGGTGTTGCATCCTGCCGTGGCGGAAGCCGCGGTGGTGGGCTACCCGCACGACATCAAGGGCCTCGGCATCTACGCCTACGTGACACTGATGACGGGCATCGAGCCCAGTGAGAAGCTGCGCGAGGAACTGAAAGCGATGGTTGCGAAGGAAATCAGTCCCATCGCCAAACCCGACATCATCCAGTGGGCGCCCGGTCTGCCGAAGACGCGCTCCGGCAAGATCATGCGCCGTATCCTGCGCAAGGTGGCGTCGAACGAGCTGGATAATCTGGGAGACACTTCCACACTGGCCGACCCTTCTGTGGTCGACCATCTGGTGGCGCACCGGCCGTTCAAATGAGCGATAGGCCGGCACGCGGTGCCGGCCATCGTGTCAACGTACGTCCACGCTCTCACTGAACACGAAATCACTCCCACCCTGCTCGACCAGCTGCACCAACAGCGCCTGCACCAGCGCTGCTGCGTTGATGACAGTCATGTTGTGCTGACCCAGCAGGTCGCGCAGTTCATCCTGCATGTCGTGCGCCAACAGTGGCGGACGCATCACGGGCTGGAAGCCCTGCAGCAACTCATTGCGCACGCTGAACAGATCCCGAATGCAGTCGGCCGACTCGGGCATGGTGCCCAGCAGCATGCGCAGTCGCTTGCGCAGCAGCGCCGCGTCGTTGCGGGCATGGCAATCCAGCAACAGTTCAAGCTGGAACAGCACCAGCAGGACGGTACGTGCGCTGTACTCGTGGCGCTGCTCGGCCACCTTCAATTGTGTCAGCAAGACTTTGTCGATGACCTTGATGGCAGTATGGGAGTGCCCCAATTCAAGCGCATCCAGCCAGTTCCAAACCTGGGCAAAATCCAGCGTCGGCAAGCGCCAACCTTCCTGCAGTACCTTGCGCGCACCACCGAAGATCACCGAATCAGCGACTCCAGCTTCCACCAGATGGGCACCCGGCCCCACATAGCACGCCGCAAGGATCTGGATGGAGCCGGGCAGCACCAGGTTGGCGGCAATCACCAGTTGTTGCAGGAACAGGTTCGCTACGTCGTAGATCTCGCGCTCCTGCAACTCGCACGTGCGATCAGCCACGGTCAGTAACAGGTTGCCCGAGACCCTGGCGTTGCGATCACCGCTATGGGCGACACGCTGCTGGTCGAAGCTGCCAGCCTGCTGCAGCGCCTCTTGCATGGTCTGCACGAGAGCGCTGGCATCGAGACTGAGGTTGTACATTTTGACGCGCGCGCCAGGGCGGTGCTGCGCGGAGAAGCCATGGTTGCGGAAATGGCTGCCGATCTGGCGCCACAACTCGAGAATGCGGGCGCTGTCAGCGGGATTCGCCTGTGGCAGGGCATTGGCGATGTCGAGTTCGATGGTGGTGCTGGTGGTCATGGACAAAACTCCTTGGTTACCGCTAATTGTACCCGGTAATTTCACGCGGATGCTGACGCGCTTGCGCTTCCAGACCGGGCCAGTCGAGCAGGATGTTCTTGGCGCCCTTGTTGAGCAGAATCGACTCGGCATTGGTCATGGCGTAGTGCAGGCAGTCGCGCAAAGGCAGCCCATTGATGGTACAGGCGGTAAAGGTAGCCGCGAAGGCGTCACCAGCGCCGGTCGTTTCGACCACCACCAAGTCTTGGCGCGGACGCCCTACCAGTCCTTCGCGACCGTTCCAGACCCAGGCGCCCTCAGCGCCATCCGTCACCACCGTAGTGATGCCGGGCACCTTCGCCAATGCTTTGCACAGTTCCACTGGATCATGACGTTCGTCGCCCGGGTAGCCGAGGTACTTGCATGCTTCCTCGCGGTTCATGATAAGCAGACTGGCCTTGTCGGTCAGTACCCTGAGTTGCTCGTAGCCCAAGTCCGCCTGATAAGAGCTGGGATTCAGGGCCAGCCGGTACTTCCCGGCAGCCAGCCCGGCACCCAGCGCCGCCACTACCGTGTCCCAGCTCTGTCCCAGCATGCTTGCCAGGTACACCCAGGGGCTATCGATGGCAGGGAAATCCGCCGGCTGCATGAAGTTGTTGATGCCCTTGAAGGCCAGGATGGTGCGATCGTTACGCAAGCCGTTGAGGATCACCGAGGCGCCGCTCTGGCCTTCGCGCGCACCGATAAAGCTGACCCCCTCCTTGCCCAACTGCTCGATAATGAAATCGCCGTTCAGATCGCTGCCGATCTTGCCAAGGTAGGCCGTGCGGAAGCCGAGCCGGGCAAAGGCCACTGCCGTGTTGGTGCCACCGCCACCGGTAGTGATGTTGAACTGCTTGACGAGGATCTTCTCTCCCATGGGAAAGGCCAGCAAATCCTCGCGCGTGGTGCGTGTTTCGATACGAATGAGTTCCGAATCAGTATCAGCGAAATAGTCGACCGTAGCACTGCCGATGGTGGTGACATCAAACCCCATATAAAACTCCCCCGACGCCGCCGGCGCGCAGGGCCGGCACAGACACGAGGGTAGTGGCAGTAGCGCGCCGAGGCAATTGCCATGATGGCAAAGCGCCGGAGTCCTGCAGGCAAGGAAGGCACCGTTGCGCTGGATCAATCCGCCTCACGCCTGATTTGAGTACAAGTAAGCTTATTGGCGAACATTTCCCACATTCGTGAGGCTTTCCCGATGAAGCGCAAGGATCCGGTGAAGGACACTCTGGCCGTCATACTGGCCGGTGGCAGTGGTACCCGTCTGCAATCGCTTACGGCCTGGCAAGCCAAGCCCGCCATTCCCTTCGGCGGCAAGTACCGCACCATCGATTTCACGCTGTCCAACTGCATCAACTCCGGCATCCGCAAGATCAGCATCCTCACGCAGTACAAGTCCCACTCCCTGAACAAGCACATCCAGCGCGGCTGGTCCTTTCTGCGCGCAGAACTCGATGAATTCATCGAGCTTATCCCGGCCCAGCAGCGTCTGCGCGACAACTGGTACCAGGGCACTGCGGATGCCGTATACCAGAATCTGGACATCTTCCGGGGCACCGGACCGGAATACATACTGGTGCTGGCGGGCGACCACATCTACAAGATGGATTACAGCGAACTGCTGCAACAGCACATCCGCGGCAAGGCTGATCTCACCATAGCCTGCATCGAGACACCGGTCACTGAGGCCAGCAGCTTCGGGGTCATGGGTGTCGACGAGGAGTACCGCGTGCTGCGCTTCGAGGAAAAGCCGCGCCACCCCGAAACGCTGCCCGGCAAGCCGGACCATGCGCTGGTCTCGATGGGGGTTTATGTGTTCAGTGCCGACTTCCTGTACCGGCAATTACTGCAGGATGCGCACTGCGAGCATTCGGCCCACGACTTTGGCAAGGACATCATTCCATCGCTGCTGGGCAAAGCGCGCCTGCAGGCCTACCCTTTCCGCGATGCCAAGACTGGCCAAAGTGCCTATTGGCGCGATGTCGGCACCATCGATGCTTACTACGATACGAACCTTGAGCTGTGCAAGGTGACGCCGGCGTTGAACCTCTACGACCAGGACTGGCCCATCTGGACCTGTCAGGAACAGCTGCCACCAGCCAAATTCGTGTTCGACGACCACGACCGGCGCGGCACCGCATTGGATTCCGTGGTTGCCAGCGGCTGCATTATCAGTGGCAGCCGGGTCAAATCATCGCTGCTGTTCAACAACGTTCATGTGCAGAACCACTGCGACATTGAGGAGTCCGTGGTACTCGACAATGCCGTGATCGGCGCCAATTCACGCATCCGCCGCGCGATCATCGACTGTAATTGCGAGATCCCGCCCGGTACCCGTATCGGCTACGATGCGGTGGCCGATGCACAGCGCTTCACGGTGTCACCGCAGGGCGTGGTGCTGGTGACGCGGGAAATGCTGGCGCTGGCTCGATTGGTGAAAAAAGCGGAAAAAGCTGAAAAAGCTGGAAAGGCTAGGGAAGCAGGAAAAGCGCAGAGCCTGACACCCGTAAAGCCCCGCCGCGGCAAGGACAAGCTGCAGGCGCGCACCCTGCGCGCCTGAAGGAAGACCTGAAGGAAGGAACGGAGCTTGCCGCTCAGTTACCGTATTCGGTGCCATCCTCGGTGCGCAGGGTACGCAGGAAGAACTTGTTGGGGTCTTCCAGCAGGGGCGAACCTTCCGTCCAGAGCTTCGAACCTGGCTTTACCTTGTCAGGAGTAACGCCGCCGCGCACGAGCATGTTGGCGGGCGCGCCCTCGATGAAGTGCACGATCTTTTCGGACCCATCTTCCGCCACCACCTTAAGTGTCATCTCGATGTGGGGATTGCGGAACTTGATACTGTCCACGACGCCCTCGAACGGCACCTTGGTCTGGAAATCAAAGATAGCGAATGAGTGGTGGGCCCAGGCAGCAGCGCTGGACAGCAGCAGGATGCTCGAAAGCACCAGATGGCGCAGATTGGATTTCATTTCGCTCCCCTCGTTCCCCGGCGGCGATGCCGGCCGTTCCGGATCGCTCTTGTATGGCCTAGAGTAGCAACCCCGCCACAGTGCAACAAGCTCCCGGGGGCGGAATCGTTGTTACGGTCTACCTTCTCCCGGGACCGCCCCGCCCAGGCTCAGCCACGCCCGATGAACGGCATTTTGCTGGCCATCACGGTCATGAACTGCACATTCGCCTGCAGCGGCAGGTTGGCCATGTAAAGCACGGCATCCACCACGTGGCGCAGATCAAAGACCGGCTCAGCTCTGCGCTCGCCGTCAGCCTGCAGCATGCCCTGCGTAAAGCTCTGGGTCATGTCCGTGAGGACATTGCCGATATCGATCTGGCCGCACACGATGTCGAACTCACGGCCGTCCAGGGACAGGCACTTGGTCAACCCCGTGATCGCGTGCTTGCTCATCGTATAGGGCACTGTGCGCGGGCGCGGCGTATGCGCCGCAATGGAACCATTGTTGATGATGCGACCACCCTGCGGCTGCTGGCGCCGCATCTGGCCAAAGGCTGCACGGGCGCTGTTGAAGGCCCCCTTTACGTTGACGTCCAGCGTGCGCTCCCAGGCATCCAGCTCCAGTTCGTCGATGCGGCCGGCGGGACCCATTCTGCCCGCATTGTTGAACAGCAGATCGATGCGTCCGAAATGCCGCGTCGCCTGCTCAAAGCAGGCCTGCACAGCACCGGCATCAGTGACGTCACAGCTCAAGGCCAGGGCGTGGCCACGCGTAGCGCCGGCCGTGCTGATGGCATCTTCCAGCGCTTGCTGCTGGCGACTGATGAATACGGTGTTCCAGCCCTGCTGCAGCAAGGCCTGCGCGCAGGCCTTGCCAATACCGGCGCTGGCTCCGGTGACGACGGCGACTCTGGTATCGGGTGTGCTCATGGGGGATTTCCTGATGCAAGACTGGTGCCCACCTTAGCCGGATGCAACGGGAAATCAAGCGGAGCGGATGCTGCCAGGCTTGCCAGTGGCAGGCCTGACAAAGAACTGCAATTGCAGCAGCACTTTCGCAACCTGCGGCTATACTGAGGCAGCCCTCAGCACGGCAAGGTAACTCGACAAAAATGCCAATCATCAAGGATGCGAGCATGCCTGGCTCTTCCCTGTTTCGCCTGCAGTCCCACCGGTTCTGGCTGGTCTTGCTCACTCTTGCACTGGTCGCAGCCCTTGCAGCCTTGCGACTGGTCTTTCTGGTGGAACCAGGCCTCAACGTGGAGATCAATTTCTCCCGCCAGCAGGCACTGGACGCTGCCGCCACATTCCAGCGCGAGCGCTTCCCGGCCCTGACTACACAGCGCACGGCAGCTGCCTTCCTCAGCGACAGGGATTTCCAGAATTACGTGGAATTGGAAGCCGGTGGCGTCGAAGCCTACGAGACCCTGATCCCCGAGCTGGCCGCCGCTACCCACTTCTGGCGTGTGCGGACCTTCGCGTCGGGGCAAAAACACGAGCTGGTCACCGACTTCAGTCCACGCGGCGATCTCATCGCGTTCAACTATCTGCTGCCGGAGGAGGACGGCTCTGTGGCGCTCGACGAAGCTGCTGCCCGCCGTCTTGCCGAGGACGGTGCGCGCGCCTTGCTGGGCCCGCGCTTCGCCGACTACACCCCCATTGAGACGAAGCAGGAAATGCAGACGTCCGGCCGCGCGGATTATGACTTCACTTATGAACACCGCTCGCTGCAACCCGGCGCCGCCCGGCTGCGCCTGGGCCTTGCGGTGGCCGGGGACCAGCTGGTTGCAGTACAGAACCGCAAGTTCACGCCGGAAGCCTTCAAGCAGCGCTTTGGCGAACTGCGCGCACTGAACACGCAACTGAGCCAGCTTGCCAATGGCCTCATGCTCGGGGTGTTCGGCCTCGGTGGCCTGCTTGGTGGTGGCATCTGGCTGTACCGCCGGCACCAGTTGCAGTTCCGCTACGGACTGGTGCCGGCATTGGTGGTGAGCACAGGCCTGGCCGCGGCACAAATTGCCAACATGCCTATCCAATGGATGGGCTACCAGACGCAGACCTCAGAGCAGAGTTTCATCCTGCAACAGCTGGCACAGGCCGGTATCGTGCTGGTGGCGACCGGGCTGTTGTTCGGTGCCATTTATGCCGTGGCCGAGGGCCTGACGCGACATGCCTTTGTGCAACAGCCCCGCCTTTGGGCCAGCCTGCAGCCGCCAGTTGCCGGATCGCGGGCGCTGGCCGGCCGCGTCCTCGGCGCTTATGCCTGGACCGGATTTTTTCTGTTGTACGCACTCGGCTTTCTGCTGTTCAGTTCACGCGTGCTGGACTGGTGGCAACCGTCCTCACTCAACGTCGATCCCAACGTGCTCGCCAGTTGGCGTCCGGCGCTGGCGCCCATCTTCAATGCACTGCAAGCCGGCACCTGGGAGGAATGCTTCTTCCGTGCCATCCCGCTGTCGCTGGCCGTGCTGCTCGATCACCACTACGGCAGCGGACGCAAGCTGACCCTGCTGATGCTGGTGTTCCAGGCTCTGGTCTTCGGCGCTGCGCACGCCAGCTATCCGCAACTGCCGGGCTACAGCCGCGTGGTGGAGCTGATGATTCCCGCGCTGGTCTTCGGCCTCGTGTTTCTGCGTTTTGGTCTCGTGCCATGCATGATCACCCACTTCCTGTACGACCTCGTGCTGATGAGCATGCCGATCTTTATCGCTGACAATGCCAGCCTCTGGCTCGACCGTACCCTGGTGGTGCTGGCAGGAGCTACGCCACTGCTGGTGGTCCTGCACGCCGCACGCCGGCAGGGCGGCCTGCAGGAACTGCCCGCAGCTGCTTGCAATGGCGAGCAGCCGCTGCCCCTACCGCAGGTCATCGACATCCCTGAAACGCCAGCAACTCCGCTACACGCGACAGGTCCCTTCAACGTGAATCAGAAACTGCTTCTGGCCGTGAGCCTCATTTCGCTCACGCTGTACGCCGCTTTCATTGCGCAGCCAGCACGACTGAACTGGCCCCACTTCAACACCGATCGCGCTGCGGCGCTGTTGCGCGCTGAACAGGCTCTGGCGCAGCACGGGGTCAGCCTGCAGGGCGAATGGCGGACCAGCGTCCAGATCCAGGCCGATCGTCGCGACTCGCTGGCATTCGTATGGCGTGAAGCAGGACCAGCCGCTGCACAGCGCCTGCTGGGCTCGTATGTGGAAGCCCCGCAGTGGGTCGCGAGCTGGCGCCGCTTCGACGGCCCGGTGGAGGAACGTGCGGAGAGCTGGCAGGTACGACTCACGCCGGACGGCGAGCTCCTGCAACTCATGCACCAGTTGCCGGAAGACCGCGCTGGCGCCAGCCTTGACCAGGCTGAGGCTGAAGCGTTGGCACGCGAGTGGCTGGAAGGCTTGCAGTGGACGCCGACGCAAGACCGGGTACTGCAGTCAGTGGCCGAAACGAAGCGTCCGGCACGCAGCGACTGGCTGGTGACTTTCGAGGACGTGGAAGCCTTTGACCACGGCGCTGCAAAAGCGGTCAGTGTGGTGCGTATTGCCGGTGACGAAATCGTGGGCTATTACCGGTCCCTGGATCTGCCGGAAGCATGGGTTCGTGCCGAAGCGGAAACTGCCTCACAGCGCCAACCCATCCGTATCGCAGGCATGCTGATGGCACTGGTACTGGTCGGCTGCGCGCTGTCGCCATTTTTCCGCAAGCACAGCGGTCGCCGCTTCAACTGGCATGCTGCCCTGCCTTGGCTGGCCCTGGTGCTGCTGCCGCACGCGGGACTGTCCTGGCTGCGCTTCGATGCCGTGAGCCAGGCCTTCCAGACCACGATGGCGTGGAACACGCAGGTGCTGATCCAGTTGGGGAGTATTGTGCTGTCGGGGGCGTTGCTGGGCGCCATCGTCGCCATGGCGGCGCAGGCTATATACACCGAGCGTCCCCGTGGCGGCGCCACACCCGCCCGTGATGCGCTGTTGGGCGGCGGTCTCGCGCTTGGAGTTTTGGGTCTGTATGGCCTGGGCGCCCTGCTGCTGGAAAGCCGGGAGCCACCCCTGCCGCTGGTTGCGGATTACGCCACGACGCAGCCGGCACTGGCAGTGCTGCTGAACAGCTGGCGTGGACTGGCGGCCAGCCTCGTCGTACTGATTCTCGCGCTGGGCTGCGCGCGCTTCATCCAGCAGCGCTGGCAGTTCTGGTTGCTGGTCGCGCTGGCGCTGGGTTACTGGATCGCGGGCGGACTGGCGCAACAGGACGTGGCTCCGGGCCTGGTGGCATCGCTGCCTACTGTAGCCAGTGTAGCGCTGGGCTATCTGCTCATCCGGCGCGGCCAAATGGGTGTGGCCATGATGCTGGCCGGAACTCTGGTGGTGCTACGCCAGTGGACCCTGCTGCACGCTGTTTACCCGGCAGCATGGGCACATGCAGCTTTGGGCTTTGCCGGCAGTGTGGTGGTCCTGTACTGGCTGCTGCGACACTGGCACCACAGCGCAGCCAGCACACGCTAGCGAATGGGTGCCAGTGGCTCCTGTGCCTGCAGGGCCATCGGCATGCCGGGCGCATTACTCATCCAGCACGCTGCGCACGGGTGCCAGCACGCTCAACTCGCTGCCGTCGCTGAATTGCAGCAGCAGTTCCACTTCGCTGCCGTCCGCGGGCTGCTCGCGCAGTTGAGTCAGCATCAAGTGCAGACCGCCGCTGACCAGCGTCACTTCGCCTTGCGCAGGAATGCTCACCTTGTTCACGTGCATCATGTGCAACATGCCATCGTGGTTCATGGTGTTGTGCAGCATCACACTGGCAGCGATGTGGCTGCGCGCACCCACAAGGTCCACCGCAGTACTGCCGGTGTTGCGCAAGGTCATGTAAGCGGATGTGTTGTCAACGCCTGGTGGCAGTCCGCGCACATAGGCGGCGCTGACTTCGATGTCAGCCTCGGCGCTGCCACAGGCGGCGAGCATCGCGATAACGGGGAGCAACATTCTGGTAACTTTCATGACAAGGATTCCGGGATGCTCAGCAGTTGGCGTTGCACGAGTTGCCACCGGCAGGCACGGTGACGAGGATGTTGGGGGTACCGGATACATCGATGTTGCCACGAAGGCGGTAACCACCCACGGATTCCCGCATGATCTTGTAGATCCAGCGCCCTTCTTCGTCATTGCGCGCGTTGATGAGAAACGTGGCTTCATTACGCATGATCTGCTGGGCGATCTCGCCCAGTCGCGTCATCATCTCCAGGCTCTGGCTGCTCAGACCTTCGGGGTCCAGCGCATAGGTATCGATCTTGTTACGCTGCGCCGTTTCAAGGCGCGCGCGCGCGCCTGCGAGCTCGGCATGGGCGGGATCGAGACTCTCGGCACGGCCCAGCAGGCTCGACGCCTCGGAGAATTTACCCAGCCCGGTGGCAGCATCTGCCAGTTCGATGTAGCGCTTTACGATGTCGCGGATGCCCTGCATGGCCACTTCATTGCCTGGGTCAAGTTGCAGCACCTCGATGAAGCGATCGTAGGCGTTGTCATTGGCCGGCGACATGAGTCGGTTGTCTTCATATGCCGTGCGTGCCGCGTACAGGATATCGGCCAGCATCATGCTGCGCGCAAACGCCGCGGCATTGCCGTTGTCCTGCTGCGGCGGCTCCTCCACCACGGGTGCAGGCGTGCCGCTGTAAACGGTCTGGCGCTCCTGCGCAGCACAGCCTCCCAGCAGCACCAGTGCCCCTGTTGCCGCGTAAAACCAGTTCCAACGCTGCATGTCAGTACAACCCCGCAAATGGCAAAAACAACACGCGCTCCCCTGCCATCGGCGCCGTATGGGCGGGAATCACCGCCAGGCCGTCGGCCCACGACAGAGACGTAAGCAGGCTGGATCCCTGGTCGGCAAACGCCTCCAGACAAGGTTCGGCCCCGTCACGCTGCACCAGTCGCACGCGCAGGTATTCCTGGCGGCTGCCGGCCTCCTGCACCGCAAAGCCCAACGGTACCCGGTAACCCGGCGCATCCAGTACTGTGGCTCCCTGAAGCTTCAGCAGGGCCGGCCGCACCAGCGTGACAAAGGTCACGAACACCGCCACCGGATTGCCCGGCAGGCCGAAGAACGGCACACCCAGCACCCGCCCGAACGAAAACGGCTTGCCTGGCTTGATGGCAAGTTTCCACAGGCTCAGGTCGCCAAGCTGCGTAACAGCTTGCCGCACATGGTCTTCATCCCCAACTGACACACCGCCGGTGCTGATCAGGCAATCGGCCTTGCCGGCAGCCTCGCGCAGTGCTGCCATAGTCGCATCCAGCGTGTCCGCGACGATGCCGAGTTTGAGTACGCGCAGGCCCAGGCGAGTGAGCAGGGCGTCCAGCGTGAAGCTGTTGGAATCGTAGAGCTGGCCGGGCCCCAGTGGCTGCCCCGGGGCCACCACTTCATCGCCGGTATTCAGGATGGCCACTGTGAGCGGGCGCCGCACTTCGACCTCGCTGATCCCGAGCGAGGCCAGCAAGCCCAGGTCCTGGGGCTGCAGCAACTGACCAGCTTCCAGCACGATGCCACCGGCACGGATGTCATGGCCGCGCAGGCGGATGTTCTGGCCCGGGCGCGGCGATTCCAGCACGCGGATCCCGTTGGGCAGCTGCTCGGTGTTCTCCTGCATCACAACGGCATCCGCTCCCGCCGGGATCGGCGCACCAGTAAATATCCGCGCCACGCTGCCGGGCGCCAGCGCCGTGCCGGGGTGTCCGGCAGCAATTGTCTGGCTCAATGGCAGTACGCCGTCATTGGCACGCAATTCGGCTGTGCGCAGGGCATACCCATCCATGGCGCTATTGTCGTAGGCCGGCACATCGATCAGCGCCGGCCTGCTTTGCGCCAGTACACGTCCCAGCGCTTGTGCCAGCGGCACACTTTCGATGCCTTGCAGCGGGCTCAGTTGTTCCAGCACGCGGGACAGGGCTTGGTCGACGGGAATCAGGGCTGGGGACATGATTTGAGGGGTGTCCGGATTTCAAAGAGGCCGTATTTTACCCCAAGTATCAGCCAACCTGCGGTATCCTTGGCAGCAGCGAGAAGCACTGGACGATAATCTTTTCCGAAGCTCATTGTAGTACGGGAAAGCAATCACTTCTTCAATGATCATCTTGCAGCACCACAAGCAGACTGGTTATCCCGCCACCAGATCCAGAAATCGCGAACGGTCTATATCCGCTATACTCGCGTCGTTTTTCAAACGAACCCACTACCGTGTCCGACCAACTCCTGTACCTGGTTCCTCTGATTTGTTTCGTGGGCGCCTTCCTTTCCACAGTAGCAGGCCTCGGCGGCGGCCTGCTGTTGCTGGCATGCACCTCGTTGCTGCTGCCGCTGTCGGAAGTGGTGCCCCTCAATGGCGTAATGATCCTCGCTGGCCAGGTGACGCGCGCCATACAGTTCCGCAAACACATCAACTGGAACATCACGCGTCCCTTTATTCCCGGCTCCATCATCGGCGCCGGGGTGGGCAGTCTCGTGTATTTCGCATTGCCTGAAGCCTTCATCGCTCTCATGCT
>JBIIWP010000056.1:0-19510 GCA_044338855.1 Pseudohongiellaceae bacterium | reverse complement strand
GGGCATCTCTGCTCAGCAGAATGGCCTCGGCGATGGGTATTGGGCGCTGACGGATATCTGTCCAAGGTCACCAAATACAAGCCCACTTTTTCAATGCGGTAGTAACTATTGGTGCACAACCGAAAACCACTCTAAGCGCCCCGGTGGCGGCGCTACGGGTTGGAGCAGGTCTCAGTCTGCACCAAACGTTCGGCGATGGGCACTGGTCGGGATTTAAGGCAGCGGGGGAGTAAGGTTTTTCACCCTGTCAGACCCCGGACTCTAAAGCCAAGTGCTACTGAGGACGGGGGGCGTCGCCGGAAGTAACACTCTTGGTAACACAATATCGAATTGCAATATAAAAAACAGATTAATAACAGATAGATAGAGGTTTGATTCAAGTCCTCTCCTGGCACCATTTCGAGTTTTCCCCGCAGCACGGCTCATTCGCGGATCACCTGCGAATCTCCCCATAAAGTACGTTTGCTCCCTTCGGTGTAGTATCCGGGCATTCTGCAAAGGGGAAAAGCGCGTGAACTTCCTGACCACTATCTGGACCGCGCGAGCACTTGTACTTATCGGCTTCCTCGCTGGCTGGGGCAGTCTGGGTGCGACGTTCGGGCATATCGGTGACGACTCGACCCTTATGACGGCTGCCGGCGTGCCGACCCACAGCTGGCATCATTTCCTGCGCGAGCTGGGTGCGCAGTTCGCCATCATGGCGGCCATTCTTGTAATACTGTCGATGAGGCCGCAGCAGCGGACGCCGCCGGCGTGGTGGGTCATGCTGATTCTTGCGCTGGGCTTCTATGCGCCGTTCTGGATCGGCGTACCTTTCGATCCGGCCTATGGTGCGCCGGGTATGTCCGCTGAACTCAATCATCTGGCCATGGCGGTGCCGGTCTTGCTGGGTGTGTTTCTCGCGAGGCGGCATTACTTCATGCAGGTCTGAGCCGGGAGTTTTTTCTCCCGGCGCAGGTGCATCTCAAACTGGAACCCCGGTGCTGCTGTGCTGCAGCGCCGGGGTTCGCTTCCTCAGAAGAAGTTGTACTGGAGGGTCACGCCGTACTCGCGTGGACGACCGCGGTAATCGGCCACAGCACTGCGGGCTGGAGCGCTGAGGCCGGCAACGCCGCCGGGGCCACCCTGCGTCCAGTAACCACGACCGAAGGACTGCGCGTTGTTGGCGTAGACCTCGTCGGTGAGGTTGTTGGCATACAGCGAGGCCGACCACTTGCCGCTGGCGGCGTCGAAGCGCACGTTGGCGTTGACGAGGTCATAGCTGGGTACCTCGTAACGCGAATCGATGAACGATGCGGCGAAGGCACTGCACCCATAGCGCGCCTGCTCCTCCGGGGTGAAGCCGCCGGGATGCGTCTGCATGGGGCCGGTGTGGGCGCTGCTGAGAGTGGCGGTGTAATTGCCTTCAGTGGTATCGAACTGGTAACGCGCGCTCAGCGTGTAGCTCCTGTCCATTGGCGGCGGGAACAGGTTCGGACCATTGTTGATGCACACGTTGTCCATTTCATAGTTCGCACGACCGGCGGCTGCTTCCACCGTGAGGCGATCAGTGACTGCCAGCAGGGCTTCGAGCTCCGTCCCCCACAATCTCACGTCACCCTGGTTCACCAGCTGGATCACGAAGCCAGTCGGTGCTGTGGCATCGACTACGGCCGAAGCGCCCTGGCGGTTGGTGAAATCCATTTCGTAGTAGGTGGCGTTGATGCGCAGGCGGCCGTCAAACCACTCCGAGCGGATGCCGATTTCGTCGTTGCGCAGTTCTTCCGGTGGCACTCCCGCCAGCGGCGGACGCAGTGAGTAGGGACGGGTTGCCGTGGGCGCGAGGGGGGCCGGTACCGAGAAGGTGCCTGAGCGGAAAGCCTTCGATGCCGTGGCATAGAGCATGATGTCTTCGGTCAGGTGGTAATCCAGTGTGGCGCGCCAGTCGGTGGCGCTCCAGTCGTCCTTGGCACTTACCGTGGTGCCATTGCCGGTTTGGGGGGTGAAGTTGTCCGAGGCGAACAGCGTGTTGCTGATGTCCTTCTCGTCCCAGGACTGGCGTGCGCCGAGCGTGAGATTGAGTTGCTCGGTCAGGTGAATCGATGCATTGGCAAATACTGCGTAGGCCGTGGCCTCTTGCTCAGTGGAGCCGTCACCAGTGACGCGCAGGCGGCTCTGGCCGCTGGCGCAGGTTGGCGCCGCAGTACCGGAACCGGCACAACCCCACAGGTTGCCGAAGGCTGAACCACCCGTTGTGGCATTGAACACGCTGGAGCCGATGGCCTGGTACAGTGCTTCACGCGGCGAGCCGGACTCTTCCCTGAAATAGTTCGCACCGCCGACCAGGTCCACACGGCCGTCCAGCAGTGCCATGTTCAGTTGCAGTTCCTGGTAGAGCACGTCGGATTCGACAGCTGCGGGGCGGAACTCCATGCCCATCAGCTGCCAGTCGCTGACGCCCTCACTGCGGAATTCCGAGATGCCGGTGGTGGACAGCAGCGACAAGGTCTCGGACAGCTGCCAGTTGATGTTCATGTCTACTTGCGTGTACTCCGCCGTGTTCCACTGACGGCACTGGTCGTCCCAGTCGGGATCAGGGCCATCGAGGAAGCACCAGTCCGGCATCGAGTAGTCGTCACGCACCAGGCGCGGGTCGTTGTTGGACAGGCGCGGCTGGCCGGATTGTTGGAGGAAATCCGAGACCCAGTCGGCGTAGTTGCCCTGCAGGCAGAAGGTCTGGTCAGCAGGATTCAGCGGACAGACCGGGTTCATGTTGAACTGGGTCATATCGGTGGCGCTGCCGTCGGACCAGGAGTCCGTGTGCATCACCCCGAAGTTGACGTCGACGTCTTCCGAGGGCTTCCAGGCCAGTTGCAGGCGATAGAACTCGTCATCATTGCTGCCGAGTTTCTGGGGGCCGCGCTGGACGAAACCGTCCTGCTCCATGATGGCCACCTGGGCCCGCACGGCAAGCTCATCATTGATGGGCATGTTGATGGTGCCCATGATGTCGCGGCGGTCGAAGTTACCACCCGTTACGCGCAGATAACCTTCTTTTTCCTGCCCCGGTTGCTTGGTAAAGACGCGGATTGCGCCACCGGTGCTGTTACGCCCGAACAAGGTGCCTTGCGGGCCGCGCAGTACCTCGATGCGTTCCACGTCCAGCACGCGCATGACCGGGCCCGTGGTACGCGGCATGAAGACGTTGTCGACATAGAAGCCGACACTGCGCTCGCCGGTAGCGCCAGCGCCGCCGCCGATACCACGAATCTGGAATATGGGCGCGGTGTTGCCGGTGCCGCGCGAGCCCTTGATGTCAAGGTTCGGGGCGATCGTAGCGAGTTCGAACATGTCGCGGATACCGCGTTCCTCGAGTTTCTCGCCGCTGAAGGCGACCAGTGAAATGGGCGTGTCCTGCAGCAGCAACTCGCGGCGTTCGGCCGTGACGACAACTTCCTCGAGTTGTTGTGCGTGTGCCGCCGGCAGGCCCGCAACTACAGCGCCGGCGATGGCGGTATACAGAAACTTGCGGGAATGGCGGCTCTTGCGAAGTGTGTGGACAAACATTTGCGACCCCTCATTGTATGCACAACCATGTGCGTTTTTTGAATTCTGGTTGAAATTGTGCGGGAAGGATTCCACCGGCAGGTGTCGTTGTCAACCACAACGGTCGTATGAAAGCCGCGCCTGCTCGCTGCTGGCCACCCGCGAGGCCTGGTAAATCAGCGGGAAAATCGCCGTGTGTTTTGGGCGCGCGGCTCCTACAATGCTGCCAGCCCTCAAGGAGCCCGATCATGAGCACAGAAGTACTCAACGAAGAAGAACTCGATTATCTCGACGAACTGCTGCAGAACTACGGAAATGACAACTCCATTCTTGACGTCAACGAGCTGGATGGCTTCATGACGGCGCTGGTGCTGTCCCCCGCGGACGTGCCGATGACCGCGTGGTACCCGGCGATCTGGGGCGGGGAGGAGCACGAACCCGAACTGGACTCCGAAGACGAAGCCGAACAGGTCGAGGAATTACTGACCCGCATGCACGACAGCCTGCAGGAGCAGCTGGCGGAAGCGCCCGAAGAATTCACTGCCCTGTTTTACGAAGGCGACTACCAGGGCCGCACGATCACGGTGGTGGAAGAGTGGTGCTTTGGCTTCATGCGGGGCTTCCAGTTGGCGCGCTGGCCGGCATTGCCAGCGGCGCGAGCCGCGCTGTTCGATGCCATTGCACTGCACGGGGATGAGAAAAACTTTCCGCGGCTGCAGCAAATGTCACTGGACGAGCATCAGGCCAGCATCGAGGCCATCGAGCCGGCAGTACGCGAGCTGTACGCAGGATTTCACCCCGCAATCAACTCCTAGCAGCAACTATCAGCGCCTGGCGGCAACTGTCAGAGCCTAGCGGCAGCTGTAGGTGTAGGAGCTTTGGTAGTACACGCAAGTGCCGATGTCTTGCTCTGCTTCGTCTTCGTAGCGCGTGTAGCTCAGGCGCTCGAAGTGGCCGGAAGTGGCTGCGGATTCCTCAAGCTGACGACGCTCATCAAACCAGCGCGGCTTCCGCTTGCTCTGAGTCGACGCAGGGGTCGCGCCCGGGCGGCTGGATTCGGGAGAATAAGCGGCGGTGCTGACCTGGGCGCTGGGCTCTGGCAGGGCTGCAGCGTAACCAGCATTGGCATTAACACTGTCGCTGCGTTGTGCGACGCTCTGCGCCTGAGTATTCAGGGCAAAGCCTGCGGTTACGGCCAGCAGACTGAGGCAGACGAGCGAACGGGCGTAACGGTGCTTCATGGACTTCCCCTCCAGTGATACCGAACAGTGAGACTGACCAGTACTGACAACGCTCGGCGTGCGTGGCGTTGTTCTTGTTGTTGCTGCCGAACCTACGCCTGTCCCCGCGGCTCGTCAACATTTTCTGCACATTGCCTTCCCATTGTCTGCACATTGCCCCTTGGTACCCACCCCGGGACGATTCCTTTATAGTTGCCCGTCGTTGCCACCTCCTGAGGAAAACCCTATGTCCGACCAGCACACCTATGACCAGGGCATGCAGCTCAGGCGCACCATGTGGGGCAGTTCCGGCGCCGAAGAGCGCGTCAGCCTGGCCACCAGCTTCAACCGTCCCTTCGAGGATCTGGTCACCAGCTGGGTATTCGGCGATGTCTGGCACCGCCCGGGGCTCGACCGCAAGACCCGCAGCATGATCACCCTGGCCGCCCTGACGGCGCTGACCAAGCCCAACCAACTGAAGGTGCATATCCAGGGAGCACTGGCCAACGGCGTCAGCGTGGAAGAGATCCGCGAAATCATCATGCACACGTCCGTTTATTCCGGCATTCCCACCGGCGTCGAGGCCATGGCCGCCGCCAAGGAAGTCCTGGGTGCGCGCGGGCTGGATTGAGCCGGCTTTTCGATCAATACGGGGGAAACCGCAGTGACAGCAGCAGTAAAGAATGTAGGGTTCATCGGCATTGGCAACATGGGCTTGCCCATGGCCACCAACCTGGTCAAAGCAGGCTTCAGCGTCAGCGTGCATGACGCCGATCCAGAGCGTGCCACCAGCTTTGCCAACGAGCATCAGGTCAATGCGCCGGGTCTGGCAAAGATTGCGGAGAACGAGGTCGTCGTGACGATGCTGCCAAACGGTTACGTGGTGCGTGAAGCACTGCTCGAGTCCGACGGTGGCGCCTTCTTCAATCACCTGCGTCCGGGCACCATCGTGGTAGACATGAGCTCGTCTGAGCCCAATGGCACGCGCGAACTGGCCAAAAAGCTGCTGGAAAAAGGCGTGGTGCTGCTCGACGCACCGGTTTCCGGCGCCGTCCCGCGTGCCATCACCGGCACTCTGACCATCATGATCGGCGGCGACGACCAGGTTGCCATCGAGCAAGTGAAGCCCGTGCTGCTGGCAATGGGCAACCGCCTGTTCGATACCGGTGGCAGCGGCTGCGGCCATGCCGCCAAGGCGCTCAACAATTACCTCGGCGCCACAGCCTTCGCGGCGACTTCAGAAGCCATCCTGATAGCCAGGCGCTTTGGGCTCGATCCCCGTACGCTGGTAGATATCATCAACGTGTCCACGGGCAAATCCTTCATCAGCGAGGTCGTGATGAAGGAGCATGTGCTCGACGAAAAATTCGCCACTGGTTTCAAACTGGGCCTGCTGGCAAAGGACGTCAAGATCGCGGAGGGCCTGGGCCAGGCCGTTGGCCTCGATGCGCCGTTGCTGCGGCTGGTCAACGAGCGCTGGGCGCTGGCGCAACAGCGCATCGGCTATGACGCCGACAACAGCGAGGCGATTAAGGGCTGGCAGGACTCGCTGTAGTGGCATTCGGAGCAGGACTCAACCATGGCTGACGCAAGCCGCGCCGCCTTCGAATGGGGCGTCGCCATCGAGGAAACCTTCAGCGGGCTGTCACAGCAGATCGTGCTGCACACGCCGCAATTGCTGGGTGCAGCCGGCTTGCTGTTGCTGGGCTGGATTTTTGCCAAGGCGCTGTCGCTCAGCGCGCGCAAGCTGGTGGAGGGGTTTGATGCGCTGTTCGTGCGGTTCATGCATGCCGAGACTATCCAGCGCGAACGTATCCAGCGCTCCTATGCGCTGATCATCAGCCAGTTGGTGTATTGGGTGGTGATGATTTTCTTCCTGGCCGTGGGCGCCAACGTGCTGGGCTGGGACCTGTTCTCGGGTTGGCTCGACAACATCGTCGGTTATCTGCCTGGGCTCGTCACGGGACTGCTGATCATTCTCGCGGGCATCCTGCTTGGCAGTCTGGCACGCGCGGCAATCCATTCCGCCACACATCGCTCCGCGCCGGAGCAAAGCGCCATGATGGCGCGCGGAATCCAGGTGGTGATCGTGTTCAGCGCCGTGATCATCGGGGTGGAGCAGATCGGTCTCAACATCGGCTTCCTCAGTACCCTGATCGTGGTGGTGGTAGCCGGGCTGCTGGGTGGCGCCGCGCTGGCTTTCGGTCTCGGCGCGCGCAGCCTTGTGGCGAACGTTATCGGCGCGCAATACACGCGCCGGCATTGCCAGGTGGGCGACCTCATCAGGCTCGGCGCGACCGAAGGTGAAGTGATCGAAATCGCGCAGGCAGGCATCGTCATCGCCACGGCGGAAGGCAAGGCCATCATCCCTGCACGGCTGTTCCATGAAGAGGTCTGTCACGTCATTACGCGCGGCCCCCGCAACGGAGAGCCCCTGAACCATGCGTGAGCCGTTGCGCCTGGAAGTACAGTAATGCATCAGGACCTGACACTGGCGCTGGACTTCCTCGACGAGCATCCCGAGGAAGCCGTGCGGACGCTGGAACAGCATGATGCCGTACAGGTGGCGGCGTTCCTGGCAAAGGTGCCGGCCTCGTATTCTGCGGTGGTACTTGGCCTGGCCCTGCCGGCTTTCGCTGCCCACTTGTGTGCCGCGCTCGATCCCGCCAGGGCTGCGCGTATGTTGTTGCAGCATGGTGTCTCACGCATGGTGGCAATACTGCGGCATCTCGAGCACGGCAGTGTCGATGCCATCCTCAAGGAATGCCCGCAGTCGCGCCGCCACGCCTGCCAGCTGTTGATGTTGTATCCGCTCGACACGGCAGGGGCATGGATGGTGCCCAACACGGCTGTGGTGACTTCTGATTTCAGAGTCCAGGAAGTGCTGAACTTCCTGAAGGATGCCACGGAAGAGACTGTCAGCAAGTACGTGTTTCTGGTGGACCGTACGGGCATTCCACAGGGACGCCTCAGTTACCTGCGCCTGCTCAAGGCAAACCCTGACGATGTGGTGGGGCGCCTCATGGAGCCTTCGGCAGGCAGCATCTCAGGACGCATGCCGCTGCTGCAGGCCGCCAAGCTGTCTTGCTGGGAGCAGGGCGATGTGATGCCCGTGACCGGCACGCAGCAGCAGTTCATCGGCGTACTGCGGCACATGGATCTGCGCCAGGGGCTGCGCCAGCAGCAGGTGCCTCGTCCCCGGCAGTCCGGTGGCAATGATCCGCTGTCAGGCATCATCGATGTATACGGCAAATCCCTGCTGGCCCTGTTCGATTCGGTCAGCAACGCGGTGGACTCCACCGACCGATCCTGACCCCACGGAGGCTGCATGCCCCATACCGCCCTGGCCGATCCCCTGCAGAGTCTCACGCAGGCATTCCTGTTGAATCACCCGCTCAATGCCGCGCGCAAGCTCGAAGCGATGTCACCCGAGGACGTAGTAGCGGTGCTGCAACAACAGCAGCTGCACGTGCTGGCGCGCGTTCTCGAGAAACTGGCCCCCAGCCTCAGTCTCAGCGCCCTGCAGTTGCTGCCAGCGGCCATGGCAGCCAGTGCCCTGGAAGTCATGGATGTAGGGCTGGCAATGAACCTGCTTGCGCAGTTGGGGCAGGAGCAGCGCGAGTCATTGTTGGCGCACATGCAGAAACTCACCGCACAGGAGTTCCGCACGCTGTTGAACTACCCGGAGAACACCGTGGGTCGCCTGATGAATCCGGCCATCATCGCGTTCAACCAGCGTACCACGGCCGGCGGTGCCATCGCGCAGCTGCGCAGCCAGCATGCGGGCAGTCTTGGCCACATGTTCCTGCTTGACGACGATATGCGCCTGTCCGCCAAGGTGGACCTGCGGCGTCTGCCGCTGGTCGATGCGCAGACTCCGCTGGCGGATCTGGCCGAGCCGGTACGAGTGCACGTTTTCGCGATGGATCCGCGCGAGGAAGTCTACGAAAAACTGAAGTACCACGCCGTGGACGTCATGCCGGTGGTGGATCTCCACATGCATCTGGTCGGCGTGGTGGAAGGCCAGGAGTTACTCGACACCGTGCGCGAGGAGCTCGTCACCGACATGCAGACGATGGTGGGTGCCCACAAGGACGAGCGTGCCCTGTCGTCGAGCCTGTTCGCCGTACGCAAGCGTTTGCCCTGGCTGCAGATCAACCTGCTCACCGCTTTTCTTGCCGCAGCCGTAGTCGGCCTGTTCGAAGACACCATCGCGCAGTTCACGGCACTGGCCGTGCTGCTGCCCATCGCCGCCGGGCAGAGCGGCAACGCCGGTGCACAGGCGCTGGCCGTCACCATGCGCGGGCTTACGCTGCGCGAGATCAGCATGCGGCACTGGTTCACCGTCATGATGAAGGAGCTCGGTGCCGGCTTTCTCAACGGCATCGGCATTGCGTTGACCTGCGGGCTGGGCGTCTATGCCTGGAGTCGCAGCATGGGCCTTGCACTGGTGATGGCGCTGGCCATGGTGTCGTCCATGACCATTGCGGGGATGGCCGGCGCGCTGGTGCCCATCGTACTCAAACGCTTCGGACTTGATCCGGCGCAGTCCTCGTCCATCGTCCTCACCACGGTCACGGATATCGCAGGATTCATGTCCTTTCTGGGTATCGCCACACTGATGGCGGGGATGTTGTGAATTTACCGGGATTTATTGGCAAATTCACATTTACGCTGGTAGAACAAGGTCATGATCCGTACAATCGCGACCCTCGCGGACCGGCCCCAAACCCTGGGCAGGCCGGACCGCCGGTTCGACTCCCAGGTATGGCAAGAGGATGACGAATTGAACGCTGCTCAACAGGCTGCTGGAAAGGCTGAAAAGGCTGAAAAGGCTGGAAAGACCGTAAAGGCTGAAAAGGTTGTAAATGCCGAACAGCCTGATCAGAGTGACTGGACAATTGCCCAGTCTCTCGACCTGTATGGTTTCGAACGCTGGGGCAATGACTATTTCAGCGTCAGCGCCCGTGGCAACGTCACCGCGCGTACCCTCAATGCCGAAATCGAGCTGCTGGAGATCGTCAAGGGCATGCTCGAGCGCGACCTGCAGATGCCGGTGCTGCTGCGCATCGAGAACATTCTCGACGCCCAGATCCACCGCCTCAACATGGCTTTCCGCAAGGCCATCGAGCAGATCGGCTATCAGGGCGAGTACCGCGGCGTCTATCCCATCAAGGTCAACCAGCAGTCACAGGTGATCGAGGAGATCGCCGCGTTCGGCGCGCGCTACAAGCATGGCTTCGAAGTGGGCAGCAAGCCCGAGATGATGATTGCGCTGTCGCACCTCGAAGAGCCGGGCAGTCTCATCATCTGCAATGGCTACAAGGACCAGGAGTTCATCGATCTTGGCCTCACTGCCATCAAGCTCGGCTTCCATTGCGTGTTCGTGGTGGAAACGCCCACGGAGATTCCAATCATCATCGAGCGCAGCCGCGTCATGGGCGTCGAGCCCATCATCGGGGTGCGCATCAAGACCACGGTGAGTGTCAGTGGCCACTGGAATTCCACTTCGGGTGACCGCAGTGTGTTCGGCCTCACGGCAACGCAACTGGTGGAGCTGGTGGACAACCTGCGCGGCGAGAACATGCTGCATTGCCTGCAGCTGCTGCACTGCCACCTGGGCTCACAGATTCCCAACATCCAGGACATCCGCAGTGGCATCACCGAAGTGTGTCGCTTCTACGCCGATCTCGTGGCTGAGGGTGCCAACCTCAAGTTCATCGACCTCGGCGGTGGCCTTGCTGTCGATTACACGGGTTGGGGCTCCAACCACGGACAGAGCCGTAATTACTCCCTCACCGAATACTGCGAAGACATTGTCGACACCCTGAAGAGCACCTTCGACGACTACGAGATCCCGCACCCGACCATCGTCACCGAGTCAGGCCGGGCCACCATCGCCTACTCGTCGATCCTTATCTTCAATGTGCTGGATACCACCACGTTTGAGCCGAGCCGGCTGCCGGAGCCGCACGAGGACGAGCATCCGCTGATCAGCAACATGCGCGACATCTATCCGAACCTGTCCGAGCAGCGCATCCAGGAGTGCTACAACGACGCACACTTTTATCGCAACGAGGCACGCGAGCTGTTCAAGCGCGGCCAGTTGAACCTGCGCACGCGGTCGGCGGCCGAGAACATCTTTCTGGATCTGCTGCACAAGATTGCCGCCCTCAGCGAGAAGATGGCCCGTGTACCGGCGGACCTCGAAGGTCTAAAGCTCTCGCTGGCCGATATCTATTACGGAAACTTCAGCCTGTTCCAGTCACTGCCCGACACCTGGGCCATTGACCAGCTGTTCCCCATCGCGCCAATCCATCGCCTCGACGAAGAGCCGCGGCGCACCGGCGTGATCGCCGACATCACCTGCGACTGCGACGGCAAGATCGACAGTTTCGTCGGTCCTGAGGAAGTGACGAAGGTGCTGCCGCTGCATGAACTCAGGGAAGGCCAGGAATACTACCTCGGCGTGTTCCTCGTAGGCGCCTACCAGGAAACCCTGGGCGACCTGCACAACCTGTTCGGCGACACCAACGTGGTGAGCGTGCGCATCAACCGCGACAGCACCTTCGACTTCGTGAAGGAGATGAAGGGCGACACCATAGCCGACGTGCTGACCTATGTGGAGTACCACCCCAAGGAAATGCAGCTGCGTCACCGCAACACTGCCGAACGTGCGGTACGCGAAGGCCGCATCACGGCACGCGAGCGCCAGCAGATCGTCAACCAGTTCAATGAAAGCCTGAACGGTTACACCTATTACGAGAAGGAAGATTGAAATGGCAAAAGTACTCATTATCGGCGCCGGCGGTGTAGGCCAGGTCGTTGCCCATAAATGTGCTCAGGTATCCGAGGTGTTCAGCGACATCACCTTGGCCAGTCGCACCGAATCCAAGTGCAAGAAGATCGCGCAGCAGATCCTGGAAAAGCAGGGCAAGACCATCAAGACTGCACAGGTCGACGCCGACAACGTGCCCGAGCTGGTGGCACTCATCCGCAAAGTGCAGCCGGAGCTCGTCATCAATGTGGCGCTGCCCTATCAGGATCTGACGATCATGGACGCCTGTCTCGAAACCGGCGTCAACTACCTCGACACGGCCAACTACGAGCCGCTCGATACTGCGAAATTCGAGTACAAGTGGCAGTGGGCCTATCAGGAAAAATTCCAGAAGGCCGGCCTCATGGCATTGCTGGGTTCCGGCTTCGATCCCGGCGCCACCAACGTATTCACGGCTTATCTTGCCAAGCACTACTTCGACGAGATCCACACGCTGGACATCATCGATGTGAACGGCGGCAACCACGGTTATCCCTTCGCCACGAACTTCAACCCCGAGATCAATATCCGTGAAGTGACGGCCGAATGCCGCCATTACGAAGCGGGTGATTTCGTGACGACGCCGGCCATGTCGCTGAAGCAGAGCTTTACCTGTACCGACGGCGTGGGTACCTACAACATCTACCGCATGTACCACGAAGAGCTCGAATCGCTGGCAAAGAACTTTCCCACGCTGAAAAAGGCGCAGTTCTGGATGAGCTTCGGCGAAAGCTATCTCAAGCACCTGGAAGTGCTCGGCAATGTGGGCATGACGCGCATCGACCCTGTCGAATTCCAGGGTCAGCAGATCGTGCCCATCCAGTTCCTCAAGGCGCTGCTGCCGGATCCTTCCACGCTGGGTCCGCGCACCGTAGGCAGGACCTGGATCGGCTGCCATGTCACCGGCATCAAGGACGGCAAGCCGCGCAAAGCCGTGGTATTCAACATCTGCGACCACCAGGAATGCTATAAAGAGGTGCTGTCGCAGGCCATCTCCTACACCACCGGGGTGCCGGCCATGATCGGCGCCAAGATGATGCTGGAAGGCAAATGGAAAGCCCCGGGCGTGTGGAACATGGAGCAGATGGATCCCGATCCCTTCATGGCCGACATGAACCAGCACGGCCTGCCCTGGCAGGTGATCGTGGATCCCGGCTTCGATCTCGTCTGACCCGCCCCTACAGGAAATCCATGTCCAACCAGCCTGGTGCTGACACGTTCGGCAACTTCGACCCTTACTGCGTGCCATCGCCTTGCTTCGTCGTAGACGAAGTGGCGGTCGAGCGCAACCTGAAGGTGCTCAAGCGCGTGCAGGACGAGTCCGGGGCGAAGGTTCTGCTGGCGCTGAAAGCCCTCTCGATGTTCAGCCTGGCGCCGCTGATCATGCGCTACCTGCAAGGCACTTGTTCCAGCGGACTGTGGGAAGCCCGCCTCGGCAGGGAGGAATATGGCGGTGAGGTTCACGTCTATTCAGCGGGCTACACCCAGGGCGATCTTTCCGCCATTCTCGATATTGCCGACCACGTGGTGTTCAACTCGCTCTCGCAGTGGCAGCGTTTCCAGGCTCTGGTGCAGGAGAAGCGCAAGACGCGTCCGCAGCTCGACTGCGGCCTCCGCATCAATCCCCTGCATTCCGAAGGGGCGGTGCCCATGTACGATCCCTGTGCGCCCGGCTCACGCCTGGGTACCCCGGTGACGCAATTGGCGGGTGCTGACCTGTCCGGCTTCAGTGGCCTGCATTTCCACACTCTCTGCGAACAGAATTTTGCGCCCCTGGCACGGACACTCGATGCCGTCGAGAAGTCCTGCGGCGAGCTGCTGCACCGCATGAAGTGGGTCAATTTTGGCGGGGGGCACCATATAAGCCATCCTGACTATGACGTGGACGGTCTCATTGCGCGCATCCGCGACTTCAGCCGCCAGTACGACGTACAGGTGTATCTGGAGCCTGGCGAGGCCATCGCCATCAGGAGTGGCGTGCTGGTCAGCGAGGTGCTCGACACCATGCACAACGAAAGTCCGGTGGCCATCCTCGACACCTCAGCCACCTGCCACATGCCAGATACCCTCGAGATGCCGTACCGTGCCCATATCTTTGGCTCCGGCCAGCCCGGCGAATATCCCCACACCTTTCGGCTGGGGGGCATGAGTTGTCTTGCAGGCGATGTAATGGGCGATTATAGTTTCGCGCAACCGCTGCAGGTGGGGCAGCGGCTGGTGTTCGATGACATGGCACACTACACGATGGTCAAGACCACCACGTTCAACGGCGTCAAGCTCCCTGCGCTCGCTCTGTACAATTCGCAGACTGGTGCCTTGCGGGTAGTGAAGCGCTTTTCCTATGAGGATTTCCGTAACCGGCTGTCCTGAAACAGGATTTCCGGCCAAGCCCCGCAAGCAAGAACAACCCGTAAGCACGTTCCACCAATCCAAGCATGTTCCAATAATGAGCTGAGTGAGGGCTTCAGATACATGGCAAGTACGAAACCGAAAGCTGCCGCTGCAGCCACTTTCCTTGATCCTGCAGCCTCTGCAGCCAAGCCCGCGGAGGCTTTCTTCCACGTACTCCCGATTCCCTATACCGGCTCCCGTAACAAGGATTCCGCGATAGGTGAGGCGCCCGCAGTGATACTGCAGGCCTCCTTGGGTATCGAGACGTGGGATGGCCGCAGTATCCCTGCCAAGCAAGGCATCCACACCCATGCCCCCATCGACTGCAAGGGCGGCGCCGAGAAAGTGCTCGACCGCATTGCGGCGGAAGTAGCCGGCATCATCAAGCTGGGCAAGTTTCCCGTTGGTATCGGTGGTGATGGTCTGGTCACCTATGGCATGGTCAAGGGCCTGCTGGACGCAGGCTTCGAGGATTTCGGCGTGATTCATATCGATGCCCAGGCTGATCTGAAAGACGATGACGACGGCGACGCCTGGAGCGAAGCCTGCGTCATGAAGCGCATCGTCGATGAGGACGTGCCACTGTTCCAGCTCGGTGTGCGCAGCCTGTCCAAGGAAGAGGCCGACGCCCGCAAGGTTTATGGGGTCAAGTTCTACGACGCCGATTTCCTGGTGTCGCGCAACGTCAACAAGGTGGAGTTGCCGGGTGAATTTCCGGATCGGGTGTTCCTCAGCATCGACGTGGATGGCTTTGACCCGTCCGTGTTTCCTTCGCCAGAGGCAGTACCGGGCGGTTTGGGCTGGTGGCAGTGCCTCTCGATCATTGAGTCCATCTCGCAGCAGTGCACCATCATCGGCATGGACTTCACCGAGTTCAGTCCGGTAAGCGGCCAGCATTTCCATGACAACGCTGCAGCGCTGTTGATCTACAAGATCATGGGGATGGTGGAGCGTACGCGTTCGTGAGCCTGCGACTACGCTTCACGCTGGTCCTGATCATCCTGTTCCTGTTCTCCCTGTTTGTCATCACGGCACGCTCCGTTTTCGAGGCGCGCCAGGACATGAGCGAGGAAATCGAGTTTTCCCGCCAGGTAGCCAGCAAGTTCATCGAGCTCATGCCAGTGCTGGACGACGCAGACCAGCAGCAGGCAGCGATCAACCTGTTGTATTCGCAGCTCACCCATCTGGAAACCGCAGATCGCTATGCCATCGACTTTTCCGCGCGCGCCGGCGAAGACGGCTATCTTGCCAGCAGCGCGAGGGGCAGATTGAGATCCCCCACCTGGTTCCCGGAGCTGCTGGGCATCAATGAAAGCCGGCTGACCCTGCAACACGTCATTCCCGGTGGTCGCACTCTGGTAATCCGCATTGATCCAGTCGGCCGGATCAACGATTTCTGGGAAGAAACAGCCCACACCATGACGACCCGCTTGGGCAGTCTCGTCACGATTGCCATGATCCTGTACCTTTTGGTCGGTTACTGGCTGCGTCCCATTGGCACCATCATTGCCGCGCTGGAGCAGCTGGTCAAAGGGGATTACAGTCGGCGCATCGCTCCCATCAGCCTGACCGAGATCAACGAGGTGGCTGAGAAGATCAACGGGCTCGCGGCTGTGCTGGGTGCCAGCAAGACCGACAATGAACGGCTAACGCGCCAGGCCATGTCGGTGCAGGAGCAGGAGCGGCGCTTTCTTGCACAGGAGTTGCATGACAGCCTGGGCCAGGCTGTCAGCGCCATCAAGGCGATGGCCGTCTCGATCGCCAATCGTACGCGCGGGACGCTGCCAGTGGTCGCGGAAAGTGCCGGCAACATCGAGAAGATCTCGGACGACGCGTACAAGAGTGTGCGTAACCTGATGGCATGGCTGCGGCCAGCAATACTCGACGAACTCGGCTTGATGCTGGCTCTGCAGCAGATGATCGATGACTGGAACGTGCACCACGAAGATACTTTCTGCAGCCTGCGCATGGAGACCGATCTGGGCGAGCTCAAGGAGCAGCAGCAGATCCAGGTCTACCGCATCGTGCAGGAAGCCCTGACAAACGTGGCCAAGCATGCAGAGGCCGGCCGTGTGAATATCGTGTTCAGCGGACAGGAAATCATAACCTTGATAATCAGCGATGACGGCAAGGGCTTCGACAGTACACGCGTGCGCATGGGGATCGGACTTGCCAACCTCAGGGACCGCGCCAACCTCCTGCGTGGTTCGTTCAACGTCAGCAGCAAACGTGGCAAGGGTACTACACTGCAAATGGAGTTTCCGCGAGGGCAGTTTTACCGGAGGAAGGTCGATGAGTAGCACAAGGATCAAGGTGGTACTGGTGGACGATCATGCGGCGGTGCGCACGGGATTTCGTTTGTTGCTCGAAAGCGCCAGTGATATCGAAGTCATTGGTGAAATGGACAGTGGCGAGGCCATCAACCAGCAGATAGGCAAGATTTCGCCCGATGTCATCGTGATGGATTTGTCGATGCAGGGCATGGGTGGCATCGAAGCCATCCGCCGTGTGCGGCTCAAGAATTCCAAAGTGCGGATACTGGTATTCACCATGCATGACAATATCGCCTTCGTAGAGCAGGCGATTGATGCTGGCGCCAACGGCTACATCACCAAAAACAACGCCGGCAACGTGCTGGTGCAGGCCATTCGCAAGGTGCATGCAGGGGAAAGCTATGTCGAGGCAAAGCTGAGTGAGCAGTTGTCCCTGCGTCAGAACATGGGTACCGGCACGGTGCTGGGCTCGCTGTCGCGGCGCGAATTCCAGATATTCTGCAAGTTCGCCGAAGGCCTCAGCGTCCAGGAGATCGCTGACCAGCTTTCCCTGAGCGTCAAGACCGTGGCCAATTACCAGACCCAGATCAAGGAGAAGCTCGGCATCACCAGCACCGCCGAACTGGTCAAACTGGCGATCGCCAACGGTGTGATACAGATGTGAGCGCCCCCGCAGTCTGGCGCATGGGCGCGTGCCTGAGTGTCTTTTTGTGCTGCGGGTCACAGTCCATGACGGGTCGGCGGGGCTACATTGTCGACAACGTCCAATGTCGGGCGGAGTAGCATTGGCCATGAAATTCCTGCACGCATTGACATTGTTTGCCACGGTTGGGCTCGCCCTTGCGCGCGAGTTCTTTCTTGGGCTCGGCATCCAGGCTGACTATGCCGTCATCGGCGCAATCGGTCTTGGGCTTACCACGCTGCTGATTTTCCGGGGCCTGTTGCCTATCGTCGGCGTCGCCATTCTGTGTGCGCTCATCTCCTTCAAGCCCGACATCCTGTCCCAGTATCATCTCGACAAGGACATGATGCTGGCAGCGGCACTGGTCATCATCCTCTATCCCTGGATCAAGAAGCTGGTCAAGGACGCCTGAGCAGCTTTCCTACCCTTGCCCATCTTCGCGGGTACGGCGCTGCTGCAAGGCGGCAATGACACCGGGCAATGTCTGCTGCAGGGTCGACCCCTCCAGAAACCTGCTGGCCAAATCAGTTCTGCCACGGGCGCGCAGCCCGGCATAGACGTGCAGTTCAAACTGGCGCTGCAGTACCGCATGCGCTTCCTGTAACTGCAGTGCCTCCAGCAGGAATAGCAGAGCCTCGGCCGTGGAGAAGCGGCCACCTTCCTGCTGTGCCCGCAACCAATAGCGGCTTTCGCCCTGCATCGGCAACTGCACCAGGCGGCCCCAGGACGTGGTGGCCCGAGCCATCGTCGCGGTTTCATTCCACAGGCCATCCAGCAACAGCACCTGCAAACCTGCAGGATACGCGCCTTGCGGCAGCGGTTCACCGCTGGGGTGCAGTATCCACAACTCGCGGCCGGGGCTGAGCACGCTGGCTTCCGGCAGCGGTGCATCCGGCCGCCATACATGCTGGTGCGAGCCCGGGAATATCCGGTTGATGAGCCGGCCGGTACTGGTGGGACGCCCCTGCTCGCGCTGGTGCAGCAGCACGTCGACCTGCAGTGGGCACTGCGCATGCTCTGCAGCGGCGCAGATGCACCAGCGTGGCGGCAGCTGGCAATGAGGGCAACGTGGGGTAGGTTTGAGGACGACGCTGCGCATGGCGTACCAGCGCCGCTTACTTCACGAGTTCGTGCAGCTGCAGCTGCAGCAGCGTGTTGTGCAGCAGCGCGCGGATGTCCTGGACGTTGTCGAGCTGCAGGCACTGCTGCAGGATCTGGTTGGCGCGGCGCCAGGGCAACTGGCGGATCAGGTACTTGATGCGCGGCAGTTTGGTGGCACTCATGCTCAGCGTGGTGATACCCATGCCCAGCAACAGAATCACTGCCAGGGGGTCAGACGCCATTTCCCCGCAAAGGCTCAGCGGCAGGTTGTGCTCGCGCGCGATCTGAACCACGCGGTACAGTTCGTGGAGGACTGCCGGGTGCAGGTGGTCGTAGCGGTTGGCTACACGCGAGTTGTTGCGGTCAAGTGCCAGCAGATACTGACTCAGGTCATTGGAGCCAATCGAAACGAAGTCGAGCCGGTTGTGCCAGAAATGCAGCTGCGAGATGGCGGCCGGTACTTCCACCATGGCACCCACGCGCGGACGCCGTATGGCATAGCCCTCATGCTGCAGTTGCTGCAGTGCTTCCACCAGCAGCTGGTTGAACGAGTTGAGCTCTTCCGTGGCGCTGATCATCGGCAGCAGGATGTGGAGGTTGCCGTCGGTGCCGGCAGCACGCAGCATGGCGCGCACCTGCGTCATCATCAGCTGGCTGTTGTCCAGTGTGAAGCGGATGCCGCGCCAGCCCAGCGCCGGGTTGTCTTCGCCGGTGATCGGGAAGTAGGGCAGTTGCTTGTCGCCACCGATGTCCAGTGTGCGCATGTAGACGGGTCGGTCCGCATAGGCATTGAATACCTGGCGGTACACTTCCACCTGCTCCTGCTCAGACGGAAAACTGTCGCGGACCAGAAACGGGATTTCGGTACGATACAGGCCGATGCCCTGGGCGCCGTGGCGCAAACCCGGGGAAAGGTCCGCCAGCAGGCCGGAGTTGGTGAACAGCCGGATCTCATGGCCGTCAGGCGTCACCGCGGGTTCGTCGCGCAGTTCCGACAGCTTGCCCAGCAGCTTTTTCTCTTCTTCGATGAGGCGCTCAAACTCGGTACACATCAGTTCATTGGGGTAGCGAATCACCTGGCCACTGTTGCCATCCACGATGAAGCGCTCGTGGTTGCGCAGGTGTTTGAGCGTACCGATGCCCAGCACAGCCGGCACACCCAGCGCGTTGGCAAGTACGGCCGTATGCGACATGCTGGAACCGGCATAGCAGATGATGCCCACCAGCCTTTCGGCCGGCACAGCCGCGATGTCGGAAATGCTGACTTCCTCGCCGATCAGGACCACCTGATCAATGCCTTCGGTCGCGATTGTCAGCGAGGTGTTGCCCTTGTAGCTGGTGTACAGCTTGTTGCCGAGGTGATGGATATCCTCGTGACGGGCGCGCAGGTAGGGGTCTTCCATGGCGAGGAAAAGGTCGGCGTAATAGTGGATGGCACGACGCAGTGCTCCGGGCAGCCAGTTGTCATTGCGGATCTCGGTTTCCACCTTGTTCATCAGTG
>JBIIWP010000141.1:0-6261 GCA_044338855.1 Pseudohongiellaceae bacterium | reverse complement strand
CATGTGGTCGATGATGTAGGGTACCGGCAGGTTGTCCAGCAGGTCCTCGTGCGTCACGAGGTCGATGGCGTCGAAGTGCAGCACCACATGCCAGCCGAAGCCCTTGATGCGGTTAACCACCAGATGGAATTCATCCATGTCCGGCACGCCACCCAGATGCTTGACGAAATTGAAGCGGCAGCCGCGGATGCCTTGCGCGTTGAGTTTTTCGATGGCCTTTTCATCAAAACTTTGATCGATATTGGCAACCCCACGGTAGGCACCGCCGCTCTGCGCGATGGCGTCGATGATGGGGTCGTTGTTGGTGCCGTGGCAGCTGGCATTTACCAGCACGGCGCGGCTGAGGCCCAGGATGCGCTGCAGTTCCTTGAACTTGTCGAGGCCGGCATCGGGAGGCGTATAGGTGCGGTCCTCTGCATACGGGTAACGATCGCCGGGCCCGAAGATGTGGCAATGGGCATCAGTAGCGTTCTTCGGCAGGCTGAACTTGGGAGTCCTGGTGTTGGGGTCGGGCGCTTTACAGGTTTTCGTCATGTGGATCCGTCGGGCTGTAGAGGTCAGGGGTTGCTTGGGCTTGTCCAAGGTTTAAAGTGCAGTGAGGCGCTAATTTAGCATAGCCCCTTGCGGGCCAAGCAAATTTTTTCCCCTCTGCGGCAGGGGTAAGTCCGGTATACTCGCCGCTCTGCCAGCCACCGCCCAGACCTGCACGATGTACCTGACCGTCAAGACCATCCACATGACTTGCGCCCTGATCAGTTTTACGGGCTTCCTGTTCCGCGCCTACCTGATGCTGATCGAGTCAAAATGGCTGCAGCACAAGGCCGTGCTTGTCATGCCGCACGTCATCGATACTTTCTTTCTGCTGAGCGGCGCGACCATGGCGTTCATGGTCAATTTCGGCTTCTTCACGCAGTTGTGGCTTACCACCAAGGTCAGTCTGTTGATGGTCTATCTGCTGTTTGTCGGGCTGGCGCTGAATCGCGGGCGCACGCGCAGCATCCGGATTGGTTCGTTCTTCATGGGCATTTTCACTTTCGCGTACATGGTGGGCGTAGCCGTGTACAAGACGCCGTCTGGCTGGTTCTCGGCGCTGTAGTACTGCCTGTAGCAGCAGGTTCCGCCCCGTATGCAGGTCCGGCAATCCCTGCAATAATGCCTGCACACCGACCCAAAGGTTCCGTACCTCCGTGAACAGGCTGGCCAACAAGCAACAGGTGATGGGGTACTGCCTGGCATCCTCGCTGCCCTTGCTGGCCATAGCGCTGCTGTTCAACTATCCACTGGTGTTTCCCGGTTCCTATGTGCCCGGTTCTGATCTGGCTGTACTCGGCTACATCATGCAGGCCGAATTCCTCGCGGCCGCCAGTGGTATCCTGATCATCCTGCCTCTGTTGTTCCCTGCGCGCTCTCGCTTCGTGCGCCTGCTGCGGTTTGTCGTGTTCATGGTGCTGGGCTATTTTTGCGCGTGGGTGGCCTACACGATGGACGGCACCTCCGGCATGCTCTATTACAGCGTGCTGGTGTTCCTGACCTTCGGGGGCGGCATGCTGTTCGTGTTTGACTGGCTGTCCTACGTCACCCGCGCCTTTCTCACGCTGCTGCGCTGGTCGGTGGCAATCTTCTCCTATGTCAGCTTCCAGCTGCATCTGGGCCTGGACGTGGACATCCAGTCCTGGAAGAACACGCCGGCAACAGTGCCCTTTGGGGCGCTGTTTTTCTACACGCTGGTGGCCTGCGAAGTGCTGGTGTATCCGTTGCTGACCTGGTGCCTGGAGAACAACGTGCGCCTCGAAAAACGCCATGAACAGCTCGAGGCTGTTGCAGCGCGCACGGGTTGAGGCCAGGGAGGCGGGTTGTGTTCAGGGCGTCTTGCGATCAAACACGCGCTTGAGCTCCACCGGTCTGCTGAAGCTCTGGGGCTGGATGTACAAACGCAGTTCCAGTTGCGTGCCGTTGTTGACGAGACGATAGCTCTCTTCGGCAAAGCCTCCGTCGCGCGGGCGGGCCTCCACCAACAAGACCCCGTTCTCCCAATGGCCGAAGGAAAAATCCTCCACCCTATCGAGCCCGGTCAGGCTTACCGAGCGGCGACGGTCGTCGAGGAAGACGGAGCGTTCGAATTCGCCGGCGTAGGTGAACAGATAGCGTTCTTCGCCGAACTCAACCAGCAGCTCACGGTCATAGGAAAGACGGTCGTACAGTTCCTGCTCAACCGGGCCACCGCGGTAATACTCCTTGTTGCGGCTGAAGAAGCGGCTCTTCACTTTCTGGCCCATCGCCTTCAGTGTCTTTTCCACCTCGTCGTCCGTGTTGTCGCTGAGTTTTTCATTGATGATCCAGCGGCCGGCGACGGCAGGATCAATCTGTGCCAGCGCAGGCTGCGTCGACAGGGCAGAGAGCGCGACCAATGCCAGCAGCAGGGCGGGCAGGAAAGCGCGGAAGCGGACAATTGTGCTTGGGCTCAAACGTTGCATGCGCCAGAGTGTAGCACGGCAGCGCCGGGCCCGGGTGTAGGCCCTGCAAGGATTCCATGGCATCATCAGGGCGTTGCCGCCACGATAAAAAACAACAGGCGTTCAACCTTACAGGGGGTTACACCGCATGTCCTTGCCCACGCGTCCATTCAGCCATCTCTTGTTGTCGCTCGCCCTGTTGTCGGTGGTCGGCTGCTCTGACGGCACGGTACCCGAGAGTGCTGCAGAGGCTGCCGCAGCGATGGCTTCCAGCGCCGACAGCGCACAGATCGCTGCCCTGCGCGAGAAGCTCGCAGACCTCCAGGCTGAAACGCAGCGCGTCAAGGATGCGCACGACATCAAGCGCCTGCAGCGCAGTTTCGGGTACTACTTCGAAGAGGGGCTTGTCGACGATGTGGTGGATCTGTTTGCCGAGGACGCCACCTTCGAATATGCGCGTGACGGTCTCTATCGCGGCAAGGCACGCATCCGTGAGTACCTGCTGGCATTGAATGGCGGCCAGCAGGGCCTGCGTGAAGGCCAACTCAAAGAGTCGCTGCAGTTGATGCCCGTCATAACGCTGGCCGATGACGGCCAGAGCGCCAAGGCACGCTGGCGCACGATCATGCTGCTGGGCCAGATGGGCGGTGCTGCGCAGTGGGGCGAGGGCCCTTACGAAAACGAGTACGTGAAAGAAGACGGCGTTTGGAAGATCAGCAAACTGCATTGGTTCCAGACAATCCTCGTGCCATATGAAGGCGGCTGGGGTCGCCATGAGGACGTCAACAAGGGAATCTGGGTGTCGGAGACGCTACCGCCCGATGCACCGCCCACCTACGACTTCGGTTCGTGGCCTACCACTTTCCTGCCCCCGTTTTCGTTCAGCAATCCGGTGGGGCGTTATCAGCCCGATACCGCCGTACAGGGAGGAGCGCAGTGATGAAAATCAATTTCAACAAGAAGAGCTTGGGCCTGCTGCTGGCCGGCATGCTTGCTGCGCCGTTAACGAGCCACCCAGTGTTCGCCCAGCCTGACGAATTACAACAGCTCGCCAGCGAGATCGCGCAACTCCAGGCCGAGGTGCAGAACCTTGAAGCGATCGAAGAGATCGAGAATCTGCAGCGCATCTGGGGCTTCTACACGGACAAGGAGCTGTGGACCCAGGCTGCCGACCTGTTTGCCGATGATGGCAGCATCGAGATCGGTGGCGAAGGCGTGTACCAGGGCAAGGCGCGCGTGCTGGCCTATCTGTCCAGCAAGAGCCCGGTAGAAGGGCCGCGCCCCGGTATCCTGAATGATCACATGCAATTGATGCCGGTGATCGACGTTTATCCTGATGGTACGGCCAAGGGCCGCTGGCACCAGTTCTCGCAGGAATCCGAGCATCTGGTCAGTCACCACATCGGCACCGGCATCTACGAAAACGAGTATGTGCAGGAAGGCGGTGTGTGGAAGATCAAGCGCATCCACCTGTTCAGCAGCATGCGCACGGACTATGACCACGGCTGGGCCGTGGAAGCACAGCCGCGCAGCACGCCGAGTGAGAGCCTGCCGCCCGATGCCGCACCCAGCATGGATTACGCCAACTACCCGGCCGTGTACGTACCGCCGTTCCATTATGAAAACCCCGTGACAGGTGCACGGCAAGTGCCAGTGGCCGACAGCAGCATGAACATCACGGCGGTGGCCGACGCCGCAGCAGCGCTGGCGCAGCTGGAAAACCGTGTCACGCGCCTCGCTGACGCCGAGGCCGTGGAGCGCTTGCAGACCGTGTATGGCTACTACCTCGCGCGCAATCAATGGGACCATCTCACCGGCATCTTCGCCGAGGACGGTGCCATCGAAATCGCCCAACGCGGCGTCTACCGCGGTCACCCCAGCGTGCGTCGCAACCTGGATCTCTACGGTGTGCAGGGTGAGCTTGAAGGCCAGTTGCACAACCACATGCAGTATCAGCCCGTCATCCACATCAGCGAAGATGGCCAGACCGCCAACCTGCGCTCACGCGCCTTCAGCATGATGGGCGTGTTCGGCACGGACGGACGCTGGATGGGTGGCACCTACGAGAACATCTATGTAAAGCGTGACGGCGTGTGGCAGATCCTGTGGGACCAGCAGTTCAACACCTACTTTGCGTCGTTTGAGCAGGGCTGGAAGAACACCGAGCGCTTCCAGGCGCCCGGCATCAACCCCAACAACCCGCCGGATGAACCGCCGAGTGTCTATTTCGAGTTGTTTCCCAAGGCCTTCCTGCCCCCGTTTCACTACGCCAATCCAGTGACGGGGCGGGTGACGGAGTGGGAGATGCCGGTAGCTCCTTAGGGGCGGGCCGCCCCTGCGGTGTGCTGCGTGTCAATCGGCGGGCTTGATGCGCAGCACCCCGCCATCGCGTTCCTCGATGGCGATATAGATGTAACCATCCGGTCCCTGCTTCAGATCGCGCATGCGCTTGCGCAGATCCACCAGCAGCGATTCGCGGCGCAGTTCTTCGAACTTCTCGTTCAGCAGGATACGCTCGATGTGGCCGGTGCCATTCACTTCACCCGTGCGCAGCGAGCCTACGAAGATGTCACCCTTCCACTTCGGCAGCGCATCACCCGTGTAGAACATCAGGCCTGACACGGCGATGGCGGGCATCCAGTACACCACGGGCGGCTGGTAACCTTCGTGCGTCGGCTTCTCGGCCTGCCAGGGGCCCTGATAGGTGCGCCCCAGGCTCACTATCGGCCAGCCATAGTTCAGTTGCGGTTCAATCAGGTTGATCTCATCACCGCCATTCGGGCCGTTCTCGGCCTGCCACAAGGCGCCGGTCTGCGGATGCACCGCGAGGCCGAGTGCAGTGCGATGCCCGTAGGAGTAGATCTCGGGACGCACACCGGTTTGACCGACGTAGGGGTTGTCACTGGGGATGCTGCCGTCGTCATTCAGGCGCAGTACCTTGCCGGCGATGTTGTCGAGCGTCTGCGGATCACCGCCACTTGACGTCGTCATGAACAGCTTGCCGTCCGGCGCGAAGGCGATGCGCGAGACGCCACCGAGTTCACCCTTGCCGCCGAAGATGTCCGTGAAGCCTTCCAGGGCACTGCCAGTCCAGCGCGCACGGCCCAGGGTCAGCGTGCCGCGTGCGTTGCCTTCCACCGGCTTGGTGTAGACGAGGTAGACCTGCTGGTTGTTGGCGAAGTCGGGGTGCAGCGCGATGTCGATATAGCCGTGCGAGGTGCCGGTGGAGCCGGATTCGGCGTTGAACACCGCGGGCGGACCGCCGGGGATTTCCTTCAGTGCGCCGTCCTTCAACTGGTAGAGGATGCCCTTGCGCGTCACGACCAGCAGGCTGGAATCCGGCAGGAAGGTCATGGCCATCGCATATTCCATGCGTGCCAGCAGCTCCACCATGATGTCCATGGTTTCGCCGGTTTTGTAGTGCCAGGGGCCGTCACCCAGGGGCTGCTCGGCGAGACCTGTGGGCGCCACGGGGTTGCCGTTGGCGAAGGGTACGGTTTGCTGTGCGAGCAGGGCGCTGCTGGCAAACAGGCCGGCGCCCAGAACGCCAGTGGCCAGCAGGGTACGGCGGACGAACAGCAACGAGCGGGACAAGGCCTTGCGTTTCATGGATTCCCCTTTTGTGTAATGTTGTAGTTATGGGTCGTGCAAATGCTGCTGTGGTTCAGAATACGTCGGGATCGCTGGCCAGCACCACCTTGACTGGACTGAGCATAAAGAACTCCCCCCGGCCCCGCAAGAAAGCCCTGTGCCCGGTCGGACTTTGCTAGAATCCCGGGCACTCAAACAGTGGACATAAACCATGGCC
>JBIIWP010000055.1:0-19611 GCA_044338855.1 Pseudohongiellaceae bacterium | reverse complement strand
TGATGGCCTACAGCGACGAAGGCCCGCCGCTGCTGTTCATGTTCGCGCACGGCGGCATCGCGATCTTCGTGTACATCACGTTCTACCTGAACATCTTCGGCCGCGATGCCGTGCAGGTGATGTTCACCAACGCCGCCCTGGGCCTGTTGGCATCTATGCCCAGATCGGCTGGATTCTGGAACTGTGGGGCAAGGACATCGGTGACTACCCCTGGTATCGCCACATCACGCCCTTTCTTTACTACGTGCTGTACACCTTCCTGCTGTGGCAGATGGTGGTGGACCTGACGCGCTCGCGTGACAACGAGGCACGCCGGCAACGCGTCGAATACGGCTATGTGCTGGTGTCGCTGCTGGTATACGGCGGATTGTGGTGGCTGGAGCGCTGATTACTTGCGCTGCAACAAATCCGGGTCACTGCTTAAGCTTTAGCCAGGCACACTCTGTTACCGTGCAGGTGCGACCATCACTGGAAAAGCAACATGTCTGCCCTGCAAAGCTACCGCGTCTGGGACCTTGGTACCCGCTGCTTCCACTGGCTCAATTTCCTCTGCGTGACGGGACTGATGGGTGTCGGGCTTGTAATCCTCAATGCCGACGCGCTGGAAGTCACCAATCCCGGCAAGGTAATGCTCAAATCACTGCACGTCTGGATTGGCTACGTGTTCGCGCTGAATCTGCTGTGGCGCTTCGTGTGGGCCTTTCTCGGCAATCGCCACGCACGCCTGGGCGCACTGCTGCCCGGGGGCAAGGGCTATGCGCGCGAACTCGGTGCTTGTATCAAGGCCCTGCGCAGCGGCCAGCGTCGCGCCTATCTTGGGCACAACCCGTTGGGCCGCATCGCCGTGGCGCTGCTGATGTTGTTGCTGCTGGTACAAGCAGTAACCGGGCTGGTGCTGGCCGGCACTGATCTGTTCATGCCGCCCATTGGTGGCTGGATTGCGGAGTGGATCGCCGCCCCCGGCGTGGATCCCGCCACCCTGCTGCCCTACTCGCCCGACATGTACGATGCCGCCGCTTACCAGGAAATGCGCGCCTTCCGGGCGCCCTTCGTGGAAGTGCACGAGATCAGTTTCTTTATCCTGTTGTTGCTGGTCGCCGTGCATATCGCCGCAGTCATCATCACGGAAGTTCGCGAAGGTGGCAGCCTCATCTCTGCGATGTTCACCGGCAACAAAATCCACGACAGCACCCCAGTCGACCGGTAGGGGCGGGCCCCCGCGCCCGCCCGTGGTCCGCTTGACGCCTGACTGCGGGCGGGCGCGGGGGTCCGCCCCTACGGGGTGGTGAGGGTTTTGCGGACGCGCTTCAACTGCGCGTCATCGGGCACTGCCTCCACGCTGAATCCAAGGTCATGCATCAACTGCAGCATGTTGGTGTTGTCGGTCAGTACTTCACCTTCGAGTTCGCGGAAGCCGCGCGCGGCAGCCGCTTGCTGCAGATCCTGCATCAGCCGCGTACCGATGCCCTTGCCCTGCCAGGCGTCCGCCACCACCAACGCAAACTCACAGCTGTAGCCATCCGGATTGCGCACGTAGCGCGCCACGCCCAGCTCGATTTCCGGCCGCTCACCTTCAGCTTCCAGCACAGCGATCAGCGCCAACTCGCGGTCGTAGTCGAGCTGCGTGAAGCGCACCAGCAAGTCGCGCGACAGCTCCTTAAGCTCCTCCATGAACCGGAAGCGCTTGGTCTCTGCTGACAGGCTGGCCATGAAGTGCTGTTCGAGTTCCGCGTCTTCCGGCCGGATCGGACGGATCGTGAGCAGTGTGCCATCGGTCAGCTGGAAGCGCGAAACCAGATCCACCGGATAAGGATGGATGGCCATGTGCGCGTAGCGCTCCTGCGCAGCAGCCACCGGCGCGATGGTGATGCGCGCATCGATCGCCAGCACGCCGTTCTCGTCGGCCAGCAGTGGATTTATATCGAGGCCGAGGAGTTCCGGCACTTCACTGCACAGCTCCGACACGCAGCGCAGTACCTGCACCAGCGCTGCACGTGGTACCGCAGGCTGGCCGCGGTAAGCCCCCAGCAGCGGCGCGATGCGCGTCTGGTCGATCATGCGCTCGCTGAGAAAGGTATTGAGTGGCGGCAGCGAGATGGCGCGATCACGCAGCACTTCCACGTTGACGCCACCGGCGCCGAAACTGATGGCAGGACCGAACACCGGATCGCGCAGCACGCCGATCATGAGCTCGCGTGCATGGCGACTGTGGACCATCGCTTCCAGCGTCACACCAAGAATTTTTGCCTGCGGTTGCTTGGCGCGCACAGTTGCCAGCATGGTCGTGAAGGCTTCCTGCACAGCCTCGCGCGTCCCGAGGCTGAGGCGCACGCCACCAACGTCGCTCTTGTGCGTGATGTCATGCGAGTGGATTTTCATGACGACGGGATAGCCCAGCGTATCTGCTGCACTCACTGCTGCCTCAGCACTGGTGCAAGCCACGCAGGGATTCACCGGGATACTGAAAGCCTGCAGCACGGCTCTGGCCTCGATGCCGTCGAGCAGCGTGCGGCCTTCACCCAGTACGCGCTGGATCAGCTGCCGTGCTGCGTTGATGTCAGGTGCACTGCTGGGCGCCAGGGGCCCTGGCACCTGCATCAGCAGGCGCTGGTTGTGGCAATGCGAGGTGAGAAAGGCAAAGGCTTCCACGGCAGCTTCCGGGCTGTTGAATTCAGGCACGCCGCCACTTGCCAGCAACTCGCGCCCCGCCTGCAGCGACTCACCGCCCATCCAGCAGGCCAGCACGGGTTTGTCGGCCTCGTGGCTGGCGCTGAGCACGGCCTGCGCGCAGGCACTGCCGTCGGTCATGGCCTGGGGCGACAGCAGTACCAGTATGCCGTCCACGTCTGCGTCAGCCAGGCAGGCGGTGACCGCAGCGGCATAGCGCTCCGGACCGGCATCACCCAGGATGTCCACCGGATTGGCGTGCGACCAGTGCGCGGGCAGCACCGCATCGAGCGCAGCAAGCGTGCCTGCAGACAGCATGGCAAAGTCGAGACCGAGATCTGCCGCGCGATCGATGGCCATTACGCCCAGCCCGCCGCCGTTGGTGATGATGCACAGACTCTTGCCGCCGGTAAGACAGCGGTTGTCCAGCAACTGCGCCGCGGCAAACAATTGTTCGATGCTCAAGGCACGCACCACGCCGGCTCGCTGCAGCGCTGCATCGAACACGTCGTCGCCGCCGACGATGGCACCGGTATGCGTGACCGCTGCGCGCGTCCCCTGTTCATGGCGCCCCGCCTTCAACACGATCACCGGCTTGAGCCGGGCCGCAGCCCGCAGGCCGCTCATGAAGGAGCGGGCATGGCGCACGCCTTCCACATACAACAGGATGCTCTTGGTTTCGGGGTCCTGCGCAAGAAAGTCCAGCACGTCACCGAAGTCGACATCCACGGCAGCACCCGTGGACACGACCGCCGAGAAGCCCAGTGCATGGGCCTGCCCCCAGTCCACGATGGCCGTACACAGCGCGCCGGACTGCGACACCAGCGCCAGCCCTCCGGGCCGTGCTTCGCTCTTGCTGAAGGTGGCATTGAGCCCCAGCGAGGGCCGCATCAGACCCAGGCAGTTGGGACCCAGCAGACGCATGCGGAACTGGCGTGCAATGGCCAGCACTTGCTCTTCCAGCACCCGGCCGGCTTTCCCGGTTTCACCGAAGCCGGCGGTGATGATGATGGCCGCGCGCACGCCACGTTCGCCGCAGGCACGCAGCACACCTGGCACCGTGGGGCCGGGCGTGGCAATCACGGCGAGGTCCACGGGCCCTGGCACCTCTGCGATACCGGCATGGCAGGGATGGCCAGCCACTGTCGAGTGCTTGGGATTGATGGCGTAAATGGGTCCGGCGAAGCCGCCCTGGCGCAGGTTGGCGAGAATACGCCCGCCCACGGACTCCGGGCGTTCACTGGCGCCGAACACGGCCACGGCACGGGGCTGGAACAGATGCTTGAGATAATGCTGGCTCATGGGGCGTTGGGCTCGTGGGCCGAAAAGAAGTGCAGGTACGCCAAAGGGTACACCAGATCAGCCCCCGCCTGCCTTATTGACCCTGGGCGGCCGGGCTTCTAGCATCCCAGCCTCATCTCCAAGGACGCTCCCATGGCACGCCGCCGCTCCACTTCACGTCGCTCACGCTTGGGCTTTGTCTCCATTCTGCTGCTGCTCGGGGTACTCAGCCTTGTGGAGTTCCTGGAGACCGGCACACTGCAGTGGCCGGGCAAACTGGCCCCTGTGGCCGAGGAGCTGCTGGCGGATGCGGTGCAGGCACCTGGGGCCGAGCCGGCCGCAAACCCCTCTGCACCGGCCTCTCCGACCTCCGCAACCACCCCGATCGATGCAGCCCTCACAGGCCAGGCGGTGAACATCACCGACGGTGACACCTTCACACTGCGCTACTCCAGCCTGGAGGAAGAACGCGTGCGACTACATGGCATAGATGCGCCGGAGCGCAACCAGCCCCATGGTCCTGCGGCCGGTGCCGAACTGGCACGCCTCATCGAAGGCCGCGAGGTGCGCGTGGAACTCGTTGACCGTGACAACTATGGCCGCCTCGTGGCCCGTGTGTGGATCGGTGACATTGACATCAATCTCGCCCTGGTCGAGGCCGGGCATGCCTGGTGGTACGAGTACTACGCGCAGGATCGCCGCGACCTGGAACTCGCCGAGGAAGCAGCGCGGCGAGCGCAACTTGGCTTATGGGCACAACGCAATCCCGTGCCGCCTTGGGAGTGGCGACGCAACCGTCGCTGAACCCGCAGGACGTGATCGACCTGAACGAGTGGCTGCAGTAAGCTCGCGGCATCAACTGATGCCAGAGTTCGACACTCCGAATGACGCAGTCCAGCTTCCACCGCTTTGAACTGCAGTCCGCCCTTCACGACGATTACCGCCGCGTAGTCACCGTGCAGGGACAGGACTTGCTGCTGCTGCAGCACGCGGGGCAACTGCATCTGCTGGAGAACACCTGCCCGCATGCGGCCTATCCCTTGCACGAAGGCCTGTTGGCAGGCGACACCCTGCGCTGTCCCATGCACGGCTATCTGTTCGATCTGCACAGTGGTGCCTGCACCTCCTACACCGAAGGCCCCTGCCGCGGCCTCTACCGCTACGAACTCAGCGCCGAGGATGGCTGGCTGGGCGTGAGGTTACCTCTGGTACCCCTGCAGACTGGGCCTTTCCAGACCGGCAAAGGGATCTGAGGTCCATGCTCACCTCGATCCATCCAATCGTGTTGTCCATTGGCCTGCTGCTGTGCAGCAACGTGTTCATGACCTTTGCCTGGTATGCCCACCTCAAGGAACTGAGCCACAAACCCTGGATCATCGCCGCGCTGATCAGCTGGGGCATCGCGCTGTTTGAGTACCTGTTCCAGGTGCCGGCCAACCGCATCGGCTACAAGGTGCTGTCGGTGGGTCAGTTGAAGATCATGCAGGAGGTTATTACGCTGAGCGTGTTCATCCCGTTCTCGCTGATGTACCTCAAGGAACCACTGAAGCTTGACTACCTTTGGGCCGGCCTGTGCCTGATGGGTGCCGCGTTCTTCATATTCCGTGACAAGTTGAACTGATATTCTCTTCCATATGGCCCCCCACGCAGGCTGGCCCCCGGCTCACCGAACGGAGTTGTCACTATGCTGCTGCGCCCGCTTTCCCTTGGTCTGCTGTTGCTGGTTGCTGCCTGCGGTGCGCCCGAGCAGGACGCTTCAGGCTTTACTGTGGTGGTGGTACCCGACACCCAGAACTACGTCGACTACACCCTGCAGAAGTCCGCCGGCTTTGCCCTGGACAGCAGCGAGCTCTTCATCACACAGATGCAGCACATCGCCAGCAAGGCCGAAAGCAAGGGGGGTGACCTTGCCTTCGTTACCTCGGTTGGCGACATCTGGCAGCATGTGATCAGCGGCGTGGACGAGGAACATTTTGCCCGCGGCGTACTGCCCATCGACGCCAGCACCCATCCCATCGTGCGCCCCGACGAAACGCGCGGCTTCGAGATACCCAAGGCAGTGGAAGGCTATCGCCTCATCAGCGAGGCCGGCATTCCTTTCGGCGTAGTACCCGGCAACCACGACTACGATGCCTGGTGGAGCGTGGCGCTGCCGCGCGGCAACGGTACCAGTGCGTCTGCACGCGACGTGCACATCGGCGGCTTCACGGCTTTCAATGCCGCCTTCGGCGCCGACAGCGAATTCTTCAAGGACAAGGACTGGTACGTGGAGTCCTTCAACGGCGGTGCCAACAGCGCGCAGCTGTTCAGTGCCGGTGGTTACCGCTTCCTGAACCTGTCGCTGGAAATGCAGCCCGGTGATGCGGTACTGGCCTGGGCCCAAAGCGTTGTCGATAGTCATCCCGGCATTCCCACTTTCGTCACCACGCACGACTACCTGAACCCGCGCGGCGAGCGTCTGCCCACAATGGATCTGGCGACCGCTGATCCCTCCGGCAACAACAGCGCCGAAGTGCTGTGGCAAAAATTCATCAGCAGGAACGACCAGATCCTGATGGTGTTCAGCGGCCACCAGTTTGGTGCTGCCACGCGCATCGACACCAATGTCCATGGCCACAAGGTGTACCAGTTGCTGTCTGACTACCAGGCGCGCGGCATGGCCGCACTTGACGCCGGGCAGGCGCCCGGACCCGGTGGACGCCAACCCGGGCTCGGCGATGGCTGGTACCGCGAGCTGCACTTCGATCTCGACGCCGAGGTGCCGCGCGTGGAAGTACGTACCTACTCATCGCACTACCGGCAGTACGCAAGCGAACTCGACAGCTACGCGCAGTGGTACCGCCTGCTGGAGCAGCCGCAGCTGGACGATGCAGCCTTCGTGCAGGCGGACGCGTTCGTGTTGCCGCTGGACGATTTCCGCGCACGTTTTGGCATGCCAACGCCCTGACGTCAGGTCTGCCGGCGACCTGCCTGCTGCAGGCGCGCCGGCAACGGTGTACATCCCCCCGTGATCGCACTACCCTTGCATCAGTTCATTGCGAGGTACGCATGCAGACAGTTCTCATCACCGGTGCCAATCGCGGCATCGGGCTCAATCTTTCCCGTCACTTTCTCAAGGCCGGCTGGCACGTCATCGCGGCCTGTCGCAAACCCGACAGCGCCACGGCACTCACGGCGCTCGCCTGCCCGCAGTTGCAGGTGCTGCAGCTCGACGTCACAGACGCGCGCAGTGTGTTGGCACTCGTTGCTGCACTCGATGGCCGTGCGCTCGATGTGCTGATAAACAATGCCGGCATCATGGGCCCCACACAACAGGGCGTGCGCGACATGGACTACGATGGTTTCCTGCAGACACTCAGCGTCAATGCAGTGGCACCGCTGCGTGTCTCTGCCGCGCTGTTGCCGAACCTCAAATTGACCAAGCGCCCGCGCATCGTCACGGTGTCGAGCCAGATGGGTGCCTTCAGTCTCGACATGGGCCCCGGCCACATCGCTTACTCCAGTTCAAAGTCGGCCGTGAGCAAGGTGATGCAGCTGATGGCCAAAGAGCTCACCACTGAAGGCATCATTGCCTGCCCGGTGCATCCGGGCTGGGTAAAAACCGACATGGGCGGCCCCAACGCGCAACTCGATCCGGCAGACTGTGCCGCCGGTCTCTACAAACTCATTGATGGGCTGCAGTTGCAGCACTCGGGCCGTTTCTGGACCTGGGAAGGAAATGAACACGCCTGGTAGTCAGAAGGAGGGCACGTGAAAATCCATACCCTGCAACATGCTTCGTTCGAAGACCTCGGCAGCATGGATCCACACCTCGCTGCGCGCGGCCATGAGCTCAGCTGCTCACCGCTCTACAAGAGTGAACTGAACCACGACCCCGCCGATCTCGACTGGCTGATCGTGCTGGGAGGACCGATGGGCGTGCATGACGAGCACGTGCATCCCTGGCTGGCGGAAGAGAAACGCTTCATCAACGATGTGATTGCCGCCGGCAAGCCGGTACTGGGCATCTGCCTCGGCGCACAGCTGCTGGCTGATGTACTGGGCGCACGCGTCCACCAGAATCGCCATCGTGAAATCGGCTGGTTCCCCGTAACGCGCGAGGCCGATCCCGCGCACTCCCCCATCGCCGCACTGTTTCCGGACGAGGTGTCGGTGTTCCATTGGCACGGCGATACCTTCGACCTGCCGGATGGCGCACTGCATCTGGCGAGCAGCGAGGCCTGTGTCAATCAGGGCTTTGTGTGGGAAGACCGCGTGGTGGCACTGCAGTTTCATCTGGAGACCACCCAGCGTGGCGCCGAGGCCATGATCGCGCACTGTGGCGACGAGCTGGACGGCTCCAGCTGGGTGCAGGCCCCCAGCGAAATCCTGCGTTCGCCGCGCCGCTTCCAGGAACTGCACCTGCTGATGAACCAGCTGCTCGATTGCATGGAAACCCAGGTTCGCTGAACCAGAAGTCTCGGCAAATGGGCTTTTTTGGTAGCATGTGCAGGTCCCTGTTATGGTGCCAGCTCATGTCTCCATCGAAATCGAACCTCATCCTCATTGGCATGCCCGGCTCGGGCAAAAGCACCATCGGCGTGATCCTCGCCAAGCGCAGTTCGCACGACTTCGTGGATACCGATGTTGTCATCCAGACCCGCGTGCAACGTTCACTGCAGGACATCCTGGACCAGGACGGCTACCTGCGCCTGCGTGAGATCGAGGCCGAGGTCCTGCAGGACCTGCATGTGCGCAACCACGTGATTTCCACCGGTGGCAGCGCGGTCTACAGCGATGCCGCAATGCAGCACCTCAAGCAGGACGGTCTGTGTATCTTCCTTGAAGTGAACCTCGACACCTTGCGCTCGCGTATCACCGACTACGAGACGCGCGGCATCGCCAAACGCCCCGAGCAGAGCTTCGACGACCTGTTCGCCGAACGCACGCGCCTGTATCGCCAGTACGCCGACATCACGATCAACGGCGACGGCAAAAACCAGGACACCGTCTGCAACGAAATCCTCACCGCCCTGCAAAATTCGCGCTGATTCCAGTTCATGAACGCGCCTGCGGCGCTTGAAGCATCCGCACCCGCCGGTGCAACACTATGGCAAGTGGCGCTGATTCCAGTTCATGAAAAAGCCGGGCCTCTTGCGAGAGCCCGGCTTTTTTATTGCGTCAGTGCTGACGACGAGTTTTAGAACTCGTAGTTCACACCGAGGGTGTAGCGGCGACCCAGTGCATCGTACAGCTGGCTGATGCCCGTGCCCACGCCGGTACGGCCGATGGTGCCCGGGGTGAAGATGGGCTCACGGTCGGCCAGGTTGTTGATGTTGAGGAACACCTCGAGCTTGTCCTGCTGGAAGCGGCCGCTGAAGCGCGCATCCAGATAGGTGATGGACGGGATCGAGTTGTCGTTGATGGTGCACACGTTGGCGGAGTTGTCGCACAGTACCAGCTGCGAACCAGCCGGGCGAGCCGAAGCCGGCACCCTGTTGGCGCTTTCAAGGAAGGTGCGGTCGAGGATGCCACCGTCCGTCCAGCGCGCCTGCATGAAGGCCGTGTAGTTATCGTAGTTGTACGTAAAGCTCGTGGTGACCTTGTTCTGGGCGAAACCGAAACCACCGATCTGGCCAGTACGATCATCCACGTTGCCACCCTGGGTCTGGATGGAGTTTTCGTCCAGACGGGAGTACAGGAAACGTACGCTGATCGATTCGGAACCATCACCCAGCCAGTTCACGTCGGTACGGTAGGAGCTTTCCAGGTCGATACCGCTCACCACCTGGTTCTGCAGGTTGATGAACAGGGCTTCTACGCGGTCGATGGCGCGGAAGTCGTTGCTTGACGGATTGGTCACGGCACCGTTCGGTGTGATGACGTACTGGCAAAGGCTTAAGTCGCCGTTGCGGCACTGGTCTACGATCTGCTGCGAACCCAACTGGGCCAGAGCGCCGCTGATGTCAATGTCATACCAGTCGACGGACACGGAGAAGTCTTCGAGCCAGTTGGGCTGGTACACGATACCCGCCGTCAGCGTGTCGGCTTCTTCCGGCGCTACGTTCGGGTTGCCGCCGGACAGCGAGGCAGCGGACACCTGGGTGTTGTTGTCCCAGGGGTTGCGCACGTTGATACCGCCGCGGGTCTGGTCGAAACGTTCGCGCAGCGTGGCTGCACGTACGTCACGCGAACGCGTGGCGCGGACGCGCAGTTCGTCGTTGATGGTCCAGTTCAGGCCGGCTTTCCAGGCCCAGATGTCACCCGAACCTTCGTAGTCGGCCCAGCGGGCTGCCCACGAGGTATCCAGGGAATCGGCGAACTGCACGCCGTTGAGCAAGGGCACGTTGATTTCGGCGAAAGCCTCTTTCACGTCGTAGCTGCCACCGAAGGCGCGCAGCGAGCTGAACAGTACCGAGGACGAGTTGCTGTCACCCAGGTAGCCAGCGGGTACGAAGCGCAGGCCGGGGATGCCGTTGTAACCCGGGACCACCGTACGACCCTGCGGAATCAGACCACGGATGCCGTTCGGCTGGATGCCCTGGCTGCTCAGCAGCGTGCCATTGATCTGGGCCGGAAATTCATCCGATGCATCCAGCGTAGCCTGGTCGAAGCGGTCTTCGCGGTAGGAACCACCGAAAGCAGCGTCGATGGGGCCTGCACCAAAGCCTTCAAACAGTTCACCGCTCAGTACCAGTTCGTAGAAATCCTGGTGCGTCCACTGGCGGGCAACCTTGTTGTCGCGGTCCATGATGTAGTCGGCTGCGGCCTGGCTGATGTTGTTGACGCCACCGAAGGTGTTCATCGGTACGCAATCAGAGAACAGGCCACCGTTGCCACCCATGTCGAGGGGCATGGTGTACTGCGGCAGGTTCACGCGGCAGATGGGCTGGCCGGTGGTGGGATGACGCACGGCTTCCATCGCCATCTGCATGCGGTCAGTACGCACGCCGTTGATGGTGACGAAGTCCTGCACGTTCTTGCCGTACTGGTAGTAGCCTTCCAGCGTCCAGCCATCGAGCACGCTGCCCGAGATGTCATGCGAGAAGCCTACGGTGTAGGACTGCATCTGGTTCTCGGTATCCTGGATGGATTCACCCAGCGGGCTATCCACGATGTTCGGGGGCATGAAACCGTAGCCGATACCACCGCGCGGTGCGCCGGTAGCCGTGTAACCATCGAGGTTGGTGATGCCGTTGGCAAGCAGCAGCTGGCTGACTTCCGGACGCAGGAACGCGTTGTCCGGATAGATGCGGCCCTGCCAGCCCAGCAGCAGCGACACGCTTTCGCGGCGGTCGGAAGCGACGTTCTGGCCGGCAATCATCTGGCCGTACACATTCGTGCTGTCGCCGATGTCATAGTCGGCATACAGGAACAGGTTCTCGCGCTCGTAGCCGGAATTGATGTCGTCCCAGCCGTTCATGCCGTAGAGGTGGGCTTCATCGGAATAGCACTGGCAACCAGCGGTCAAGGTACCGCGGTCGTTGAAGGGGATCTTGGCAACGCTGCCATCGGGATTGAATTCCAGACGGTTCAGGGCGGGGCGCGTATTGTCGATCAGGATGCCTTCATTGCTGAAACTGGTCGGACGCACCCAGGGGCGGATGATTTCGTTCGGTCCAGTAGCGGTCGTGTTGCTGGTGCGCGCGAAGTTATTGATGAAGCTGCGATCGGTCAGCGAAGTGAAGGAGCGGATTGGAGCCATGTCGTAAGCGGACAGCGAGCCGATTACGTGCAGGCCGTTGTCGAACTCGTAACCGAAGGCGGCGCCGACTTCATAGTTATGGCCATCGCCGTATTCGGTACGACCCGCCTGGGCATGGGTCTTGAAGCCCACGTAGTCGGTGTCGAGGATGAAGTTCACCACACCGGCCACGGCATCGGTACCGTAGGAAGCGGATGCACCACCGGTCACGGTTTCAACGCTGCGCAGCAGGTCTTCCGGGAACAGGGCTACGTCAACGGTACCGAAGCGGTTGCTGGGCACTACGCGACGACCATTGAGCAGCGTCAGCGTGCGGTTGGAGCCGGCGCCGCGCAGGTTTACGTTGGAACCGCCGGCGTTCTGGCCGCCGTTGGACTGGTCAGGCGTGAGGTTGTTGTAGAACATCGGCATCTGGGCCAGGCCGTCTATCAGGTTGCCTGGTGCCATCGCAGCCAGTTCGCTGGCCTGCATGGTGGTGACGGGAGTTGGTGTTTCCATGGTGGTACGCGCGATGCGCGAACCGGTAACCTGGATTTCTTCCAGGGCTTCGTCCTGCGCGTGGGCGGTGGCGAACATGCCCGTGGTAATGGCCAGCAGAACAGCAGATTGCAGAGTGGCTTTCTGCTTGAAACGGTAAGAACTACGAAGATTCGTATTCATTGTGTTTATTTCCCCTTTTATCACTTGTTCGTGACTTGGTACGTGTGTACACACATGTGTGCTGAGTGCCTGGACGGAGACTGCCTGAAACGCTCGCGCTTCAACTCCTGATTCCGCACTGGCGCAAAGCTCATTCCCCCCGGACTCGCAGGATCTGTTGTCAGATCTTTACGGTAGATATCCCTGAGCCTTACGTTAGGCGCGCGGATACTCGCACATCGGCCCCACCATGTAAATCCGCAGGCCCCTTCAAGCCGTACAAGTTGCAAGTTTCTTGCACATTACAGCCAGAAAACTGCATCAATTGACGCAAGGCAAGCAAAAGTTGACTTGCTGGTCAGCCACGTTGTCTGCATTCACCGCATCGGTTCTAATCCCGCCAGAAACAGGAGCATCCCCATGGCACACTTTCCCAACACCCTGGCCTTTTCCGGCATCCTCAAACCGCTGCGCTTCGAAGGCGACATCATGGACATGGAGGTGGAAGGCGAAGTCCCCTCGCAGCTCAATGGCACCTTTCACCGCGTGCACCCCGACCAGCAGTTCGCGCCGATGTTCGATGAGGACCAGTTCTTCAATGGCGATGGTCTGATCTCGCTGTTCCGCTTCCGCAACGGGCGCGTCGACTTCAAGCAGCGCTATGCGCAAACCGACAAATGGAAGCTCGAGCGTGCGGCTGGCAAAGCCCTGTTCGGCGCCTACCGCAACCCGCAGACCGACGATCCCTCAGTGAAAGGCCGTATTCGCGGCACCGCCAATACCAATTCAATCGTACACGCCGGCAAGCTGCTGGCCCTGAAGGAAGACAGCCCGGCGCTGGTGATGGACCCGCTGACGCTGGAGACCCAGGGCTACACCAACTGGGGCGGCAAGTGCCACAGCCAGACCTTCTGCGCGCACCCCAAGATCGACCCGCTGACCGGCAACATGATTGCCTTCAGCTATGCCTCCACAGGCCTGATGACACGCGATTGCACTTATATGGAAATCAGCCCCAAGGGCGAGCTGCTGCGCGAAGTGTGGTTCCAGGTACCCTACTACTGCATGATGCACGACTTCGGCGTGACCGAGGACTATGCGGTATTCCACATCGTCCCCAGCACCTCCAACCAGGAACGCCTGGACCAGCGCCTGCCGCATTTCGGCTTCGACACCACGCTGCCGGTCCACCTCGGCGTGCTGCCACGCAAGGGCGAGGGCAAGGACATGAAGTGGTTCACGCGCCCCAACCTGTTCTGCTCGCACGTGATGAACGCCTTCAACGACGGCACGAAAATCTATTTCGATACGCCAGTGGCGAAGAACAACATGTTCCCCTTCTTCCCCGACATCCACGGCGCACCGTTCAACCGCGAAGAGGCCAAGTCTTACATGACGCGCTGGACCGTGGACTTCAACAGCAAGGGGGACTCGTTCGAGAAAGATGAAATCCTCACCGACATGGTGGGCGAATTCCCGCGCATCGACGATCGCTATGCCACGCAGAACCACAGCTATGGCTGGTTCCTCGTCACCGATCCCTCGCTGCCCTTCAATGGTCCGAGCGCACGCGCGTCCGGGCTGCGCATCAACAAGCTGGGCTTGAAGGATTTCCGCACGGGCAAACAGAGTGCGTGGTTCTGCGGCCCCGACTGCCTGATCCAGGAACCCTGCTTCGTGCCACGCCACCCGGATTCACCGGAGGGCGATGGTTACATCCTGGTGCTGATCGACGACATCGTGCGCAACTACTCCGAGCTTGCCATCTTCGAAGCCCTGCGCATCGAGGACGGCCCCATCGCCCGCTGCAAACTGCCCTTCCGCCTGCGCCAGGGTCTCCACGGCAACTGGGCCGACGAGCGCAACCTCAGCGCGGTGTAATCCCACGGGGCACGGCAAGCACACTTGCGCTGGGTCGGGTTATGCGGGAGGAAGTGGGGCTTCGGTTGCGGGCGTCTGGAGGCCGAATAACTGCTTGGCGAGTTCGCAACGGGCCAGGGGGTCGGCGGGAATGGTGTCGAGTGCTTCGACCTTGTCGAGGCGTGTTTGCAGGCCAGCCTGGTTGGCGATCTGGATGGCGAGGCCGGGGCGGGCGTTCATCTCGAGGATGAGCGGACCCAGGTTCTGGTCCAGCACGATGTCCACGCCCATGTAGCCAAGGCCGGTAAGTTCGTAGCAACGCGCGCCGAGTTCCAGCATCTTGTTCCATTCGGGAATCAACAGTCCAGACAAGGGCACGCCGAAATCGGGATGCTCGTTGACGACATGGTTGCGCCAGACACCCTTGGTGGTAATACCGGTGGCGATGTCGATGCCCACTCCCACAGCACCCTGATGCAGGTTAGCCTTGCCATCGGAGTCGCGCGTGGGCAGGCGGATCATCGCCATGATCGGCACACCCTTGAATACCAGTACGCGCACGTCGGGTACGCCGCGGTAACTGACCGGCGCCAGCACCGTATCAACGCACACGCGGTACTCGATCATGGCCTGGTCGGGGATGCCGCCAAGACTGTAGATGCCGGACAGGATGTTGGAGGCATGGAAGCTGATGTCTTCCATCGACAGCGCACGGCCGTCGCCCTTCACGAACAGATCACGACGCACACCGTCTATAACCAGCACGCCTTCGCCGCCGCTGCCGTGAGCCGGCTTGATCACGAACTGGTGGTGCTTGCCGAGAATTTCCGGAAGCTTCTTGAGATCGTGTGGCGTGCTGACCGCGCCATACAACTTGGGCACGCTGATGCCGGCCTCGATCGCCAGCTGTTTGGTACGCAGCTTGTCATCCACCAGCGGGTACGATTTGCGCTGGTTGTATTTCATGATGTAGCTGTGGTTGCGGCCGTTGAGACCGACCACGCCGTTCTTGCGCAGCTTTAGCCAGGTACCGAGCATCAGGGATCAACCTTCGCCAGATCCTTGAAGCGCAGCACTTCGGACAGGCGGTAGCCGGAGTAGGAACCAATGGCGATGCACAGGGTCAGGATCACCAGCAGCAGCTCGGGGAAGTTGAACATCAGGTGCACCAGCTGCGGATGATTCATCACCCAATAGCCCGACATGGCAACGATCAGTGTGCCCAGCGTTTCCTTGATGGTTTCACGTGTACCGAATTCTTCCCACACGATGGACATGCGCTCGATCGTCATGGTCAGGATCACCATCGGGAACAGCGCGATGGACAGGCCCTGCGTGAAGCCCAGACGCTGGCTCAGCAGGCTCATGATCACCATCAGAGCAATCACCACCACCAGCATGCAGGCCAGGCGCGGCACCAGCAGCAGGCGCAGGTTTGCCAGCGCAATACGCACCAGCCAGCCCGTGAACAGGATCATGAGGAACAGCGACAGGCCCCAGCCCAGCTGGGTCTCACGGAAAGCCAGCGAGATGAGGATGGGCGTGAAGGTACCGAAGGTGGGGATGCCGATCATCACGCGCATGAAGGCCACAACCAGTGCACCCAGCGGCACCAGCAGCAGCACCTTGTACACTTCCTGCGTGGGTATCGGCAGGCTGTACAGCGTGAAGTTCATCAGGCCGGTGAGCAAACGGCCCTCGATACGCTGCGCCAGGCGCTCTTGCGCGACACTGACCTTGGACACGGAGAAGTTCACCGAAAGATTGCGCACACCGCTGACGTCCATCACATCGACGCCACTGCGCACCCAGGGATAGAAGCGGTCCGGGTAGCCCATTTCTCCGGTCTGCGGATTGAAGCCGCGCCAGCGCTGGCCATTGAACACCTCTATCCAGGTGACAAGTTGCTTGTCGAGGAAATCGTCACGCAGCGACACGCCCTGGATCACCCGCGAAGGAATGCGGGCGCCAGCCAGGATTTCGGTCACAAGCTCTTCCCATTCGGAATCGGGGCGTGCGTCACGAATCACGCGCACGTTCTCGTCTTCCGTGTTGGCCAGGGTGGCGATAAGCCGGTTGGCGAAACTGAAAATGTCGGCAGATTCATTGCGTGCGGTACTGAGCACGTCAGCGATGGCAGAGGCCAGCGGCTCGGGATAGTCGGGCACCGGCGGAAACTCGGGGGCTTCATCCGTGGCATAACTGCTGCTGAAGGCTTCAGCTTCCGGATAGACCTGCACCCGGTAGAACAGCGATTGTTCGCCTTCGGAGCGGCGCAGGGTCCAGCGCGCGGCGCGACGCCCCGAGACATCATTTACGTCGAGACCAAAGCTGCGTGACACAAAGTTTTCGTCAACGCGCGTGAAGCCGGTAGTGTCTTCCGGCAGCAGGAAATTGACGCTGGCGGGGCCCGCGCGGCCCGTGAAATCGATGCGCGACTCGACGGTCCAGAGCTCCGACTCCCCGCCCGGAACCAGCGGCATGTGCAGCCTGTCCACCTTCATCCAGGTGACAAGGAGGGCGAGCGCGGTGAGGAAAAGCCCCAGCAGGACTGCGGGCGGGATCGAAAAGGATGATCGTCTGGACATACTACTCTACAGGGCTCGGCGGCAGCCGGTGCGGTGGGTGAAGGTTTCGCTGGGATCGATGATGACATGTTCCCTGAGGAACTCGCGCCCGAGCAGCACCGGATACAGGAAATCGGTGCGTTCGGTAAGGCTGAACAAGGTTGAGTGGCGGATGCCGGCGATGCAGAACTCGAGGCTTACCATGGGCCGTTCGTCGCGCACGGAGGTATAGCGCAGCTTGATGTTCACTTCGCGCTCGATGGGCAGCACCAGGTCCAGACGCTCACTGTCGGGATTGGTATGGTCTTTCAGGATGGTGAAACTCGCCATGCGGCGGCCGTCTGCACCTTCGAAGGTCTCGATGTTTTCAGCATGGATGGCGTTGGAAAGGGCGCCGGAGTCGAGCTTGGCCCGCATGATCATGCCGCCGGGGTAAACGCGGATGTTTTCAAGCCAGCCCAGCACGCGCTTGGACTGCTCGAGGGCCAAACCATTGCCCAACGCGAGGTTGGTGGTTGGCTGGGCCAAGGCAAAATCCGCCCACAACCCGCTCATGAGCAGGGCAGCAATGCGTGCGCTGGACCAAAATTTGCCTTTCATGCCAGTAGTTTACTCGCCGCAGGCGGCGAAGATAAATGGTAATTGCCCATATTTTTTACCCAGGCGCCAGTTGGCACCGCCCGCGCCAGTGACGACAATACCAGGCAAGGGCCTTAGCATGCAGGTCTGCCAACTACCAACCCCCGGAGTCTCCTGCCATGAAACGTCGCCACGGTCCTGCCCTCTGTCTGGGCCTTGCCCTGCTCGCTCCCGCCCTCCTGCAGGCCCAGGACCCGCTTGGAGTCGCCCGCTATAGCGATGCCGGCGAGCTGCAGCGGCCCGCCGACCTTGCCACCTGGGTGCACATGGGCAGCTCGCTGGGCAGCGACTACCGCAGCGAGCCCTTCGACCCGGCAATGCCCGGGGTGATCGGTGTGGTGCAGATGGAACCGGCGGCCTACCGCTATTTCCTCGATAACGGCCGTTATGCCGATGGCAGCATGTTCCTGCTGTCGTTTTATGCAGCCGAGGTGAACTCCGACCCGCAGCTGCAGGGCTTCGTGCAGGGCGACCTGCGGGCGCAGGAGATCCACGTGATCGATGCGCAGCGCTTCGACGACGGCCGCGCCTTCTTCATGTTCCAGGACAGCACGCAAACAGCCAGCACGGCACTGGAGGCGGGGAACGAGTGTGTGCAGTGCCATGAGGCAGAGGGGGCATACAACGGCACCTTCATGCAGTTCTACCCGGCGCTCCGCTCACTGCCACGCAACTGATACCCGCGGGCAGCAGCGCATTGTGCAGGCAAGTTGAAGGGGGTATCGTTGAAATCCGAATCCCGGAGCAGTGTCGTGAAGTGCATTCCGAATACAGCCGCAATCCGTCCTGCCGCGCTGTGCCCGTTCTTGCTGACGCTGGCTCTGCTGTCGCTGTTGCAACCCTCGGGCGCAGCCGCGCAGTTGGTCATCGCCGGTACCGACGAGTACGCGCAGCTGATCTTCGACATGCAGCCCCTCGACCAGGCCGGCGGGCCGCCGCGCCCGCCCGCCGGTCTTGCAGAGCCTGCTGATTTTCCCGAACCCTTCGACTCCGTTCCTGCTCCGGCAACTGCCGGTGCCCCTGGCCTCGAAGACCGGCGGTCCATCGCTGCCATCGAAGCCACCATCGATACTGCACTGGCCGAGTCCGGCCTGTATTCCCCCCTTGTGCGCGAGCAGTATCAGGAGCTGGGCAGCCTGCAGCAGCAGTTGGGGCAGCACGAAAGCGCCATCGCCACCCTGGAAAAATCCGTGCACATCGCCCGCGTCAACGATGGTCTGTTCACGCCGGACCAGGAAGCCGATGTGCAGCGCATCATCGAAAGTCTCATGGCAGTGGGCGACACTGAACGTGAGAACGACTATCGCTCCTATCTCTTCTATATGCAGCAGCGAGCCTACGCCGATGATGATCCCCGCCTGATCGCCGCCAAGCTGGCCTGGGCCGACTGGAACCTGCACGCCTACCAGCGCAGCTCCATGATCAATCCCCGCTTCATTCAACTCCCCGGCAATGACCGCCCGGAAGAGATGGTCGTGGTGCGCAACACCCAGAACGGCGAAGTACGCTTCGTGCCGCGGCGTTTTGTCATGAACAACAACGCTTTGACTGGTGCGTTGAACGAAGCATCGCGCTATTCGCTCACCCCGGAGATGGTGGTGGATGCCCGGTTGCGCGAAGCACGCAAAGTCTACGAAGAATTGCTGGAAACCCAGGGTGACACCATGGATCCGCAGCAGCGCGAGGCACTGCGACTCAAGCTGGTCGCCGGTGAGTATGCGTTCAAGCGCCACATCGACCGGCTGTTGGGCGAGGCCGACGATCGTTCGGCGCTGTCCGGCACCATTGTCACCGTGGATCCCATGATCATGCGTCGCGGCTTCCGCGAGAGCAGCGACATGCTGGAGCAGGAAGTCGCGGCACTGGAAGCTGCAAACCCGGCCGATCCGCTGGCACTGGCCACGGCCTACCTGCGCCAGGCCGACCTGAACATTGCCTATCAGCAACGACGAGAGGCCGAAACGTGGTATGCCAGGACCTGGGCTGCCCTGCTGGATGCCGGGTTCGACGAAGCCGCCGCAAGCGCGTGGCTGCAGCCCTCACCCCTGCTGCCGGTACCGGATTTTGCCGTGCACCCCTACAGCCGTGAGCTGTTCAACGTCGGAGTGGATGACACCCTGCCCTATCGTGGCTATATTGATGTCAGCTTGAACCTGACGCGCGACGGCAACGTACGCAGGGCTGAGATCACGGCCGCAAGTGAAGAGACGCCGCAGCGCGTCCGCCGCTTGTTGCTTGCCTACCTGCGCAACCAGAAGATGCGGCCGGCGCTCG
>JBIIWP010000004.1:0-57799 GCA_044338855.1 Pseudohongiellaceae bacterium | reverse complement strand
AGGCCCTGTGAGATACTCCGGATCCGTCAAAGTAATGCGGTTTTCCATCATGTCGGGGGAAATCAACCGTATCCGTTCGTGGATCCGCACCTGATTGGAGTGCGGTACGTTCATGAATTGTACGTAGCCTTTTATACCCACGGTGTCTACTACCAACGTGTCACCCTCCCACTGCCCTACCGAGTGGCCCCAGAAACGCGGCTCGGCTTCGTCATATAGAATTTGTGATTCATCCAGATAGATTCGCCTGACCTGGCTGTATGCCTCTTGAATGATGGTCACCTGGCCTTTGCTCTCAAGTACCTCCATCGGAAACATGGCTTGCATCATGGTGGGCATGCCGTCAGGCAAGCAGTGAGTGTAGCCAGTCGCGATCGGTTCGCCACGTGCGCTGGCCTCTTCCAGCATGGCGCGTTCAGCGCGCCAGGCATCGATGAACTCAGCCTTCAGCGGTGGTTCGGGTACCGGCGGCGGAGGGGCCAGTGGCAGCTCTTTCAGAGGATCGACCCGCCCTGGATAGCTGAACCACTTGCCGTCGATACCAGGACCATCAGCGACCTGAGCCATGCTGAATCCCGCAAAACTCCAGCAAAGCAGGGCAAGACTGAGTCCTTTGCCGCACTTCAGCGCTTTTCGTGTGTTGATTCCCGCAAAATCTTTCTGCATTTGGATGGTTCTCCCCAGCGAATGTCTATTCAAGTACTCTTCAATATCTTTTCTTGCCTCGCCAGGTCATTCGATGTTCGGCTCTCCGGCCGGTCCACCGTTCCCCATTTTTGTACCATCTGCCAAGGTTACCTGTTTCAGCAGAGCACCGGGTTCTCCGGTCTTCAAAGGACCTACGATTACCGTAATTTCATCACCTGGCTTCATGATATTGAATTTCCAGCCTATGCGGCTGAGGATGCCCGGACTCGCGCACTCGATAGTCCACACGCGAGCTTCGCCATCTTCGCCAACCACTTCCAGTTCGATGTAGACATGCGGGTTGGTCCACTGAAAACGGCCGACAGTCCCAGTCAGCTTGATCTGATTCTCGTGTTCAAACATGGCAAAGGAATGGTGGGCCAGTCCCTGGGTGCTGCTCAACATCGTCAGTAACGCAAACAGCAGCCCCGGTCCGAATGCTTTCTTCAGCACAGTCATGATCTTCACGTAAAACTCCTCTGGATTTACGCGATTATAAGTAGCGACTGTTGCCGGTCAGGCGACAGGCAATGTCTGCAACATGACGCCCCTGGAAGCGGGCAATATCAAGTTCCAGACGACTGGGCTGACGTGAGCCATCACCGTCTGCCACGGTAGAAGCTCCATACGGCGAACCACCATTGATGGCACTCATGTCCAGTAGTTTCTGCTCAGTGTAGGGCACACCGACTATGAGCATTCCATGATGCAGCAGCGTTGAATGAAAACTGGTGATCGTGGTTTCGTGTCCACCATGCTGACTGGCACAGCTCGTGAAAACACTGCCAACCTTCCCCACAAGCCCTCCGCTCATCCACAAAGCGCCGGTCTGATCCAGAAAGTTCCTCATCTGCGCACACATATTGCCAAAGCGGGTAGGTGTTCCAAAAATGATCGCATCTGCTTCAGCCAGTTTATTGGGCTCGGCATAAGGCACTTCTTCAAATGCCTTGCGGGTGTCACGGGCTCCGCTCAAAAGCAGTACGTCATCCGGTACCAGCTCGGGAACCTGCAAGAGTTTTACCTCTGTGTTCTCGATATCCGCAGCGCCAGCAGCAATTTCTTTTGCAAGCTGATAGACATGCCCATACATGCTGTAAAAGACGACGTGAATTTTTACTGCCATTCCCTAACCCCCCTGTTTTGACTTTTGTGATTTCTTTCAGTATGAAAACTTCCTCCCCCGGCTTTTCGTTACCGTGCAAGTATCTGTTTCAATGCCTCTGTCAAAGCCTGGGAGCTCCCGCTTTGATAAGCGTTTTCACGCCAGCCCACATAGCCATCAGGGCGTACCAGAACGGCGCCGGACGCAGCAATGCCATAAGCCTCGGGGAAGGACGGATAGAAGGGGCTGGAAATCCTTTCACGGTGTATCGCAATATCAACCAGCTCTCCCTGGCCACCGGGAGCGGCCACCAAATGAAAATCAATTCGTATACCCAGCGACTCTGCAACTTGCTGTGCGACGTGCTGCCAGGCCCCACCTTCATGGGCTGTAATCAGAACAAAGCATTCAACGTACAGATCAATGGTCGAAAACAGCTTGCCGCTGCGCCAGACCTGGACATGCGGCGCCCGGGTTCCAGGCAGTGCACATGACTTGCGCGGATCAATATCGGGCTTTCCATCATCTGCATAGCCCTTCTCGAAGACCACCGCAGTAGACCGGTAACGATTGAACTCGACATGCGTATCGGGGATCTGTTTTTTGACCCCTTTCATACCCAGATCCGGATCCGAACGGGTCACATAGCGCTGATAGCCCTGCTCATACATTTGCGCACCTGCTGGCTGCCGTTCATCGTTATAACTCTCCAGCAGCTTTTCTCCCGCTTCACCACGCAGCACTGCGGCAAGTTTCCACGCCAGATTGTGGGCATCCTGTACACCGGTATTGCCACCAAACCCGCCGGTTGGTGCTGTCAGGTGCGCAGCATCACCGGCGATGAATATTCTGCCTTGCTGAAAACGCTCTGCTGCCAGGAAGTTGGCCTTCCACTTGTGGATGTCCTCTACCTTCACCTCAAGGCTGTCATCGCCAACGGCGTCCCGGACCATCTGCACGGCCTTTTCAGCCGTGATGATTTCAGCAACCCGTCGGGCATGTGGATCATTGATGTCGCCTGCGGTGAAGATCACCAGAAAGCCGCCGAGGCCGGATTTTTCGAGACGGAAAAAACCACGCAGCTTTTCGTTGTTGACGTAAATGACGCCCAGGTTTCTTCCGCGCAAGGCTTTTGAACAATCGGCACGAAAGTAGATGGTTATGCTGTGGGACATATCAGCATGCCCGTGCATTGGAATACCCAGCGCCTCACGCACAGGACTGCGGCTGCCATCACAGGCAACCAGATATGAGCCTGCGAAATGCTTTTCTTCGCCACTGACGACATCCCTTGCCTGCAGCAGGACCTTGTTGCCCTGCTGCATGAAGCTGATTACTTCATGCGCATACAGGAACTTTGCTCCCAGCGCTTCTGCTTTCCTCTTGAGGATGGGTTCAAGATCCTGTTGCGGCATGAAGAGCCGCCGTACCGGAGTCAGATCATGAATGCCCAGATTGATGTCGGGGATATAGTTGGTGATCTCGCGCCCTGCGAGTGTCTCCACCGCATTCATTCCGCCATTGGGGTCATATTTTGCGTGTGCGGTGGTGACAACTTCCTGCTCAATTCCCGCCTGCCTCAGTATTTCCAGCGTGCGCAGCTGAAAGTATCCGGCACGCGGATGAATTGCTGTACCAGGATGCTTCTCGATCGAAAGTGTTGGAATGCCATGCAATGCCAGAAACATGGCGGTAGACAGACCGACCAGACTGCCACCGACGATGAGGACCGGAAAGTCTGTTTTCATATGCATTACCCCGCGTCTCTCTTGTAGCGTTGTAGAAAGCTGTCCACCGCCCGCTTGGAGTGCTCCTTGATTTCTCTTTCATCCGGAGCACTGCGTGCACCAACGATCTGAGCCAGCAAGCGTTCCCAGAAAAGAATCCCCTGAAATTCATCGGCAGCCCATTCAGGATCCGGGATTATCAGATGCCCCTCCGCTGCCTGTATGGCGAAATAGTGGGTGAGACCGGCCTTGCCGGTCCGGCCGCCAACCCGGTAATAGGCCGGTCCAAGTTCGGGGTACTTATGCAGGGCGGCGATGGTGCTGCGAACTATGGCGACATGCCGCTCTTCAAGAATGCGGGTAAGCACGAGTTCGGCATAATGCCGCAAGGTGTCTTCCACACTCAGGCCCTGCAAATGAAAGGCGTGTAATGCTTCGGAGAGTTCCAGGGCTGCATCTTCGGTCAGCGCAGCCAACAGCCCCTCTTTGTTACTGAAATGCTCATAAATGGCCGATTTCGAACACCCGGCTTTCTTGCAGATCAGATCAAGGGACGCAGCCTCATAGCCAAATTCAAGAATCAGATCCATGGCCGCCAGCTTGATTTGCTCACGTTTCTGCCGTGATTTGGTGGCACGGGCAGGAGTCTGCGACCGCACTGAATTTTCAACCGCCATACTAATCAGTACTGGTTTATGTTTATTAACGTTCTAAATATCAATACTTTATTGAAATACTAAAAGCTTATATGAATTTATGATACTGGACAGTACTGTAATTTGCAACCTTGGGATGGCTGCTGCCAATGCGACGACCAACCCAGACCGCGGTTACGGTGGGGCTCCTACGCCCGGGGTGCTGTTTGAGCAAGTCCTACAACAACACCTGCGCAAACACATATCCGAACGCGCTGCCCGCCACCACGCCAATAAGCCCCGGCACCATGAAGCTGTGGTTCAGCAGGTATTTGCCGATGCGCGTGGTGCCGGACCGGTCAAAGCCGATACAGGCCAGATCGGTTGGATAGGTGGGAATCAGAAAGTACCCATTGGCTGCCGGAAAGAACGCAATGATCAAGGCAGCCGGGATACCGAGTGCCAGGCCCATGGGGGCAATGGCGACAATGGCAGCGCCCTGACTGTTCATCAGTTTGGTGGCGAGAAACAGGACGACTGCATAGAGCCAGGGCTGGGTTTGCACTACGTCGGCCAGACTGGTTTGCAGCGCCCCCATGTAGGTGCCGAGAAACGTATCGGTCATCCACGCTACGCCGAAGATCGAGAATATTCCGGTCATGCCCGCTCTGAACAAGGAACCGTTGGCAATCTCGGCAGCAGGCACTTTGCAGCAGAACAACATGCAGGCGCCGGCGATCAGCATCATCATCTGGATGACCAGATTCATGTCCAACAGCGTGGTGGTGCCGTCCACCGTAAAACCTGGGCGCAGCGCCGGAAACGCGCCCAGCAGCACCACCGCAGCAATGCCCGCCAGGAAAATGCCGACGCTGAGATAGGCGCTGCGCGGGTAGCGGGTGTTGAGCAGGCTGGCGCCTTCACTGTAGATATAGGCGCGTTGCACGGGGTCGGCGAGTTTGGCCTGGAACTCAGGATCATCCGCCAAATCAAGGCCGCGCCGCATGCTCCACAGCGCCGCGAGCATGGTCGCCAACAGCGACGCCGGCAAAGTGACCAGAATGATGTCCAGCATATCGTAGGCCTCGGCAACACCCTGGCGGGCGGCGAGTATGCTCACCAGGGACACCAGCGCTACCGACACCGGCGAGCAGCAGATCGACATCTGCGCGGCGATCGCGGCCACCGCCATCGGCCGCTCGGGACGGATGCCTTTGTGCAGTGCAATGTCGGCGATGATGGGAAACATGGTGTACACCATGTGGCCACTGCCGCAGAGGAAGGTGAGGGTCCAGGTGGTCAGTGGCGCCAGCAGCGTGATGTGGGCCGGATGTTTGCGCAGCAGCCTTTCAGCGAACTGCATCATCACGTTTAAGCCACCGGCTGCCTGCAGGGTGGAGGCACAGCCAATCACCGCCAGGATGGTGAGCATCACCCGCACCGGTGGCTCGCCCGGTATGCGGCCAAACACGAAGACCAGTATGAACAGCCCGATGCCGCTGACCAGCCCAAGGCCCATGCCGCCGAAGCGGCTGCCGATAAGGAGACAGCCGAGGACTGTGATTGATTCGAGGAAGATCATGGGTGTGCAGTTTCGCTGATGAGTAGCCGGCGCAGCATGTCCGATCGTTTGCTCCACTTCCCATTGATAAAAAGAGGAATCCTGAAGGAAGTCATTCTATGTTGCTTTGCCGGCTTGCGGCATCAATTATATGCATATACATTAATTCCAGTGGATCACCACTCCAGAAAGGCCAAAGGGAACCTGGCAAAGCACGGCATCGACTTGCCGGGAGGCCGAGCGTTATGAGAAAGATGCCTACTACCAAGCGTACCCAAGGAAGTGACGTGCCCTACAAGCCAGGCAGTAAGACCGGCACGGCGAAGTTCTGGGCCGATGCCATTCCGCACACGGGAGTTACCGAGTACCGCGCCAAGCGTGGCCGCCCCGCGCTGGACGCTGATGCCCGCAAAGAGCAAATCTCGCTGCGGCTCGATAAGGAAGTACTGGAGTGGTACCGCGCGCAGGGAGCAGGTTGGCAGACGCGTATGAATGCGGTTTTAAAGGCCTACCGTGACTCAACTCGGTGAGACCTCGCCGAGGGGGCGGTGTAGTGCTGTGGTTGTGGCACAACAACCATTAAAACGTACAAACATGGGCTGGCCGGCAGTTTGGCGCCCACGCAAATGCGGAGGTCAGCAACCCGTCCTTATGTGAGCAAGAACCTCACGCTAACGCGCCAAGAGAGTACCTAGTACTGCGTCCGCCACCCGCATCCTTCACCAACACCCCACGCTCGACAAGATCAGTGATGTCACGTAGCGCCGTGTCAGGTGATGCATTTGTGAGCTTTGCCCACTTCGAGGACGTCAAGGTTCCTTCCAGGCCTTCCAGCATTTTGCCTATGACTTTCCGTTGTCTTTCGTTGAGGGGCTTGTGCTTGATCGCTTCCCAGAAGCGCGCCTTGTGGATTACGCCTGCCAGTGTGTCTTCTGCACCTTCAATGGCTCGATCGAGGCAGGCAAGGAACCACGTGAGCCAGGCAGTAATATCAAGATCGCCCTTCTGCGTAAATTCCAGCGCGTGGTAATAGGCATCACGCTCGCGGCGGATCTGGGCCGACATGCTGTAGAAGCGCTGAGGACTGCCTTCCGACTGCGCCAGTGCCATATCGGCAATGGCGCGCGCGATGCGCCCATTACCGTCATCGAAGGGATGGATAGTGACGAACCACAGATGTGCGAGCGCTGCTTTGAGCACCGCGTCGAGCGGCGCGGCGCGGTTGGCGAACCAGCGCAGGAAGCTGGCCATCTCTGCCGGCAGGCGCTCGGCGTTCGGCGCTTCGAAGTGAACGTGCTCACGCCCCATTGGCCCCGAAACAACCTGCATCGGGCCTGCGTTTGCATCGCGCCAGTCACCGACGGTGATAAGGGACATACCGCTACGGCCGGTGGGAAACAGTGCCGCGTGCCAGGCAAACAGCCGCTCCTCTGTCAGCGGCTCGGAATAGCGCTGCGTTGCGTCGAGCATCATTTCGACCACGCCTTCAACATGGCGGTCGGCTGGCGCCAGCGCACCGATATCCATGCCCAGACGGCGTGCGATGGATGACCGAACCTGGCTCTTGTCCAGGAGCTCACCTTCTATTTCGCTGGACTTGAGCACATCCTCGGTGAGGACTGTCAGGACGGCTTCGGCGCGAAGGTCAAAGCCGAGCGCTTCCATACGCCCCATAAGCCGCCCCTGGCGATGGCGCACAGAAGCCAGCTGCTGGGTAAGCAGCCCCTCATCCCAATGAAAATTGGGCCATTCTGGTCGCTCGTGGATATAGTTTGGCATAATCTCCGCACCTTCTGCGGCGATAATGCCGATTATTCAGCGCAAGGGCAAGAGTAATTCCGCATGATGTGCGGAGATTAAGGAACATATTCTCCGCAAGTAATCCTGTCATGAAGTCATCCTATGTTGCTTTGCCCGCCCGTCCTGATCACAGCTCCTTAATCACATAGGTGCTGATGTCCAGCAGTTCTTGTTGGGTAAAGCCGGCGAACCCGGGCATGGTATTACTCCCGGCGTTCACGACGAGCATGATCTGGCTCAAGCTCAACGCGCTGTTGCGAATGTCGGGGACGCCGTCGTGGCCGCCCTGGCCCATCTCGCCGTGACAGGCAGAGCAGGCGTTGTCCCAGATGGTGGTGGCGTTGTCCATGTCGGCTACCAGCTGGTCCCGGAATGGCTGCGTGGCGGGCGCGGGGACGATGTCCTGCGCAAAGACTGGCAGCATGACGGACAGCAGTGCAGCACCGAACGCGTGGTGCAGGTTTCTCGACAGCATGGATTCCGCCTGTGGAACTGAAGTCGCGGGGTGTCTCTGCACCACTTTGATTGGAACCGAGTGTATCCCCATTCCGCACAGACGCGTAGGGGCGGGCACGGGGGCCCGCCCCTACGGAGTATTCAGAGATGCGCCTGGATGAAGGCCGACATATCGCCGATCTGCTCGGGGCAGACGTGGTGTGCCATGGGATAGGTGCGGTAGTCGGGGCGCAGCCCCAGTTCCTGCAGGTAGTGCCGGGCATTCTGCGCCATGGAGATGGGCAGCACGTTGTCCTGGGTGCCGTGGCACAGCAGGATCGGCAGTGCTGCATTGGCGGGGTGCACTTCCACCGCGCCGGCAGTGGGGAACCAGGTGGACAGCGCCATGTAGCCAGCCAGCGGTTTGTCATAGGTCAGCGCGGCGTGAAAGCACACCGCTCCACCCTGCGAGAACCCGGCCAGCAGAATGCGGTCGGACGCCACGCCGCGCTCAAGCTCGCGGTCGATCAGCGCATGCACGGCGGCGCTGGAGGCCAGCAACTGGTGCGGGTTGAAGCTGCGTTCCTTGCCGAGTTCCAGCACGTCGAACCAGGCTGGCATTACATGGCCGTGGTTGATGGTGATCGGTAGCGAGGGAGCGTGCGGGAACACGAAGCGGATCGGCAGGTCGTCCGGCAACTCCAGTTGCGGCACCACCGGCACGAAGTCATGGCCGTTGGCGCCAAGGCCGTGCAGCCAGATCACGCTGGCAGTGGCAAGGACACCGGGATTCAGTTCAGCGCAGGGCAGCAGTTCGGGCATGGACGACCTCGGGATGGCAGTTTCGCGATGGCCGTGAAACTACCAGTTTCACCTCGGGGTGCCTACTCCTGGCGCCTCGTGGCGCCTACTCTTGGCACCTCGGGGTGCCTACTCCTAGCGACTCGGGGTGCCTACTCTCGAGGCCTGACCCCTTGATTTCAGGCGGCGGAGGCTTCGCGGGCGTTGGCGGGGTCGAAACGCTGGTTGAGGTACTGGACGATCTGCTTGGGGTCGTCGAGCCATTGCACGCTCTGGCCCTCTTCGATGCGCAGGCAGGGCGCGTGCACACGGCCGAATTCGGCCAGCAGGTTGTCACGATGTACCTGGCACTTGCGGATGTCGCAGTACTGGATATCGAGGTTCAGGCGGCGCAGGGTCTGCCGGACGCGCAGGCTGCTGGGGCAGTTGGGATAGTCATACACGCGCAGGCGTTTGATCTCCCCGGCGAAGAACTTGCGTTCCTGCGCGGTGCGCTCAATGGGGGTAGGACGGCTGAACCAGCCGAAAAGATTGACCGTCATGCCGGCGAGCCGGCGGAACACGATTTTCATGTGCTGAGAGTTACTACCCAAGCCTGTCACAGTGCCTACCCCGCGAAATTCGGGGGCAGGTGAAAATGTGGCGGCACTATATACAGGGTCCTGTGGGCTGTCGATATCAACCCGCGTAATTTTTGCGTGGATTCCAGCCCCCGCTGCCGGGACCGCTATACCCGGCAGCCAGGATCGCTACAATCGCCGGGTCGGAAGGCCCTGCCCTTGCTTTCCGGAAAAACACAACCAATTGACTTTAAACACTTTTATGACTTCAGGAGCAGCAATGACCGCCACCCCCTGGTTCCCCGGCCGCTGGCCCCCTTCCATGCCGGACGCCATCCAGCTCTATTCCCTGGCCACGCCCAACGGCCAGAAGGTAAGCGTCTGTCTGGAGGAAATGGGCCTCAGTTACGACCCCCACGTCATCAACATCATGAAGGGCGACCAGCACGACCCCGACTTCCTGCGCATCAGCCCCAACGGCAAGATCCCGGCGCTGATCGACCCCAATGGCCCCGAAGGCGAGCCGGTGCTGCTGATGGAAAGCATCGTGATCCTGCAGTACCTGGCCGACAAGACCGGCCAGTTCTACCCGCGCACCTACCGCGCGCAACTGGAAGCGCAGCAGTGGCTGGTATTCCAGGCCGCCCACATCGGCCCCATGTTCGGCCAGTTCGGACACTTCCACGTCTACGCCAAAGACAAGACCACGGACGACTACGGCGACAAGCGTTACACCGCCGAAACCCGCCGCCTGCTGGGCGTGCTGAATGAGCGACTGAAGGACCGCGAGTACCTGCTGGGCAAGGACTACAGCATCGTGGACATGGCGCACGTGCCCTGGGTGGAGTGCCTGTCCGGCTTCTACAAGGCCTATGAATATCTGGGCATGGCCGAGTTCGAGCACGTGGAGCGCTGGCGCGCCAAGGTCACGGCGCGGCCGGCGTTTGTGGCGGGGATGAAGGTGTGTGGGTTCGGGAGCTGACCCCGCAGCCCTCCGGAAAAAAACTGGCGAAACCTGGAACCATTACTAACTTGAAGCAACCAGTATCAGGAGATGCTGGGTAATCGGACTTGTTGCTTTTACATGGAGGTAGAGGATGAGAACGCTTTCGACGATTGAAACGGAACAGGCTGCTGGTGGGTTAAGTGTTCTTGGCATTACTGAAATCGGCTTTGGCCTCAGATTGATGGGCCAGGTCGGAGCAGTAGCGGGACTGGCATATACCTTCTATGACTTTGGCTATGGTACTGGGACATGGCTCTATGAAGGATACGAAAATCTCATGGGTGACTCATTTGGTGGTGATATCTACGATTTTCTCAACTGTTGATCAAATGCTGCCTTGGATGCCAAGGCAGCAGTCAGCTGGAATCTAAAGATGCAGGACTTCGATGAGGATGTACCACTTTTTATGGCTAGATTTCTCGGCCATGTATGCGGCGTCATTTTCATCGGCTTGTTAATCTTGTCTATGTGGATGTTCTACAAGCTTTCATTGAATCCGAGTCTATCTGGGCTGTCGATACTATTGGGCACATGGTCAATCGCCTACTTCTTTGGGAGAACCGCCTTTAAACTTAATGCCCGCTCCAGGACTGCAATCTTTTCGAGGCGATTGCTGTTTGCAATCCAACTTATAGTGGTATTACTCGCAATCCTAATCATCGTGTCAGCCATGCAGAAATTTCGAAACGGCGAGATCGACATTGTGGAGCTCATGATCACGGTGTTGCTTGCTGGCACCTGCGGACTACTCTCCCTGCAGTTTCGCAAGTACATCAAGAGCCATTATAGAGCTTAGGCTTTCGCGACCAACTCCGCCCTCACCCTAGCCTGCACTCTTCTAACCCGATCAGGGTCCATGCGCAGATCCGCCGAGCCGCTGCGCACATAGCTGCCCTTGAGCACATCACTGCCGATGTAGACCGGACGCAGGTACACCGGCGCGCGCGGCACGTTGATGTGGATGAGGTTACGGCGGTCGATCTGCAGAATCGCAACGCTGTCGATGCACAGTACATTGGCGCTGACGATGCGTGTGTTGTTGACGCCTTCGAGGAACTCGCGCTGCACTTTCTGCGGGTTGGGGATGCCGGCCAGTTCGAAGGTGTCGGGGCCGAGTTCGCGCAGGCCCAGGAAGATGTCGCCGCCCTGGGTGTTGGCGAAGGCGCTGTAGGTTTCCCAAATGTCTTCGGGCAAGGCGCCTTCGCCGTCACGGCCCTGGGCGAGCTTGCACTCCACCTGCCAGGTTTCCTTGAGCGTCTTGATGTCGTCGAGCGTGAAGATGGACGTCATGCGGCGGATACTGGCTTGCCGGTTGGGCCTTGCATGTGGCTACACGCCCTGCTCGAGCAGCCACTTCTTCAGGTGCGGCAGCGGCAGCGCACCGGAGCTGCGCGCCACCTCGCGGCCTTCGCGGAACAGGATCAGCGTAGGGATGGAGCGGATGGCCCACAGTCCGGCCAGCTGCTGCTCGTCTTCGGTGTTGAGTTTGGCAAAGCGCAGGCGCGGTTCCAGTTCGCGTGCAGCCTGCGTGAAGATGGGCGCGAAGCCCTGGCAGGGGCCGCACCACGGTGCCCAGCAGTCCACCAGCACGGGGACGTCGGTATTGGCGAGCATGGCGCTGACGTTGTCGGCGTCGAGGTCCACGGGCTTGCCCTGGAACAGTGGCTGCTTGCACTTGCCACATTTGGGCTTGTCGCCAAGACGCTGGGTGGGAATACGGTTGGTGGTAAAGCAGTCGGGACAGCTGATGTTGGTGATGGCCGGCGTGTTCACGTGCGGGCTCCTGCAGTAATCGATTGCGCCTATATTCCCTGATTGCGCCGCTCTCTGCCAGCCGGCCAGCGCAGAGACGCTGGCCGCCGTGAAGTGGCATAATTGCCGCCCCGGCCGCCAGCCGGAACCTGCAGCAGATCTCTGGAAAGGAAAGCCCATGACCGCAAAGATCTTTATCGACGGCGAAGCCGGCACCACCGGCCTGCAGATCCGCGAGCGCCTCGCCGGCCGGCGCGATCTGGAGCTGCTGTCGATCCCGGAGGTCCTGCGCAAGGACCAGGGTGCGCGCGCGGACTACCTCAACGCCGCAGACGTGGCGATCCTGTGCCTGCCTGATGAGGCCGCGAAGGAAAGCGTGTCGCTGATCAGGAACAACACCACGCGCGTCATCGACGCCTCCACGGCCTATCGTGTAGCCGATGGCTGGACCTATGGCTTCGCGGAGATGGACCCGGTGCAGCACTCGGCGATTGCGTCTGCTGCGCGGGTGTCCAACCCGGGTTGCTGGCCACAGGGCCTGATCGCCGCGCTGCGTCCGCTGATCTCGGCGGGGCTCTTGCCCGATACTTATGCGGTGAGCATGCACGGCGTGTCCGGCTACTCCGGCGGCGGCAAGGCCATGATCGCCGACTACAAACAGCAAGGTGACAAAGCGCCGAGCTTCATGCCCTATGGCCTCGGCTTTGCGCACAAGCACCTGCCGGAGATGCAGCGTTATGCCGGCCTCGCGGTGGCGCCGCTGTTCATGCCAGCCGTGGGCAACTACGAACAGGGCATGCTGACTTGCGTGCCCCTGCAACTCGGCACGCTGGCCATTGTCCCCACGGGCAAACAGCTGCATGCCGCCCTCGCGGACTTCTATTCGGGAATTCCCGACTGCTTCGTGGAGGTTGCGCCGCTGGAACAGATCGAGCGCACGCCGGCGCTGAACCCGGAAGGCCTCAACGGCAGCAACCGTCTGCGCCTGCATGTGTTTGCCAATGATGCGACCGCGCAGGTGGTGCTGATGGCGGTGTACGACAATCTTGGCAAAGGCGCCTCCGGTGCTGCCGTGCAGAACCTCAACCTGATGCTGGGCCTGCCGCCCGCCGCCGGTCTGTAGCGCCACGGCGCCCGCCATGAGCGCGCCCGTGTTTCCCATTGCAGAAGTGCTGCCGGCAATCCGCGCGGCACTGGCGGCGCGCACGCGGCTGGTGCTGGAAGCACCGCCCGGCGCCGGCAAGACCACGCAGGTGCCGCTGGCACTGCTTGATGAAGCCTGGTGCCGCGGCAAGAAAATCCTGATGCTGGAACCGCGTCGCGTGGCGGCACGTGCTGCTGCCACCTTCATGTCACGCCAGCTCGGCGAAGACGTGGGCCGCACGGTCGGCTATCGCATCCGCTTCGAGAATCGCGTGAGTGCGGCGACGCGCATCGAGGTTGTCACTGAAGGAATTCTCACGCGCCTGATCCAGGATGATCCGCTGCTGGAAAGCGTAGGCGCCATCCTGTTCGATGAATTCCACGAGCGGCATCTGGCCGGCGATCTTGGCCTGGCCCTCGCGCTGGATGTGCAGGCAGGGTTGCGCGAGGACCTGCGTCTGGTCGTGATGTCCGCGACACTCGACGGTGAACGTCTCACGCGCTTTCTCGAGGCCGGGCGCATCAGCAGCGCCGGGCGCTCGTATCCCGTCAGCATCGACCACTTTCCGGCAAAGCGCGAAGAGCCGCTGACACTGCAGGTGAAGCGCTGCCTTGAACATGTGGTGACCCAGCATGCCGGCGATGTCCTGGTGTTCCTGCCGGGCCAGCGCGAGATCAGCGAGCTGATGGGGCAGCTCGGCAATCCGGTATTCAATGGTTGCGTGCCGGTGGCGCTGTACGGCGACATGCCGGTGGAAAAACAGGGCGAGGCTCTGGCACCCGATCCACAGGGACGGCGCCGCCTGATCTTCGCCACCAACATCGCCGAGTCCTCCGTCACACTGCCGGGTGTGCGCGTGGTGATCGACAGTGGGCTGGCGCGCGAGCCGCGCTTCGATCCCAACTCCGGCTTCTCCCGACTCTCGACCGTGCTGATCTCGCAGGCCTCCGCCGACCAGCGTGCCGGTCGCGCTGGTCGTGTGGCAGAAGGCTGGTGCTACCGCTTGTGGCACAAGGGCGAGCGCCTCGACCTTGCGCGCACACCGGAAATATTCACTGTGGACCTTGCGGCGCTGGCGCTGGAGCTCGCCAGCTGGGGCAGCAAGGACCTGCGCTTTCTCGACGCGCCGCCACCCGGCACCTTTGCCGCCGCGGAAGACCTGCTGCAGCGGCTCGGCGCACTTGACGCCAAATGCAATCCCACCAAACTGGGCCGCCGCATGCTGACGCTGGGCACGCATCCGCGCCTCGCCGCGATGCTGCTCTGCGCCCACGGCAACGACGAACTGGCACTGGCCTGCGACCTTGCGGCACTGGTGGAAGCACGCGATCCGCTCACCGGCTATCGCGGTGACGACTGGCACAGCCGCTGGCTGGCGCTGGCCGACAGCCGGGGCGGGCGCCAGCCGCGGCTGCAGCGCGATGGCAGCCACGCGCAGCCGGATCATGCACAGCAACGGCGCAACTTCGGCGTGTCGGGTGCGGCGCTCAGTGCCATCAACCAGGCTGCCAGCAACTGGCGCCGGCGCGTGCGCTGTGAAACCACAGTGCCCAGTGCCGGCGCGCATCTGCTGGGCGATCTGCTGCTGCACGCCTATCCCGACCGCATCGCGCGCCAGCATCCCGACAACCCGCTGCGCTACCAGCTCAGCAACGGCCGCATGGCACGCCTGCACGACGACAGCCGGCTCCTCGGCGAACCCTGGCTGGTGGCCAGCGAACTGCGCTTTGAAAGCCGCGACAGCCTGATCCAGCGCGCGGCACCCGTCGATGAACAACGCCTGCGCGACGACTTCGCCGAGCGCTTCACCGACAGTGATGTGGTGCGCTGGGATGCCGACAAGCGCGCGCTGGTGTCACGCCGCGAAACGCGTTTCGATGAAATCGTGCTGAGTTCAAAACCCGGCGGCAAGGTCGATCCCGCACTCGCTGCGCAGGCACTGGTGAAGGCTGTGGCGGAACTCGGCCTGCAATGCCTGCCGTGGAGCGAACGTCTCCAGCAATGGCGCAGCCGCGTGCTGTGCCTGCGCGCGTGGATGGAGGATGCAACTCTGCCTGACCTCAGTGACAGCGCCCTGCTCGCCTCACTGAGTGAATGGTTACAGCCCGCGTTCTCCGGCAAGACGCGACTGGATGCCTTGAGCGAAGAGGAGCTGGAGCAGGCGCTGAAATCGCTGTGCGACTGGGCCACGCTGCAGCGCATCGAGCGCGAAGCGCCCACGCGCATGCTGGTGCCCTCGGGACTCGAACGCAGCATCGAATACCAGGACGGCAGCACGCCGGTGCTGGCCGTGAAACTGCAGGAGTTGTTTGGTCTTGCCGAAACCCCGCGCATCGCCGGCGGCCGCGTGCCGCTGACGCTGCACCTGCTGTCACCCGGTGGCAAGCCTCTGCAGATCACACAGGACCTGCGCAGCTTCTGGCAGAACACCTACCCGGAAGTGAAAAAGGAAATGAAGGGACGCTATCCACGCCATCCCTGGCCCGACGATCCATGGAACGCCACGGCCACGCATCGCGCCAAGCCGCGCGGTACCTGAGCGGCCGATTGACTATTCCGGCAGTTCGTCCACGTCCAGCTGGCCGCTCATGCGACGCGTGAAGTGCGACCAGCACATGCCCAGTGCCAACAGCGCCGCCAGCAGTATTTCAATGACCCACTGCATCGCCGTGAAGTTGCTGGTACTCAGCACACCCCAGTAGATCAACATCCACAGCAGCGTGCCCAGTACCGCAGCGGAGGCGACGATGCCGACGATGCCCAGCGAGTTGATCGTCGCACTGATATAGACGCCCCAGCCGATCAGCAGCAACAGGCCGGCTCCCACCAGATAGGGCGTCAGCTCGAAGCCGTTGGTGATCCAGTGCACGTAGGAAAAGCCGCTGGGGTTGTAGGTGCACAGCACGAGCAGCAGTGCAAACAGGAAACGCAGGGCAATACCACTGGCAGTCAGATTCATGTCATTTTCCTTCGGGAGTTTCTTCGCGCACGCGCCCTTCAAGGTAAAGCCAGCTGCCCTTGATACGATGGAACATGCTTTGTTCGTGATGGATCTGGTCGGGGCCATCTGCGTGTTCACGGAAAATGGCCTTGAACTCAACGCGGCCGACGTCACCCTTCTGCTCGGCGCGCAGGATTTCCAGGCCGCGCCATTCGAAGGTGTCGTTGGTGATGTCGATGAGGTTGATCTGCTTGGACGTGGCCGGATGCCAGGTGCGGATCAGGAATTCGCGGTGCTTGCCGGCGCCGCGCGCATAGGCGCAGTAGCGGGCACGCACCAGCTGCTTCACGGTCTTGGCTTTGTCCTTGAGGGTGTGCAGCGGCTCGCAGCACTGGGCGTAGGGCTTTTCGCTGCCGCAGGGGCAGAGGTCTTTGCTGGTCATGGGTAAGTGCTGTCGGCTCGGGATTACGATGCCCATATTTGAGCATGACAACCCCGACACGGGAAGCAGGTACCGTCCGCGCCGGCCCAACATACTGCCTGCCCAACCATCGTCGCACGCGCCAACACGTTGTCACCGCAGGGGCGGGCCCCCGTGCCCGCCTGTCGTTGAGCGTCAATCGGACCACGGGCGGGCGCGGGGGCCCGCCCCTACGGGATCAGCGTTCGGCGATGAGTTTTTCGAGGAGGGCGGCGGTTTCGACATGGGCATCGCCCCCTGATCCGCGGCCGAACATGCCGGCACGGCCCATGGCAGCGTCGAGCGGCGTGTTGCCCTGGCTGTCCTTGTGTTCGAGATTGGCACCGTGATCGGCCAGCAGCTGCACCACCGAATTCCAGCCCTGGGTGGCAGCACCAAACAGTGCAGTCTGGCCCGTATCTTCCTGGACATCCGCTGCGGCACCGGCTTCCAGCAGGCGCTTGGCCGACTCATAGGCCTGTTGCTCATTGCGGAAGCGGCCGCGCGTGTCGATGGCGCTGGCACGGAAGCCGGTGGCCACCATCAGCGGCGTGATGTTGTTTTCCTGCGGCAGATCCACCAGCGCGCCATTCTTGAGCAGCAGATCGATCATCGGTACGTCACCACCACGGGCAGCGCGGAACAGCGGCGTGGCACCGGTGCGCAGCAGGCCATCGGCGCCGCGGTCGGGGCCGAGTGCGCGGTAGGGCGGGAACAACTTCAGCTGCATGTTCACGTTGGCGCCTTTAGCGATCAGCAGTTCGGCAATTTCAAGCGGCGCCGCAAGGTCGCCCGACAGGCGATCGGCACGGCCACCGTGCGGCAGCGTGCTGTAGTCCACGACCATGTACAGCGGGTTGCGACCGTAATAGTCCCAGCGATTGACGTCGGCACCGGCCTCGATCAGCAGCTTCATGGAATCCCAGCGGGCGTTGAGACCGGCCAGTACCAGCGGCGTGACGTTCTCAGGATCGGTCTTGTTGAGGTCGGCACCGGCCTCGATCAGATGTTTGACGCAGTCGGTGCAGCCTTCGCGCGCGGCGTACAGCAGCGGGGTGAGGCCACCGGCAGGCAGGATCTTCATGCGCGGCTCGGCAGTCACCTGGCGCTCCCACTGATTGGGCAGCGACCGGGCGTTGACGTCGGCACCGCTGTCGATGAGGAACTCGACCATGGCACCCTGCTTTTGCGCGGCGGCCCACATCAGGGCGGTCTGGCCGCGCCATTTTTCCACGGCATTCACATCGGCGCCGGCTTTCACCAGCACGCGCGCAGCGTCCACCAGCGGGGTGCGTGCCACGATCATCAGAGCAGTCTGGTCATCGGCGCCGCGTTCATTGGCGTCGGCACCGGCGTCCAGCAGCAGCTCGATCACCTCGGCAGAGCCGATGATCGCGGCCTGCGACAGCGGCGTGGCACCGAATTCGTTGCGCACGTTGACGTCGGCGTCACGCTTCAGCAGCGTTTCCACCATCGCAGCGTCGTTGTAGTAGATGGCCCAGTGCAGCAGCGTGGTGCCGTCAGCCTGCGGCTGGTTGACGTCGGTCTTGCGCGTCAGCAGCTCGAGGGCAGCCTGGGTTTCACCGGTGGCGGCGAGTTCCAGCAATTGCTGTTCGTTGCCTTCCTGCGCGGTGGCGGGCAGAGCCAGCAGGGCGGAGACGATGGCAGCGGCCATCAGCGTGCGTGTCGGTTTGGTGTGTTGCATGACCTTGATCTCTTTTTGCTGGCCAGTGGCCGTTTTTGGCATCCCCGGGTGGGCACGGGGGCCCACCCCTACACATGTTCGTCGATTCCGGGCGGACGCGGGAGTCCGCCCCTACAGTCATACGTCGGCGATGAGGCCGGTGGAGTCGCCTTGTTCTTCGGGGGTTACTTGCAGACGATCCAGGATCGTCATCATCAGGTTCGATACCGGCGTGCGCTCGGCCGCCACGATATGCTGGTTGCCCTTGAGGCGGCCACCGGCAGTGCCCACGATGGCGGTCGGCAGCGGGTAGTGGTCGTGCGCGTTGGAGTTGCTCATGTTGCTGCCGTACAACAGCATGGAGTTGTCCAGCATCGAGCCGTTGTCGCCGTCGGGCAGTGCGGCCAGTTTGTCCACGAAACCTGCGAACACCTTCGTGTGGTACTCCTGGATCACCATCAGGCGCGCCATCTTGGCGGGATCGTTCTGGTGGTGCGACAGTGGATGGAAGGCGTCGCTGATGCCAACGTGGTTGTAGGTCTGGTTGCTCACCTCGGCCGCAAACATGAAGTTGGCGATACGCGTGATGTTGCCCTGGTACGCCAGCAGGATCATGTCCAGCATCAGGTTCAGGTGCGAGTCGAAATCGCCGGGAATGCCTTCCGGCGCATCGGGCAGCGTCATGTGCGAGAGATCATGTTCGGCAGTCTTCTGTACGCGGCGTTCGACTTCACGCACGGTTTCCAGATAGTCGCTGAGCACGGCGCGGTCGGCGGCGCCGAGACGCTTGTTGAGGTCGCTGGCTTCCGTAATCATGAGGTCGAGGATGCTTGAGGTCTGCTGGCCAAGGCGCGTGCGTTCCATCGCGTTGTCGCCCACGCCGAAGAGGGCCTGGAACAGTTTGCGCGGATTGTTTTCCATCGGCAGCGGCGTGGTCGGCGTGCGGAACGAGATAGTGCCGGAATAGCTGCAGCCGTAGGCACGGTCGCAGGCGCCGGCAGCACCGGAGGTTTCGGTGGCCACTTCGATGGAGGGCAGCGGCGTATCCTGGCCGATGATCTTGGCGGCCATCTGGTCGATGGTGGTGCCGCCGAAAGGCTCATGGCTGATGCGCGGCGCCGCACCGGTGAGCCAGGTGCCGGGCGTGATCGCATGCACGGGGCCGTAGGCGCGCTTGTTCTCCAGATTCGACACGATGGTCATCATCTGCTTGTACTTGTCGAGCGGCTCCAGCAGCGACTTCAGTTCGAAATCGGAGCCGACCTTGTCCGGCGTCCAGTTGTTCATCACGGCGCCGTGCGGGAAGTAGAAAAAGCCGAGGCGCGGCGCGGATACGGCCGCGGTCTGCGCCAGCGCCGTGGCAGCCGGGATCATGGCGTCCAGCAGCGGCAGCGAAATACCGGCGGCGGCACTGCGCAGGAAGGTGCGTCGGGCAAGGTGTTTCTTGGTAATGAACATGGTCTCTCTCCTTACCTGCCAGTGGCAGTGTCAACGGAACCCACTTCGAGATTCTCGGTGGGGACGCTCATCTTCTGGAACTGGTCGCTGGCGATAACGCCCTTGATGATGGCCGAAATGCGGAACTCATCCTTCTCGGCACCGTGCACGATGGCGCGCACGGCCGGCATGTCGTGCGCTTCTACCCCACGGCCCATCGCGTACATCATCAGCTTTTCAGTAAACACGTGGGCAAACTGGTCGGGGCGATCTACCAATGCAGCACGCAGATCGTTGACGCCGGCAAGCGGCGTGCCGTCGGCCAACTGGCCACTGGCATCGATCAGGGCGTTGCCGGCATCGCTGTCACGCAGACGGAACTCGCCGATGGCATTGAAGTTCTCCAGCGCCAGGCCCAGCGGATCCATGATGTCGTGGCAACCGGCACAGGCCGGATTGTCGCGGTGTCTTTCGAGACGCTCGCGAACGGTTTCAGCCACCGTGGCGCCTTCCGGCGTCTCGGGGAAGGCCTCGACGTTCGGCGGCGGGTTGGCCGGCGGCACGCCCAGGAAGTTTTCCATCACATAGGCTCCGCGGATCACGGGCGTAGTGCGGTTGGCGTAAGACGTCACCATCTGCACCGCGCCCTTGCCGAGCAGGCCGCTGCGTTCGATCTGGTTCAGCCTGACCTTACGGAAGTGGTCGCCTTTTACATCGTGCATGCCGTAGTGCAGCGCCAGGTCTTCGTTGAGGTAGGTGTACTCGGAGGTCATCAGCTCGTGCACCGGGGCATCACTGCGGATGACGTCGGTGGCAAACAGGCGCACTTCTTCCTTGAAGGCTTCCATCAGCGCCGGACGGAAGTTGGCGAAGATCTCCGGATCGGGATCGATGTTCTCGAGGTCGCGCAGGCGCAGCCACTGGAACACGAAATTTTCCACCAGCGCTTCGGAGCGCGGATCCGCCAGCATGCGGGCGATCTGCTGGTCGAGGTTGTCGCCCTTGCGCAGTTCACCGCGCGTGGCGAGATCCACCAGTTCGTCGTCAGGCAGCGAGCTCCACAGGAAGAAGGACAGGCGCGAGGCCAGTTCCAGCTCGCTGATCTCGATGATGTCGCCGGGGCCCACATCGCCTTCGGGCAGTTCGGCACGGAACAGGAATCTCGGGCTCGTCAGGATGGCCATCATGCCGTTCTTGATGCCGGCATCGAAGGAACCCTGCTGACGACCCACATCAAAGAACTCCATCGACTTCTGAATGTCCTCGTCGGTGATCGGGCGGCGGAAGGCCTGCTTCGCGAGATTGGAGAATATCTGGCGCGCGCAGTCGACTTCCTGCTCAAGTGCGGACGGCTCGCAGATCATCACTTTCTGGCGACTGGCGGTGTTGATGTGGCCGCTGGTGCTGATCGGACCGTTGACCTGCACGCCGCGCATGCGCGCGATGCGGTCCATGCCACGGTTCACGCCGAGGTCATGCAGGAATTCGTCGCCTTCCGCAAAGCTGCGCGCCACGAAGGCCACGCCGATCTTGTGTTTGCCTGAGCTCACGGTGATCGGGATGTTGGCGAAGCGTGCGTTGATTTCGGCGACAGCGGGTGCCTGGATCTGGTCCAGCTGCTTGAGGTCGTCGCCACCGCCGATGCTGCGGCGGAAGATGGGCTTGCCGTCCAGCGTCACCACTACGTCGTGTTCGTATTCCATGCCCAGCGTGTAGCCGGCGCCGGCCATGCCGGGGATTGTGATGGTGTATTCGCCGTCGACCGGGAATTCATGCTCTATCAGCGCGCCGCCACGGGTACCCAGCGGCAAGCCGTGCACGTGTGCGCCCTGATGCGATCTATCGGCAGGATAGAACGCGGTTTCGGCGCGCGGCGCTGGATCACCCACGGCACGCTCGGCCACCACACGGGCGGAGGCGATGTACTGGTCGAGGAACGACGGCGACACTTTCAGCACGCTGGCGATGTTGTCGAAGCCATCGCTGTTGTCATCCTTCGGCAGCGACAGTTCGGTGTTGAGTTCTACGCCGGTCATGTCGCGGATGGCGTTGACGTATTCGGTGCGGTTCAGGCGATGCAGGCCAACGCGACCCGGATCGGGATGCTGTGCAGCCCAGGCGTCGAGTGTGCGTTCCATCGCGGCCACCAGCTGCCAGCGTTCATCCTGGCTGGGCTGATCCTGGCTCGGCGGCGGCATCACGCTGGCACGCAGTTTTTTCAGCACCAGTTCGAAGGTGTCGGCGTTCTGCACGATTTCTTCGGGCGACAGCAGGGTGAAGTCGAGACCACCGGCGTAGTCCTCGAAGTTGTGGCAGGTGGTGCAATAGGTTTCGAGCGTGCCCCAGTGCTGTTTCATGTCCGCGAGGGCGGCATCGTAGTCCTGCGCGCGGACCGATGCTGCCGCGGTGCCCAGCAGCACGAGAGTGCCAAGGCCGACGGCGCGGGTCAGTTTGCGTCTGGTGATGTGCATGTGTCTCTCCACTACTTCGTGTTCGTTATGTTGCTTATACGACGTTGCGTACCGCACGGCCCGGTACATGCAGCCAGGTGCTCTTGTACAGCAAGGTCAGGAACAGCTCGGGATTGCCCCAACGCGCTTCGAAGTCCTGCATGGGCTTGCTTTCAATGAATTCCTGCACGCTCTTGCCGTTCTGGAAGGCCCAGGACACGCGGTCGTAGGCATGCGTCAGCATGTCGGCCTGCTCCTGCAGCTGGGTCTTGCCCAGCACGCCGCCCGTGGCGGCGATGACCTTGGTGGCGTCGCCGGCGCGTTCCAGCAGGCCCGTCGTGGTTTTCTGGGCGCCGGCGATCCAGCCGCCCGTCACGTAGTCCAGCAGTATGTGCGAATCGCTGCCCAGCATCGGACCCACCACCAGCACGTCGGCCTTGGTGAAATGCACGTAGATGTCGCCGTCGCTGTTGGCCTGGCTGATAAAGCCGTATTCGATGGTTTCATCGTCCAGCATCATGCTGCCGGTCTTGTAAAAGCCCTGGTTGGCCTGGGCTGCCTTGGGCATGGGCTCGTAATGCTTGTCCTGCCAATCCACATAGAACGCGGTGGACTGCCACAGACGCGTGTTTTCGTGCGCAATGATGGGCGTGCCCTGGGGGCCGAGCAGCGCGTTGAGGCCGCAGAACTCCGGGCGCCAGCTGGTGTTGAACAGTGCCGTGACAGGCTTGTCGCCCGCCATCCGCTTGATTTCAGCCAGTACCGCCTCAGCCGCAGCAGGTTCGCCACCATTGACCACCACCACGCCGGAAGCGCCCTGCGCCACCACGACATTGGTACCGGCTCCGCTGATCAGCGTAAGACCGGGCGCCAGTTCCGCACTGGTGAGGCTGCTCTGGGCGCGCAGCGCCACGGGCAGGCCTGCCACCAGCGGGCTCAGGACAAGTGCGGAAAGGATGTGTCTGCGTGAAGTCATGGACGGTACCGGCTGGCTGACGAGTTGAGCTGTAGTTACGAAGGATGTATAGCAGGGGATTGCGCAAGCTTTGGGGAGCCATTGCAGAACTTGCCCTGCAGCCCCGGAGCAACATGAAACCCTGTCTTTATCAGGGCCTTACAGCAGCGGGGCCGGTCATTGATAGGCTTTATACCCCGCTGCCTTTTTTTCTGTCATTGATTGAAATCAGGTACCTGCAATCCGCGTCCTTCCAGGTACTGCTCGTACAACTCTTCGCTGCAGGAGTATTCCATGATCGGCGTCTCCGGCGACCAGCGCAGGTGGCCCGTCACGGTGACCGGCTGGGTGTACAGGCGCGGATCGGTGAGAGTCAGCTCGTTGACGAGGGTCTTCACCGGCACACCATCACGACCGGCGATCTCGGCGACGCTGATGCGTTCGGTGATCGTGGCGGTATCCGTGTTGGGCAGGCGGCGCATATAGGGGTATTCGCGCAGGTAGGAGGTTTCCACCACCAGCGTGTCGCCCTCCCAATGGCCTACCGAGTAGCCCATGCCGGTATGCAGGACGGGATCGGGACGCGGATGGCCTTCCATGTAGATCTTGCGGTACTGGAAATAGCCTTCCCAGAACATCGTGATGAAGCGCTCGTTCTGCTGGATTTCCACGGGGAAAGGCGCGCCCCAGATGCTGCGCGGCAGACCCGGCACCACACAGAAGCCGCCCGGGTCGTCGTCGACGTTGAAGCTGGCGACGTAGTTGTCAAAGATGTTCTGGCCGAATTCGTTGAACGGGGTCTCGCGCGGCTGCTGGCCCGGGCCACCGGCCGGGAACCACAAGCCGTTGAGGTCCACCTGCGCCTGTACCTGCATGCTGCCGAACAGCAGCGCCGCTGCTGCCAATACCTTTGCCTTCATTACAGCCCCCTTGGGTGGAGTTATTGTTGTTGTGTTCAGAACGTGCGCCCGTCTTCGAGCTTGAAGGACTGGATGTAACCCCCGTCCTCACCGTTGCGCATCGGCGCGATGAAGATGGTGACGGTGTCACCGTCCTTCATCATGTCCTCGCGCCAGCCGCGGCGGAACACGTTGTTGCGGCTATGGCCTTCGTACTGCACCTGTTTGGTACCGCCGCCCTCGGCCGGTTGTTCCAGGATCAGGTCGATATGCGGGTTGGACACGTCGATATGGATGATCTTGCCGGTGATCTCGACGTTCTGGGCAAAGTCGAACTGCGCCGCCGAATGGTGCGCCTGCACCCCTGCCGCCATGAGCATGCCACTTGCGACGAGGCAAGCGCGCTGCAATTGCTTGAAGATGGTATTTCGCATGATTCCCCCTCGGGTCCAACCGGTTGTTTTTTGGTCTACCCGGCACTGTGGTTCAAGACTTTATCACAACACTCTCGGGTGCCCCTACCTCTTGGCGCCAAGGGGCTTGTTGACTTGGCGAGGGCCAGCTCGCATATTTCGGGCACTATAAAAACTCATTGGGGAAACACCATGATGCGCCGCAGCCCGGTACTCTTCTGTACTACCGCCCTTGTCACCTTGATCGCACAGGCTGGCCTGGCGGCCGACGCGCACAGTGATTTCAGTGGGGTCTGGCAGGCCATTGCCAGTGATGCCGGGTCCGGCCGCAATGTGTCCGGGGTGCCGCTGAGCGAGGCTGGCAAGGCCATGGTGGCCGAGGCGCTGGCGCCCTATCCCAACATGGTGGAACCGGGTGCCTACTGCGTGCCGCCGGGCATGCCCAGTTCCATGACCGCCATGGTGAGCTACCCGGTCGAAATACTGCAGTCCGACAACCGCATCACGATGCTGGTGGAGCTCGAAAGCCAGTACCGCCGCATCTGGATGGACGGCCGCGAACACCCGCTGGACAGCTGGCTGCCCACGCGCATGGGCCACAGCGTGGGGCGCTGGGAAGGCGACACGCTGGTGATCGAGACGAAAATGCTGGCGGAGGACTTCTTCGGCCGCATCCCGCGCACCGAGAACACCACGATCACCGAACGCATCAGCCTGATGAAGCGCGCCGACATGACCTACACCCCCAGCGCCTTCATCAACAACGCCACCATCGACGACAATATCCTGGCCTTCCAGATCACCGTGGAAGATCCCGTGCTGTACACCACGCCCTACACCACCACCATCTACTACCAGCACATCGACGACTACGCGATGCTGGAATATGACTGCGTGCAGCAGATCTGGCGTGATGCCCTCGACGCCGCCAACCCCTGACGCGGCCTGCGCTCAGGGAGCGCCGAAGCTGCTGAAAACCGCCGTAATGAAGGCTTCGCCGTTGATGAAGCCCGTTCCCATGCTGTCGTACTGCGCGGGCAGGCCCTGCGCGATGACCTCAGGCAGCGCCTTACCGGCCAGCTTCTGGTCGATGACGATCTGAGCTGCAGCGCGCACGCTGTTGCTCCATGCCGTCATCTCGGCCTTGGTGGACAGCGGCCCGTGGCCCGGGATGATACGGATGTCATCCGGCAGCATGGTCGCCAGGCGCTCGTGGTTTTCCAGCAGACCTTCGATGCTGCCACCGCTGTTGAGATCGATGAAGGGGAAGCCGCCCACCACATACTCATCTCCCATGTGGATCACGTTGGAGCCGGTGAACCAGACGGCGGCATCGCCATCCGTATGGCCGTGCGGCAGATGGACAAGACGGATTTCCTCGCCGTTGAAGTGCACCGCGATGCCATCGGCAAAGGTAATGACGGGCAGGGCCTCCGGCACCCGCTGATTGGCAGGATCTGCGAGGCGCATCCGCACGTTTTCGTGCGCAATGATGGTGGCGGTATCGGCAAACTTCTCGTTGCCGCCGCTGTGATCGCCATGCCAGTGCGTATTCAGCAGGAACTTCGGCGCCGTGCCGCCCAGCTCCAGGATGGCGGCCTTGATCTTGTCCGACAGCGGCGCGAACTGGTCATCGATCATCAGCACGCCGTCGTCGCCCAGCGAGATGCCGATGTTGCCGCCGCTGCCCTGCAGCATGGTGACGTTGCCGGCCACTTTCTGCGCCGTGATCATGACCGCGTCAAAATCAGTTTCTGCCGCGAAGCTGGCGGACGCACTGGCAGCAAGCAACACAGCGGCGGCCAGTTTGCCGATTTTCCTGGTGAACATTGGATTTTCCCCCTTGCTGGCGCTGCGAATGGCGCCCTGGCGCAGGATGGTAGGGGAAAGCCGCCCGCGGAGTAAACCAGGCTTGCCGGCACACGAATGGCAGCACAAAAAAAACCGGAGCAAGCTCCGGCTTTTCTGGTTCAGCGCTTCCTGCTTACGGCTTGCGCACCACAAAGAAGAACTGGTCAGTGGCACGCGACAGCGACGCATCACGTACTTCCAGCGAATGGTCATCGGCCGGGTTGTCGAGCACGTCGGATTCGCTGACGATTTCGAAGCCGGCCATTTCGATCTGGGCACGGGCTACGGACTTCGGCAGGCGATGCAGCGCGGCGTTGTCGTTGGCTTCGTCGCCTTCGTGGTCGATGATTGCAGCAACACCGCCTGGCTTCAACGCGTTGAAGATGTCTTTCAGGAAGCCCTGCGCACCTTCTTCACCGCGGAAGTTATAGGCGTCGTGGAAGTTCAGTGCAGTGACGGCGGCGTCAGCCGTGCCGGCAGGCACTTCGCTCATGGCCGCAAACACGGGCTCAACGTTGCCAAGGCGGGCTGCCATGTCACGTTGTGCCTGGCCATTGTTGGTCTCCAGCGGACGCGGGCCCAACTGGGCAATAACTTTGCCGTTGGGGCCAACCGCAGCGGAGATCACGTGGGTGAACCAGCCACCGCCGGCCGATACGTCGACCACGGTCCAGCCTTCCTGCACGCCGAGCACTTCCATGGTTTCACGTGGCTTGCGGGCAGCGTCGCGGTCCTTGTCGGCCTGCGGACGGGCGGCGTCCTGCAGTTTGGCGTCAAAATCGGCTGGCAGGGCCAGGGTGACGGAGCTGAGGCCCAGGGCCAGCAGCGCTATGGATGCTTTCTTCATAAAGGTATTCATGGATTTCCCTCTGGTTTGTAGTGTGTCCAATCGGGGTGGACACAGGCTTGGCAACTTAAACCAGGCGTCCCTCTTACGCAATGCAGACTGGATCGCGGCCAGGGCCTTCCACTTTTCCTGCATAGTATCGGCATGCTGCGGCGAGCCGTTCCAGCGGGGCTGGCAGCGTGCGCCACAGTGGTGCAATCACGGCTTGCCAATGGCGGCAACTTTCCGATAACTTCCCTGCACTTGTGAAATTGCCTGAGCCTTGCACCACGATTGTCACTGGCCGGGCCCGCCAATCCCGGGCACAAGCATAATCAAAACCAGAATAAGAAAAACAACGCCCACCACCCATACCACCAACGCAAAGTGTCCTCCCATGAGCATTGAAACCAGCAATTCCCAAGGCCGCCGCGTCGACGTAGTCGAAGTCATCGACTCCGCGAAGTTCTTCCCCGTCCCCTTCAGCATCGCCTTCATGATGATCATCATCATGCTGACCGACGGCTTTGACCTGTTCACCATGGGTTATGTGGGTCCGCACCTGATCGAAGATTGGGGCATCTCGCGCGCCGACCTCGGCCCGGTAAACAGTGCCAGCCTCATCGGCATGGCCATTGGTTCCGTGTTGCTGGGCTGGCTGGGTGACCGCATCGGCCGCAAGCGCGCCTATGTATCCTGCCTCGCCTTGCTGTTTGTGGGTTCGATGCTGAGTTTCTACGCACGTGACGTGAATGAACTGGCCTGGTGGCGTCTCGTCACCGGCTTCGGCCTTGGCGGTGTTACCCCGCTGGCCACCACGCTGATTTCCGAATGGACCAGCAAGCACGTGCGCAGCGTGGTCGTGGCCTGCGTGATCGTGTCGATACCGCTGGGTGGCTCCATTGCCGGTCTGGTCGAACGCATGATCGTGCCCGAGTACGGCTGGCGCTCCATGTTCCTGGTTGGCGCCATCGTGCCGCTGATCCTGTTTGTGCTGTTCTCCTACCTGCTGCCCGAATCACCCAAGTACATGGCTAAGCACCCCACCGAACATCCGCGCCTGGCGCGCGCGTTGAACCGCCTGGTGGGCGAGAAGCGCTACGACGGCACCGAAAATTTCGTGGTAGCCGAGGATGGCAAGCGTTCCGGCAACTGGTTCGCCACCTGCTGGAACAGCGACTTCCGCATGCGCACCACCCTTATCTGGACGGCTTTCGCCTGTAACAGCTTCGTGCTGTACATGTTCACCAACTATCTGCGCGTACTGCTCGAGTCAGCCGGCCAAAGTTCCGAAGTGGGTTCGCAGGGCCTGTCGTTGTTCAGCCTGGGCGCAGCCTTCGGCTCCATCGGTGGCGCCTTCATGATCGGCTGGTTCGGCTCCAAATGGGTCGGCACGGGTCTGGCCTTCATGGGCGCGGTTGCCACCCTGATCCTTGGCAGCCTGCTGGTAGTGGATGTGACATCCAGCTTCAACATCCTGACACTGTGTCTGTTGGCCGGCGCCTCAGTGAATGGCATGCAGGCGTTCATGTACGCTGTGAGCGCGCACTCCTACCCCACCGAGATCCGCGGCTCCGCCGTAGGCATGGCCCAGACCTTCTCGCGCCTCGGCGCGGTAATGAGTCCCAGCGCAGCGTCTATCTACTTCGCGATGGACCCGTTGCCGCCCGCCAGCGCCTTCTTCATGTTCGTGGCCGGCACGATGATGCTGACGGTAGTCAGCTTCTTCATGATCCCCACGCACATCCCGAAAAACCATGCATAACGGCGCCCCTACGTGATTCTGGAAGGGAGTAGATGAGGATGGAAAAGAAACTGATTGGCCTGGCCTTCGGGCTGCTCATGCTGTCGGGCTGCAGTACACCCGCTGACAGCAGTGATGCATCCACAGCAGCCGCTGGCGAGCGTGAATGCCGCCCTGTCAGCGGCGGCGCCAGCTCGCGCATGCGCAAGTCGGTGTGCATGAGCCCGGAAGAGTGGTCTGTCGTCGATGCCCGCGAGACCGCGCGCGAGGACACGCAGTCCGAATTCTTCCGGCGCATTGGCGAGAACGCCGCCCAAACCCAAGCCCCCGCCTTCGACAGTCCGTAGGGGCGGGGGCCCGCCCCTACGATTATTTCAGGGGTGCTGGGCTTTCCGGCAATTTCGCTGCAGGGACCATCACCTTTTTGGTGAGCTTGCCGAAGCTGCGCGCCAGGCTGGTCTGCATGTCTTCTACCAGCGTGTAGAACACCGGCACGATGAACAGGCTCACCACAGTAGACACAATCAGGCCCCCCAGCACCGCCACACCCATCGGCGCGCGGAAGCTGGGATCACCCGCCCAACCCATCGCCACCGGCAACATGCCAGCGCTCATTGCGATGGAGGTCATCACGATGGGACGCGCGCGCTTGGCGCAGGCGTCCATCATGGCTTCCACCAGCGACAGTCCGTTGTCGCGCTGCGCCATGATGGCGTACTCCACCAGCAGGATGGAGTTCTTCGTCACGATGCCCATCAGCATCAACAGGCCGATCAGCGAGTTGATGGCAAGACCGTGGCCAAACACCAGCAGCGCCACCACGGCACCAGCCGCTGACGGCGGCAGTGCCGACAGGATGGTGAGCGGCTGCACAAACTTGTGGAACAGCAGCACCAGTACCGCATAGATCGCGAACACGCCGATGATCATGGCCGTGGCGAAGCGACTGAAGATATCCTGGATGAACTTGGCGTCTCCCGTCCGCATGAATTCCACGCCTTCCGGCAGGTTGCGCATGGTGGCCGAGCCTTCTACCTGCTGCAGGATGTCACCCAGCGGCAGACCATTGAGGTTGGCGCTCAGCGTGATGTCGCGACGCCGGTTCACGCGCGTGATCTCCGAAGGGCCCGAGCCGAGGCTCACGTCCGCCACGTTGACCAGCGGCACGGGGCCGCGCGAGCCCAGGATGGTGAGCTGGCGGATGCGGTCGAGGTCCGTGCGCGACTCGTCATCGAGACGCACGCGGATCGGGATCTGGCGATTGTCCAGGTTGAACTTGGCCAGGCCAGTGCTGACGTCGCCGGACGTGGCGATACGTGTCACGGCGCTGAGCTGTTCCGTGGTTACGCCAAGATCCGCCGCGCGCTCGGGGTCCATGCGGATCACGATCTCGGGCTTCTGTAGCGCAGCGCTGCTGTTGACGGCGCCCAGGCCCTCGATGCTGCGCAGTTCACGTTCCACTGCTGCTGCTGCAATGGCCAGTGCGACAGAGTCGTCACCCACCAGCGTCAGTTGCAGGCGATCGCCGCCGGCACCCTGGAATTCGATGCGTGCGCCGGGAATCACGCGCAGTGCGTCAGTGGCCTTGCGTTCGAAGATCTGCTGCGCGCCGGTAGTGCCGTCGGGATTCTCGATCTGGATGGTCAGCGTGGCGCTGCGTACGGCACCGGAGCTGCCACCACCGCCAAAGCCATCGCCGGAAGATGCCGCACCGATGGTGGTGTAGATGCTGCTGACCTCGGGGAACTCCTCAATGATGAGACGCGCCTGCTCGGCAACGGCGTAGGTATCCTCGATGCGCGCACCTGGCGGCAACGACACGCTGAGCTGGGTGAAGCCATTGTCACCTGCCGGTGCAAAGCCGGTGGGCAGGAAGCGGAACAGTGACAGCATCAGCCCCATCACCACGCTCGACACCACGATCACAATGAGGCGATGCTGCAGGCACCACTTCACTCTCCGCAGGTACCAGTCGAGGATGCTGCTCTTGTATTCCTCATCGCCGTGCGGCTTGAGCATGTAGGCCGCCATCATCGGCGTGAGCATGCGCGCCACCAACAGCGAGAACAGCACGGCGATCGCCACGGTAAAACCAAAAGGACGGAAGAACTCGCCGGCAATGCTGCCCATGAAGGCCACCGGGATGAACACGGCGCATATCGTCAGCGTGGTGGCGACTACAGCCAAACCAATTTCGATGGCCGCATCCGTGGCAGCCTGCATCGGGGTCTTGCCCTTGCGCAAATGCCGCACGATATTCTCCACCTCCACGATGGCGTCATCGACAAGGATGCCCACGACCAGGGTCAGCGCGACCAGCGTGAGGATGTTCAGCGTGTAGCCGAACATCTGGATGATCCAGAACGTGGGGATGATCGACAGCGGCAGCGCTGCTGCGGAAATCAGCGTGGCGCGCCAGTCGCGCAGGAACAGCCACACCACGATCACGGCGAGGATGGCGCCTTCGACCAGCATGCTCATCGACGCGTTGAAGCTTTCCTGGATGTATTCCACCGTGGAGCTGGCTTCGGCGAAAGTCACGTGCGGGTACTTGAGTTTGAGTTCTTCCACCTTGGCACGCGCATCCTTGGCCACGCCCAGCGCGCTGGCACCGAAGGCACGCACAATCTGGAAGCCAACCACGGATTCGCCGTTCAGCAGCGCCATGGAGCGCTGTTCGCTGGCGCGGTCGCTGACATTGGCCAGGGTATCGAGACGCACGTTGCGGCCGTCGGGCAGCAGAATGGGCAGGGCTTTCAGATCCTGCACGTTGTCGATGAGGCCGGTGGTGCGCACGGTCTGTTCGAGACCGCCAAGGCGCGCTTCACCGCCGGGATATTCGGCCTGGATGCGGCGCAGCTGGCGCGATACGTCGGTGGCAGTCGCATTCATTGCCGCGAGTTTGTCGGGATTGAGATCCACGCGGATCTCGCGGTTGACGCCGCCCACGCGCGAAAAGCTGCCGACCCCAGGAATCGCCGTGAGTTCACGCGCCAGTTCCAGATCCACGAACCATGACAGTTCGGTGTCGCTCATGCGGTCGGAGCTCACGCTCCAGGTCACTACCGGCAAACCGGCCGTGGTGGTCTTGCTGACATTGGGCTCGTTGGCGTCCTGCGGTAGGTCGCTGCGGATGCGCGTCATGGCATCACGCACTTCGTCCATGGTGCTGCTCATGTCCGTGCCGAAGATGAACTGGATGACGGTGGTGCTGTTGCCCTCGCTGACGGTGGAGCGCAGCTCCTCGATACCGGCGATGGTGGCCACGGCATCTTCCACCTTGCGCGTCACCTCCGATTCCATCTGCGACGGCGCCACGCCAGCGTAGCCCACGGTGACGACAATGGCCGGGAACTCGATGTCGGGACGATCGAGCACACCAAGTTTGGGGAAGCTGACAATACCGGCCACGGTAAGGGCGATGAACAACATCACCACCGGGACGGGGTTACGGATGGACCAGGTGACGAAATTCATCTCAGTTGCCTCCGACGACGTTCACAAGATCGCCGTCTTTCAGGAAGCCGGCGCCGCTGGTGACGATGGTAGCGCCGGGTTCAAGACCCTCCAGCACTTCGATATTGTCGCCCTGGATCACGCCGGTTTCGATTTCGCGGCGGCGCACGGTGCGATTGGCATCCACGACGTAGACGTAGTGATAGCCGTCGCTGCTGACCATGGCGTTGAGCGGCACAACCAGGGCATCGCCCTTGCTCACTTCGATCTGGCCGCGCGCAAACATGCCGGGGCGCAGCGCATCGTCACTGGCCACGTCCACATAGACGAGGCCGGTGTGGGTGCTGGAGTTTACGGTGGGCGACACGATGCGGATGGTGCCCAGATGTTCACGGCCATCCACGCTGATGATGCTTACGCTCTGGCCGACCCGCAGGCTGGGCAGATCCGATTCCGGCACTTCGCCGCGCCATTCGATGCGGTTCTGGCGCAGCAGGCGCAGCAGCTCGGTGCCGGCTTGCGCGATCTGGCCCACGGAAACGTTGCGGGCGCTGATCACACCGTCGTCCGGTGCGGTGACGCGCGCAAAGCGCAAGCGCACGTTGGCGGCTTCCATATCGGCCTCTGCCGCTTCCACACGGCCGGCTGCGCCGATGGCTTCGCTTTCGAGACGATCGAGATCCGAGGCCGCCAGCAGGTTTTGCGCTGCAATGGTCTTGCCGCGTTCAAAAGCGAGGTTGGCATTCACGAGTTCCGCTTCACGCTGCTTGAGTGCAGCCGCCCGCACGGACACATCGGTTTGCAGCAGCGCCGTGGAGAGGCGCACCAGCTCCTGGCCGGCCTGCACGTCATCGCCCACGTCCACCAACACTTCTTCCACGCGGTAGCCGCCTACTTCAGGCGCGATCACCACTTCCTGCCAGGCATTCACCACGCCGTTGACGCTGAGATAGCGGGTGAAGTCGATGCGCTGTACCTGCCCGGTGCTGACCGTCAGCGAGGCATCGCTGCTCATCGCTGCGGCATCCGCCGGTGGCTGGGCCAACGCGGTGCCGAGCGGCAGGGTGGCGAGCGCCAAAGCGCACAGAGCGAAAGCGTGGAAACCGGCACTGCGGGTACCGGCAGTCTGGGCATACTGCGACATGGGTGCTTACCAGGAAAATGACTGACGAGTCATGTTACCAGAGAAGCGGGGCGCGCCCCAAGCCTTGGCCACGGCCGATTCAAGGAAATTCCGTGTAAATGCCGGCCGTCCAGCTCAGATCGCGCGGTCGTCCAGCATCTGCTCCAGCGCCTGCAGGTTCTGTTTCACACCACTCATGGCTGGATAGACCTCGAGCACTGACAGGAAGGCCCGGCGCGCGCGGAAGTACTCACCCTGGGCCAGGCACACCAGGCCCAGGCCCGACAGCGCCCCGAAATGGAAAGGTTCCAGCGCCAGGGTTGCCTCGATGTCGGCTTCGGAGGCCTTCTGGTTGCCGAGCAGATAATGCACGGTGGCGCGCTTGTTCCAGCCTTCGGCAAAGTCCGGCGCCTGCACCACCAGCCGGTCGAAGATGGCCAGCGCGCCGCGCAGGTTGTCGGCATTCATCTGCGCAATGCCCTGCAGCAGCAGCGACTGCACCTGCGCGTCGGCATGCTCGTGCCAGATGGTCCAGATTTCGGCTTCCACCGGATAGGCCGCCACCGCCGTGTCGGCTTCCTGCAACTGCTGGAACAGCGCGTCGAGGCGCTCATCGTTCTGGTCGGCCAGCGTTACGGCCGGCCACAGCAGCAGGCCGGCAAGCAGCCTGGACCAGCGTGGCGTGTGCGGCAGGTTCATGTGCCCTCCGGCAAATAGTGGCGCGGATTGACGGGTTTCATCAGGGCATTGGCCACGAGACCGATGGCCAGCAACGCAGCCATCAGGTACATGGTGCTGTTGTAGAGGCTGGGAGTGGGGTCCACGGTGCCGGCTGGCATGATTTCCACCAGGCGCGCGATGGTTACGGTCTTGGCGGCGACCAGCTGGTCCAGCTGGGCGAGACTGGCACCGAAGCGCTCCTGGAAGCGCAGGGGGTCGACCTTGCTCGCCAGATCAGTGATGGCGCGTGCGACTGCATTTTCACGCAGTGAGGTAATGGCCAGCGGGCCCAGTACGCCAGCCGTGCTCCAGGCCGTGAGCAGGCGCCCATGGATGCCGCCGACGAACCGGGTGCCGAACACGTCCGCCAAATAGGCCGGAATCGTGGCGAAGCCGCCGCCGTACATGGTGAAGATCAGCATCGTGGCGCCGTAGAACAGCAGCAGCCAGGTGACGGCAGGTTGCGCGCCCACCTGCGTCGCAGCAAACGGCACCGAGCAGTACAGCACGATACCCAGTGCGAAGAAGATCCAGTAGGTGTTCTTGCGGCCGATGAGGTCCGACGACGAAGCCCAGAAGAATCGACCCAGCATGTTGAACACGCTGATCATGCTGACGTAGGTCGCGGCAAACGCTCCATCGACGATGCCCGGCAAGGTGCTGCCGAAGATGTCGCTCATCATCGTGCTGGCCACGCCCAATACGCCGATGCCGGCCGAGACGTTCATGCACAGCACGATCCACAGCTGGTAGAACTGCGGCGTCTTCAGCGCTTCATCGATATCGACGTTGTGCAGGGTCACCATCTTCTTCGTTTCGTCGGCAGCCGTGGGCGGCGTCCAGCCCGCCGGTTTCCAGCCTGGCGCAGGGATGCGGTACGAAAACGCGGCCAGCAGCATCACGAGGAAGTACAGCAGGCCCAGCACCACAAAGGTCTGCACCACACCCACTGATCCCGTGCCGACCAGATAGACACCTTCCGGACCGGGCACCAGCATGGCCGCTACATCGTTGGCGCCAATCACCACGACCTCCAGCTTCTGTCCGGCCTGTTCCACGTAACGGCGCCCGGCTTCCGTGACGAGCGTGAGCTGATCGACCGTGCCAAGATAAGTCGGCAGCTCATGGAACAACTCAATCAGGTAGCGCTTCAGCGGCGCGCCAATCATGGCGCCGCCGCCAAAGCCCATGATGGCCATGCCCGTGGCCATACCACGCCGGTCCGGAAACCAGCGGATCAAGGTGCTGACGGGAGACACATAGCCCAACCCGAGCCCGCAGCCGCCGATCACGCCATAGCCGAGATACACCAGCCACAACTGGTGCGTGAGGATGCCGGCGCCACCGACGAGATAACCGCCACCCCAGCAGAACGCGGCAACCGTGCCCACCACGCGCGGCCCCACCTGCTCCAGCCAGCGTCCCGCGAACGCGGCCGACAGGCCGAGGAACACGATGGCCACCGAGAAGATCCAGGTAACGCTGCTGAGGCTCCAGTCATCCGCCGCCGGCGTAACGACCCCCAGCACCCGCGTCAGCGGCAGGTTGTAGATGCTCCAGGCATACACGGAGCCGATGCACAGATGGATGGCGATGGACGCCGGCGGCACCAGCCAGCGGTTGAAGCCGGACGAGGCGGTGATGCGTTGCTTTGAAAACAGGTCCAGCATGAACGCCGCTCCGCGGGTTATGGTGTTTCGCTCAGGGTTGAAGGTGGATCGACTGTAGCCATGCCCACGCGCCCGATGCCCGGCAGCTTCAGCGCAGGGCGCAGGAAATCGATGCCGAAGGCGAGACCCAGCACGTTCAGCTCGATACCCTCATCCACGCCGGCCATCACGCCGACGGCGCCCAGCAGCGAGAGCTGATAACCGCTGCCACTTGGTGTGGCAGCCAGCAACGCACCGCCAGGCAGGTAGTCCTTGCCGATGGCCGTCACCGGCAGCACCAGACCGAGTTCCGGTACTTCACGTCCCACGTGCGCAACAAAGGTATTGCTGTTGGGGCCGGGCCAGGTCGTATAACTCTCGGGATAGGGATAGCTTGCCACTGCAGCCAGCACCTGCGGCAACAGGCGTTCGGCCTCAGGGCCGCGGATGTCCACCAGCAACTCCGGCGCATTGCCGTACCAGCGCCGGTCAGGCATATCCGGTTGTGACTGCACTACCGGCAGGCCACGTCGCGCACGGAAACCAATAACCTGGTGCGTGAGGTAGCTGTCGGCGTCACGCGCCTTGGTCGCCACCCAGGGATGCACAGCAAGATTGCCACGCCAGCCCCAGGTGCGGGCCACGAAGATCTGGATTACGGCTTCAGGATGTGCGGCCGGTGCCGGGGAAAATCCGATGCTGTCGCGGCTCGCGAAGCGCCAGCCGTCAGTGCCCCGCGAAGGCGCGGCATCACCGCCATAGGCCAGCATGTACAAGGGACCGCCCAGCAGCAGGATGAGGCCAGGCAACAGATACCTCACAGAACGTTTCATGCGCACAGCACGAGACATCAGTTCGGCTCGATGCGCAGCACTGCAAATTCATCACCGTCCGTCAGCACATACAGGTTGCCGTCAGGCCCCTGCCGCACATCGCGGATACGCTGGTGCAGTTGCGTCAGCAGCGTTTCGCGGCGCACTTCCTGCAGGTCGGCGTTGAACACCACGCGTTCGAGACCGCCGGTGCGGTCTACTTCACCACGCCGCGCGCTGCCCACGAACAGGTTGCCCTGCCACGCTGGGATCGTGTCGCCGGTGTAGAACGTGAGGCCGCTGGGGCCAATGGAAGGCACCCACAGCAGCAAAGGATCGTCGACGCCTTCGGCCATGCGGGTGGCATCCAGCGGCGTGCCGTCGTAGTTGCGACTGTAGCTCACCGTGGGCCAGCCGTAGTTGTGACCGGCTTCGATCACATTCACTTCGTCACCGCCGTTGACGCCATGCTCCACGTTCAGGATGGTGCCGCTGGCCACGTGTTCAGTGAGCCCGAGCTGATCACGGTGGCCGTAAGAGTAGATCGCGGGATGCATATCAGCACGGCCCACGTAGGGATTGTCGGCCGGGATGCTGCCGTCGTGGTTGAGGCGCAGCACCTTGCCATAGACGTTGTCGAGCTTCTGCGCTTCGTCACCGAAGGGCGCGCCCGTGGTCATGTACAAGGTCCCGTCACTCGCGAACACGATGCGGGAGCCGCTGGTGCTGCCGTAGTCGCCGGCAAACAGTTCTTCCACAGCGCTCAATACACCGTTTTCATAGCGGCCACGCATGAGTGCTACGGCGCTGCGCGGACGCTGGTCGCCGGTGACGGGCTCGCCCTTGTTGTAGGTGAAATACAGCAAGCCGTTGCTGGCGAAGTCCGGATGCAGCGCGAGGTCGTGCAGGCCGCCGTTGCGATACGGCGGATCCAGCGCCGGAACGCCGGCCACCGCTGTCGGATCAAGTACCGGATTGGCACCGGTGGCGCCGCGGATCAGGCGCAGGTTGGCGCCACGCTCCGACACCAGCAGGTCACCATTGGGCAGGAAGGCCATGGCGAAGGAACGCGGCAGTTCGCGCACCACCACAGTCACCTTGATGCCATGCTGCTCGGCCGTATCGAACACATAAGCTGCTTCCGTCAGCACTACCGGCGCAACGCCAATCGGCTCGTCCGCACCGAAGGCCTGCGTGGCAAACAAGCTGAGCAGGCCGAGACTGGCAAGGGTTCGTGTGCGCATGGTGCTTCCTCGTGGGGTAGAAGTCGTATTGCCTGTTTCAGGGCAGACGCTTGAAGGGCCAGGCACCGGAGACATGGACTTCGGAAACTTCCGTTGCCACCCCGGTTTCATCCACCGTAAATACGAAGCCGAGGCCGCAGGTGCAGTCGAACGCCGTTTCCGACTGTGCGACGAGGCGTGATCTTGCCGAATCGGTATTGCCGCCGGTATCGGAGTAGCGTGGCGTACGAATGAGGAACAATGCGCCATCCTCCAGCACGATCTCCGCCGTGATCATGTTGCCGAGCCACGGCCCCTGGTAGGTGCCGACATAACGCTGCAGGGTCGATACCGGCAGCTCCACCACCTTCAACTCCGCCTGCGACAGTTCACCACTGTAATGGCGCTGGCCGGTTTCGGATTCGTTGCAGATTATCTCGAGCATGTTGCCGTCGGGCGTCAGCAGCAGGTCCACGGTAGCCTCGACCGTCTCGGTGAAGGTGCCGGGATCGTCATAGGTGATGTGCAGTTCCATATGGCCATAGTCCAGCCGGCGGTAGCGTTCGGTGATGCGCAGCTTGTCAGTGTGCGGCAGGCCTTCGCGTGTCACCCAGGTGCGGTCGTTGTAGCCGTTGCTCTCGATCACCAGCGTATCGCCTTCCCAATGGCCGGTGGCATAGCCCATCCAGTTGGGCAGCAGGGGCTCGTCCTCCAGCGGACGGCCGTCCATGTAGACCTGGCGGTAGGTCATGTCGGGATTGAGGATGGCCATGAAGCCGGGATGCTGCACCATGCGGCGCAGGCCTCCCGTGGTCGAGCCGGCAGGATAGTTGCTGGGCCCGCTGGGCAGGCAGTGGAAACGCGGATCATTGGTATAAAAGGTGTTTTCCGCTTCCAGCATGGCGTCCTGCGCCCAGCCCTGGATCTTGCTGCTGTCGAAGAGGCTGCCGCGCGCATCGTCCGGCACCCACAGGCCGGAGAGATCGGGCCTGCCGTCGGCGGTCATGGGCACGGGGGCTGCAAGGTCGGGGCGGCCTTCGGCGTTGCGCGGAACGTCGGGCGCAACCCAGTCGAACCACTGGGCCTGCAAGGTGGTGCTGGCGCACAGCAGCAGCAGTGCCGTAAATCGGAGTTTCATGCCTGTTCCCCTTTCCATGTCTCTGGATTCTTGTATTGGATTCTTGTGTTTGAATCTTGTGTTTGATTCTTGTGTTTGAGAGCCTCGCCGTATATATCATACTCGCCAGTGGAAAACAGTCAGATGTGCCCGGAGGCATACAATGCGAATCATCCCAACTCTCCTTGCCGGTATTGCCGCGTTGCTGGCTTCTGCCGCTGCCCTCTCGCACCATAGCTTTTCGGCTGAATTCGACGTAGGACGTCCAGTGAGCGTTACGGGAACCGTGACGGAACTGGAATGGACCAACCCGCACGCCTGGATCCACCTCGACGTAGCGGACGACCAAGGCAACTCGCAGGCCTGGGCCGTGGAACTGCTCGGCATCAACGCGCTGATTCGCAGCGGCATCTCACCGAAGACGGTGAAGCCCGGGGACAAGCTCACAGTAACGGGCTTCGGCGCACGCAACGGCACCAACACCGCCAACGCCTCGACCGTGTCGCGCGCAGAGTCGGGCGAATCACTGTGGACCAACGTGCGGGAATGAGAGGGAAGACAGCGCGCGGAAGACCGGCGGATGACAGGCAGTAGTTACTGACAGCGCCACGCAAGATGCAGACATCGTGCAGCTATATCTGCACCTTGCGTGATGATCATCAGGAGAAGCTGATGACGTCTTGTGACAATTTGCGCAGAACTCTCTCCGAAGTATTTCCCTTCAGCATGGCAGCGGCGCCCTTGCGGGCCTTTGTGCCCAGAATCACGGTATCCGCGCCGATTTCGTCGGCGAAGCGCGCAATGACATCGGCAGGATCGCCTTCGCGGACATGCACATTCTGCGTGGGCAGGTTGTAGCGCTTCAGAATGGCGTCGCGGTCGGGGAATCTCGAGGCATCCTTGTACGCGTTGATCACGTGGAACTCCGCCCCATAATGGCCGGCGATGTTCATCCCGCCCTTCAATACGCGATCATTCAGATCGGCATACTCCGGGTTGTCCAGACTCTCGAAGTTCACGGCTGCCGGTATTTTACGACGATTGCCGGTATTGCCCGGGCGCACGATGGTGACCGGCGCTACGGCATTGCGCAGCAGTGACCACTGCTGGGAGCTGAAAATGGAGCCTTTCGCCTCACGGTAGTCCGGCATGAAGATGTGGCTGGGCGCAAAGCGCTTGGCACAGTTGAGCACGGCACCCTGCCAATCGGGACACCAGGAAATCTCGTAACTGTGCTTGATGCCGGCGCTCACCAGTGGTGCCAGCAATGTCCTGAGCCAGGCATCATCCCGATACAGCGCAGGATTGTCTGCACTCAAGTCGGTACGTTCACCGTCCACGCCGATGAACAGATGCACCTGCGAATCAGGATTCCCCACTTCGGACGTGATGACGGCACGGTCCAGTGCAATATGTTGTTCCTTGCCAGGCTGGACTATGACCAGCACTCTTCGTGATTCACCCATGGTTTCTGTCTCCTGAGCCGTTTTTGTGGGATTCGTGCCAAGTCTGGACGGGTGGGCGCAAGGCTGCCTTGACCGGCATCAAGGGAGCATCGAGGGGCAGATTGCCGGTTGACGCGCCCGGTAATCTGCTGCTCAATTCAGCGCATAGCTGTAACCACCCACAAAAACACAACCCGGCAGCGATCGGGACAAGAACGGGAGGGCAGTATGGCAAGTCGTTGTTTGGGCCAGGGGACCCGCGCCAGCGTACTCGCGCTGTGCCTCACGCTGTTTGTCAGTTCGGGCAGTGCGCAAGCACAGCAGGGTGCCACCGATGGCCAGTGGCCTGCCTATGGCGGCGATGGCGGCGGCCTGCGCTATTCCTCCGCTGACCAGATCGATGCCTCGAATGTCGCCAGCCTCGAAGTAGCCTGGGTCTGGAAAGCCGACAGCCTGCTCCCCAACGCCATCGCCACCAGTGAAACCACCCCGCTGATGGTGGACGGCATACTGTATTTCTCGATGGATCAACGCCGCGTCATCATTGCCGCCGATGCCGGCACCGGCGAAACCCTGTGGCTGTATCGCCTCGATGAAGGCGAGCGCTTTCTGGCAGCGCCGCGCAAAATCCATCGTGGCGTGTCGTACTGGAGTGATGGTGCGGGCGACGACCGCATCGTGTTTGCCACTCCTGGCTTCCATCTGATCGCACTCGAAGCGCACACCGGACGACCGGTATCCGGCTTCGGCGACGATGGCATGGTCGACATGCTGCAGGCCCTCGACATCGATTTCGAGGGCGACCTCACCGGCCGTCTCGGCAACTCCTCACCCGTGGTGATCTCGCACGACACCATCGTCGTGGGGCCTGCGATGGGCCGCCTCAACAAGGTCAACGCCAAGGGCGATGTGCTGGCCTTCGACGTGCGCACCGGCGAGCGCAAGTGGGTGTTCCACACCATTCCCCGCGCCAATGAATACGGCTACGAGTCCTGGCTCAATGGTTCTGCCGACTACACCGGCAATGCCGGCGTGTGGGGCGCGTTCTCCGTGGACCACGAATTGGGTTATCTGTATCTGGCCGTCGAAGCACCGACCAACGACGTCTACGGCGGCGCGCGCCCCGGTGACAACCTGTTTTCCAGCAGTCTGGTGTGCGTGGACATCCGCACCGGCGAACGCCTGTGGCACCAGCAGCTGGTGCACCACGACATCTGGGACTATGACAATCCCGGCCATCCCATCCTCATCGACCTGAATGTGGACGGGCGCCAGGTACCCGCCGTGGTGCAGCTGACCAAGCAGGCCTTCGCCTACGTGTTCGACCGCGTCACCGGCGAACCGGTGTGGCCACTGGTGGAAACGCCGGTGCCGCAGAGCACTGTGCCGGGCGAATGGACTGCCGCCACGCAGCCGATCCCGAGCAAGCCGCCGGGCTTCGATGTGCAGGGCTTTGCGGAAGACGCGCTTATCGATTTCACACCGGAGCTACGCGCGCTGGCGCTGGAGGAGATCAAGCCCTACACGGTCGGCCCGATGTACACGCCGCCCTCGCTGGTCACGCCCACCAACAAGGGCACCATCGTGTTCCCCGGCTTCGGCGGTGGCGCCAACTGGCAGTCCGGCGCGGGTGATCCGGAGACTGGCTTCATCTATGTCGGTTCGTCCACCAACCCGGCCGTGATCGGTCTGGAACCCATACTGCCCGCGCGCCCGGATGATCCCGACTATGCCGACTACCGCATGACCGGCTCGCTGCCGCAATTGCCCAATGGCCTGCGCCTGATGAAGCCGCCTTATGGACGCATCACCGCCTATGACATGAACCAGGGCGCGATTGCCTGGCAGAGACCCAATTCCGATACGCCGCCCGCGATCCAGGCCAATCTCGATGCGGCCGGCCTCACGGATGTGCCGGCCACCGGCAACCCCTCGCAGGCCGGCCTGCTGGTGACGAAGACGCTGTTGTTCGCGGGCGAAGGCTCGGGCGGCCAGCCCATCTTCCATGCCTACGACAAGCGTACGGGCGAGCGGCTGTGGGATGGCGCAATTCCCGGCGGCAGCCAGAGCGGCCTGCCGATGACCTACCTGCATAACGGCAGGCAGTACGTGTTGATGGCAGTGAACGGCAATGCGCCCGGCACCAGCGGCAATGCAGCGCGTCTCGTGGCGTGGGCGCTGCCTGCGCCATGACCAACACCAACGCGGGGGGACGCATGCACAAGCGCAGCAGCAACACAGGACGCCGCACCGGCTGGCAAAGTTCGGCCCTGTTGGCCGCGCTGTGGTGTACCGGCGCAGCGCTGGCGGCCGATGATCCCGAAACCACCCTGCCGGTCTTCACGGCGGAACAACAGGAACTCGGCCAGGCCGCCTATCTCGCCACGTGTGCTGCCGGCTGTCACCAGCCTGATCTCAGCGGCATCGGTCCCATCGCACCACTGCGCGGTGAGCGCTTCCTCGGCAGCTTCGGCCTGCGCACGGTGGGCGAACTGACGCAGGCCATCCGCAGCGCGATGCCGCCCACGGCACCGGGTAGCCTGTCACAGGAAACCTACCTGAACCTCACCGCCTTCATCCTGGCAATGAACGGCGCCAAGGCCGGCATCACGATGCTGTCGCTGGACAGCACCGCTCTGATCAGCGCGATAACCGACCCGAACGCCGCTGCCGCCCCCATGGTTGCAGGCGCCTCCGCCGATGAAGGTCCGGTAGGCCTCACGGTGCCGGGCACCGTGCCCAACTACGTCAGCGTCAGCGATGCGATGCTGCTGAACCCCGACCCTGCAGACTGGCTCATCCACCGCGGCAACCACGCCGCGCACAGCTACAGCGCCCTCGAACAGATCAACGCCGGCAACGTAGGCCAGTTGCAACTGGCCTGGGTGTGGGCACTGGGCAGCGAGAGCACCAACCAGAATGCACCGCTGGTCCACAACGGCGTGATGTACCTGTTCAATCCCGGCAACAAGATCCAGGCGCTCACGGCCGACAGCGGCGAACTGATCTGGGAGCACCGCCTCGGTGGCCGCAAGGGCAACATGCGCGGGCTCGCCATCCACGGCGACAAACTCATTCTCAACACGCCGGGCGCCACGATCGTGGCACTCAGTGCTATCAACGGCGAAAAGCTGTGGGAGAGCCAGATCGGCGAGCGCTTCGGCAATTCCAGCGGGCCCTTGGTCGCCGACGGCAAGATCTTCACGGGCATGGGCAACTGCACCACGTTCCGACCGGAGAAATGTTTTGTCAGTGCCTATGACGTCAACGATGGTGAACTGCTGTGGAAATTTGAAACCGTGGCACGCAGTGGCACGCCCGGTGGTGACAGCTGGAACGGCATCGACGACATGTTCCGCGCCGGCAACGACACCTGGATCACACCAAGCTACGACGCCGCCAGCGACACCGTGTTCATCGGCGTGTCGCAGCCCAAGCCGTGGATGCCGGTCAGCCGGGGCATGAGCGTCAATGACGCCGCGTTGTATTCGAATTCCACGCTGGCGCTCGACGCCGACAGCGGCACGCTCAAGTGGCACTACCAGCACGTGCCCGGCGAAGTGATGGACCTCGACGAAGTATTCGAACGCGTGCTGATCGATCGCGGCGAGCAGAAGCTGGTACTGTCGGCCGGCAAGCACGGCATTCTGTGGAAGCTCGACCGTGACAGCGGCCAGTACCTCGGTCATACCGAAACCGTGTTCCAGAACATGTTCTCTTCCTTCGATCCCGAGACCGGTCGTCCCACCTACCGCGCCGACATCGCCGAGCACCGCTTCGGTGAATGGGTGGGCGGCTGCCCGTCCAGCGCCGGTGGCCACAACTGGCAGGCGATGAGTTACCACCCCGGCAACAACAGCCTCGTGATTCCGCTGAGCCAAAGCTGCGTGGACATGAAGGCCGAGCCCATCGAGTTCAAGGAAGGCGGCGGCGGTGCCGCCGTATCGCGGCGCTGGTTCGCGCAGGAAGGCAAAGAGGAACTGGTAGGCAAGCTCGCGGCCTATGATGTGGACACGCTGGAAGAGCTGTGGTCCTTCGAGCAGGCGGCGTCCTATCTCACGGCGGCGCTCAGCACGGCGGGCGATCTCGTATTCGTCGGTGATCTCGACCGCCGCTTCCGCGCGCACGACGTCAACACCGGTGCCGTGCTGTGGGAAACGCGCCTCGGCACTTCCGTGCAGGGCTTCCCGATCAGCTTTGCGGTGGATGGCGTGCAGTACATCGCGGTGCCCACGGGCCTTGGCGGCGGCAGCCCGCGTATCGTGCCGTCGATCCTAACACCCCAGATCCACTATCCCGACACCGGTAATGCGCTGTACGTATTCCGCTTGCCGGCGCACTTGCAGAGTAACTAAGCCGCATTTGAATGGAGGCCAGTAACGTGAGAAGTATTGTGAGACGCATGATGAGAAGCATCGTGAACAGTACGATCAAGCAGAAGCGCATAACCCGGTGCGCACGGCCATGGCTGGCGCTGTGCAGTGCCCTGCTGTTGCCACCGGCAACGCAGGCACACCACGCCTTCGCACTGGAATTCGACGTGAACAGTCCGCTCGATCTCAAAGGCGTGGTATCGAAGGTAGAGCTCATCAACCCGCACTCATGGATCCACCTCGACGTGACGGATGAATCCGGCAACACCGTCACGTGGATGATCGAAGGCGGCAGCCCCAACGCGCTGGTGCGGCGTGGCGTGACCAAGAACTCGATTCCCGTTGGCTCGGAGCTGCGCGTCACCGGCTATCAGGCGCGCGACAAGTCTCCCAAGGCGGTGGGCCGCAACGTCACTTTCGCGGACGGGCGTGAGTTGTTCTTCGATGGCACGCGTGCACCGGGTGAGCCTGTCCAATGAACAAGGCCACATTGTGTTCCCTGACTGCAACCCTGCTGCTGGCCACGGCCGGCGCAATAGCCGCGCCGCTCGACGAGTTTCCGCGCACTCGCGGCGGGCAACCCGATTTCAGCGGCGTCTGGCAAAGCCTCAACAGCGCGCACTGGAATCTGGAACCGCATACGGCACAGGACGGTGGCGTCCCGCAGCTCGGCGGACAATTTGCCGTGGCCCCGGGACAGGGCGTGGTAGTGGGCGGCCGCATTCCCTACCTTGATGATGCCATCGCCCAGCGCGATACCAACTACGCCAGCCGCCTCGACGAAGATCCCGAAGGCAAGTGCTATCTCGGTGGCGTGCCACGTTCCACCTACATGCCCTACCCCTTCCAGATCGTGCAGGACGATGCCACTGTCGGCATCATCTACCAGTACGCCACGGGCCTGCGTCGCATCAGCATCGGCGGCACCGAAGAAGCACCTCTCGATAGCTGGATGGGCTGGTCTAACGCACGCTGGGACGGCGACACGCTGGTGGTGGAAGTCACCGGCCTCAATGGCCTGACTTGGCTGGACCGCGCCGGCAATTACACGAGCGCTGGCGCGAAGGTGACGGAACGCTATACGCCGCTGTCAGCCAACCACCTGCAGTACGAGGCCACCATTGACGACGCCGCCGTGTTTACGCAGCCGTGGACAATCAGCATGCCGCTGTACCGCATCGTCGACGACAACTACCGCCTGCTCGAATTCAAGTGCGAACCGTTTGCCGAAGAAAAACTCTATGGGCATCTGCGCAAGCCTGCGCAATGAGCCGCGACCGGAGGAAGCCATCATGAGAGCTATACCACGTCAGCGCCTTGCCATCGCAATTGCCGGCGCTACGCTGGCCTTCACCGCCCTTGTTTGTAATGCGCAGGCGCAGCAACCGCGCACATCCTGGGGCGATCCCGATCTGGCCGGCACCTACAGCGAGTTCACGCTGGCGCCGCTGGAGCGTCCCGTGGAACTGGGCACCAAGGAATTCTTCACGGCCGAGGAAGCGCAGGAATACCAGCAGCGCGTACTCGACGCAGCCGACCAGGACGACGAGACGCAGGCCGGCACACCGGAAGATGTGCACTACGACATGGGCACCTACTCACTGAGCGCCAACGAAGGCCGCACCTCGGAGAACTTCCGCACTTCCATCATCACCTTTCCCGCCAACGGTCGTATCCCGCCACTGACCGACGCCGCTCTCGCGCGGCAACAAGCGCGCAACGCCGCCCGCGCCGGCCACGAGTTCGACGGCCCGGAGTTCCGCTCGCTGTCGGAACGCTGCATCGTGTGGACCAGCACGCTGGCCCCCATCCTGCCCGGTGGCTACAACAGCAACCTGCAGATATTCCAGAGCCCCGGCGTTGTCGTCATTCAAGGTGAGATGGGCGATCCGCGCATCATCCGCACCGATGGCCAACCGCTGCCAGACAATCTGCTGCCACAGTGGAACGGCAACTCGGCAGGACGCTGGGAAGGCGACACCCTTGTGGTGGAGACTGCCGGCTTCCATCCCACCACGGCCTGGCGCAATGCGTCAGAGCACCTGAAAGTGACGGAGTGGATTACGCGCGTGAACGAGGAGACGCTGGAATACCGCTTCCGCGTGGAAGACCCGCACACCTGGGCCGAGCCCTGGGGCGGCACCTATCCGCTGACGGACCTCAAGGGCATCCTGTACGAGTATGCCTGCACCGAAGGCAACTATGGCATGGCCAACATCCTCTCGGGCCAGCGTGCGCTGGAGCGCGAGGCGGCCGCGAACGCTGCAGGTCAGTAATCCCGCCCCATGAAAAAGCCCGTTGTCGTAGTCCTTGCTTGCGCAAGGGCCACGCCAACGGGCTTTGGGTTTTTACGCGACCTCAGTTGTCAGCCGCTTCCTCATGCACGTCGTCGTCAGCATCGTCGGCGTCAGACGGCGGCGGGGCTGCCTGCGGTGCCGGCGCAGGACGCGCGCCACCAGCAGGAGGTGCTCCAAAGGCCGGAGCCGGCGGAGCATTCTTCACTTCATTGGCACGCGCGATGATGAATTCACGCACGGCCGCCGAATCGTCTGCCACCAGCCTGTCAGAGTAGTTGGCCATGCCTCGCTGTACACGCGCACCATTCAACACCACCTGGTCGAAGCCTTCCTGCGAATACAGCAGTGCCGACAGCGTGAGGTTGGGGAAGCTGGAACGCTGCTGCACACCGTTGTTGCCGTGGCACACGGAGCAATGCTCGGCGTATACGGCACCACCCCGGGCAATCACTTCCGGCGTAGCCGTCGAGGCAGGCGGATTCAGTTCGGGCGGCGTGTAGGAAATCTTCTCCGGCAACTGCGCCGTGCCGCCCACCTTGAACACCAGCATGCGGCCGTAGCTCGGTGCGTAGTAGTCGCTGCCACCGGTACCACCGACGCTGGCCGCGATGTACTGCTCGCCATCCAGTTCAAAGGTGATGGGCGCCGCGTACACCGCGCTCTGCGCGTCATAGCTCCACAGTTGCTCGCCGGTCACGGCGTTGTAGGCAGCCAGCATGTTGCCGTTGCTGTTGCCCATGAACACCAGGTCACCCCCGGTAGCCAGTGCACCGCTGGTAGCGCGCGGGCCACGTGGCGATTCCCACACCACCTTGCGCGCGACCGGATCCCAGGCCTGCAACCAGCCGTCATTCGCCTGCTTGTTGTGCGGCTTCAGCGTTTCACGGTCGATCTGGCCACCAAAGGCGATCAGCGGCGGCGGGCCTTCAGCCGGGCGGATCTGCGGCGCCATGGCCGAGTAGTTTTCCCAGGTGGGGATGTAGATGAGGCCGGTCTTGGGGCTGAACGCGTTGGGGTGCCAGGTATGGCCACCCGGTGCGCCCGGGCCGATGTTGAAGGGCTCGGTTTCATAACGTGCACCGGGCGCTTCGATCGGACGGCCAGTGGCAAGGTCGATTCCGGTTGCCCAGGTTACGCCGGTGAAAGCGTCACCGCTGATCAGCTGGCCCGTGGTTGCGTCCAGTACATAGATGAAGCCGTTTTTGGACGGGTGGATGATGACGTGCCGCTCCACCCCTTCGAAGGTGAGGTCAGCCGTCATCATCGGGCTTACGGCATCGTAGTCCCACGAATCGCCGGGAGTTTCCTGATAGTGCCAGACGTACTCGCCGGTATCGGGATCCACGGCCACCACGGAGGCAACGAACAGGTTGTCGCCATCGCCGGGGTCACGCATCTCGCGGTTCCACGGCGTGCCGTTGCCGGTGCCGAAGTACAGCAGGTCCGTCACGGGATCATAGACCGCCGCATCCCATACGGTACCGCCACCGCCCTGCTCCCAGAACTTGATGTCGTCCGGCCAGGTTTCTGCAGCGATGCGCAGATGCTCGCCTTCGAAGCCGTCTTCAGGGCTGCCGGGCACGGTCCAGAAGCGCCAGGCTTCTTCGCCGGTTTCGGCGTCATAGGCCGCAATCCAGCCGCGTGCACCGAACTCGCCACCCGAACCCCCGATGAACACCTTGCCCTTCGCGATGCGCGGCGCCATGGTGATCGAATACTGGTTGGCCATGCCACCGAGGCCCAGGCTCTCGGGCACGGTATCGACACTCCATACCTCCTCACCGGTGGCGGCATCCAGCGCCACGAGATATGCATCGAGCTTGCCCATGTAGATCTTGCCGTCGTAGGCCGCGAGGCCGCGATTCACCAGGCCCAGGTTGGGGTTGGGTACCATGATCGGCGTGTGGGTCCAGAGTCGCGCACCGCTGGCCACATCAAAGGCATGCACCACGTTGCGCGCTGTAGAGACATAGATGACACCGTCGACATACAGCGGCGAACCGTGCTGGTTCTGGTTGGTGTCGTAATCGGCAAACCAGGCAAGACCCAGATCCGCGACATTCGTGGTGTTGATGGCCTCGAGCGGGCTGTAGCGCTGCTCGTTGTAGCTGCCACCGTAGTGCGCCCACAGGTTGGGATCGTTGGTGCCCTGCAGCAGGCGGGTTTGATCCACGGCGGCAGCGGTGGGGGCGGCAGCCGGCGCGGCGGCTTGCTCCATACTCTGGCCAGCAGTTGATTCAGCCGGGGCAACAGCACTCTGGTCTGGACCTTGCCCGCAACCGGCCAGTGCAAACGGCACCAGCAATGAAAGACCAAGCAAACGGGTATATCGCGACATATTCGGGCCCCTGTTGATGTTGTTTTAGTAGGGGGAAGGTTAAGCGGGCCGGGCTGGGGAGTCCAGCCCGTCCGCTTCCCTTGTCGCCAAAATGAAAGGCTAATTTGGCGGCAGGATGAAATTGATCGTTTCCACCTCGATGTTGTTGCGGTTGGCGTGCAGCGGGAAGTCGCGGATGAACTCCACCACGTCATAGGAAATCGACTTGGAATTCGTGCAATCGATGATCACCTTCGAGTTGGCGGGAATGGCTTCGAGCGCGGAGATGATGCTGGCCTTGTTGAAGAACGACACTTCTTGCGCCAGCTCGATATGGTGGACTTTCTTGCCGCCCTCAAGCGTGATGGTGTCCTTCATGAAATGCGAATTGCGGTAGCTGTGGTGCAGCGTAAAAATCAGGCCAACCCCAAGGCCGATGGTTATACCCATCAGCAGGTCTGTCAGCAGTATCGCGATCACGGTAACCGTAAACGGCGCAAACTGCTCCCAGCCCAGGCGGTACATCTGCGTGAACAAGGCGGGTTTCGCCAGCTTGTAACCGACCATGATCAGCACGGCGGCCAGGCTCGACAGCGGAATCATGTTGAGCAACCCGGCGATCGTGATGGCGCAGATCAGCAGGAAGAAGCCATGCATGATTGCCGACTTGCGCGACTTGGCACCAAAGGCAATGTTGGCCGAGCTGCGCACGATTACCTGGGTAACGGGCAAACCGCCGATCAGGCCGGAAACCACATTGCCAATGCCCTGCGCTTTCAATTCACGGTTGGCAGGCGTAACCCTTTTGAGCGGGTCCAGCTTGTCCGTGGCTTCAACGCACAGCAGCGTCTCCAGGCTGGCGACAATTGCGATGACAACGGCGATCTTGTATACCTCCGGATTCAGCAACCCTGACAGGGCCGGGAAGGTAAACTGCCCGATGAATTCGCCGAGACCGGATGTGACCGGCAGATTCACCAGCTGGTCAGCCCTCAGGGAAAAATCCAGAGCTCCCGTGCGGAACAGGTAACTTGCCAGGATGCCCAACATGACTACCACTACCGGGCCCTGCAGCAGTTGGAAGATGCGGTGCTGTTTGGTCAGCACCTGGTCCCACAGGATCAGAAGCGCCAGCGACACTGCAGAGATCAGCAAGGCGCCAGGGGTCAGCAGGTTCCAGGCGTGCAGGATCGCGGTAAAGGTGTTTTCTCCATCCGCCTCGTTGAAGGCCAGGCTGCCCTCATACTCGAAATCGTAGCCCAGCGCGTGCGGAATCTGCTTCAGGATGATGAGAAGCCCGATGCCCGTAAGCATGCCCTTGATCACCGAAGAGGGGAAAAAGTACGCCACAAACCCAGCCTTGAAATAGCCCAGGGCGATTTGCAGCCCTCCCGCCAGAACGACCGCGGTGAGGAACGCCGGCCAGCTGCCCAGCGTCTCGATGGAACTGAATACGATAACTGCCAGGCCCGCCGCAGGGCCACTGACGCCCAAGGGTGAGGCACTGGCCATGCCGACGACAATGCCGCCGACAATACCGGCAATGATGCCGGAGAACAGCGGCGCGCCCGATGCGAGCGCAATACCGAGACACAAGGGCAAAGCGACAAAGAAAACCACGATGCTTGCCGGTAAGTCACTTTTGAGATCTTGAAGCAGAGAGCGAGTATCCATATTTTTCGGTCCTTGATACCTGAGAGGCAGGGAGGTGGCCGAAATATAGTGATTCGCCATTATGGATGATTAGACGATTGTGATTGGAATTTACTTTCACCACTGGGCAATAATAGCCGGAAGAACTCATGCCGCGAAGCGCTTACAGGGCGGTCTTGCGTCGCCCATACGCCTTTACCAACTCCATGACCGTGAGCACCACGAGGGCGAAAGCGATGCACAACCCGAGGTTCGCGCCGCTCAGCCCGACCACGTAGAAGAAGGTTTGGACGCCCGGCGTGTAGACCACCAGCATCAGCAAGACCAGGACTGCAGAGACCATTCCCAACAGCACCTTGTTGGTACCGAGTGGTTGCTTCCAGAACGGTTCGAAGAATGACCGCGAACTGAAGGCACGGCCCACCTGCATCAACCCGAGAGCCATGAACATGAGCGTTCCCCACAGAAGCACCTTGGGGTCGGTGAACAGCGCAACGCGATACGCTTCGTCATCGATCTGGAGCATGTTCGGCAGGCCGAGCAATTTCCACTGCCAATAGCCCATCCACAGCAGCAGCAAGCCGATAACAGGCCCCATGACCAGAATGTGGCGGCCTACACCACGCGACAAGATGCTCTCCTGCGGCGAGTAAGGTGGACGTTGCATGATGTTCTTCTCTGCCGCCTCCATGCCCATTCCGAGGCCAATCAGGCCGTCTGTGAGCAGGTTTGAAAACAGTATCTGGATCGGCTTCAGCATCGTGGCGAGCCCGATCAGCGGCGATACCGCAACGATGATTACCTTTGCGATGTTTCCGGAAATCGAGAACATCACAAAGCGCCGCAGGTTGTCGTACACCACGCGCCCCTCTTCTACCGCGGTAACGATGGTTGCGAAGTTGTCGTCCATCAACACCATATCGGCCGCCTCTTTCGCGACATCGGTCCCGGTGATGCCCATGGCCACGCCGATGTCGGCGCGTTTGAGAGCAGGCGCGTCGTTCACACCATCTCCAGTCATGGCGACAATGTTGCCCAACTCCTGCAGGGCGATGACTATGCGCAGCTTGTGCTCCGGCGACACGCGTGCGAAGCAGTTCAGGTTGGCATCCCTGAGCGATTCCTTGAGTTCAGCGTCGTCCATCTTTTCCAGCATGACGCCGGTAATGACGCGCCCGTCCGGTCGGGTTATACCGAGATCCGCGGCGATGTATCGGGCTGTATCCGGGTGGTCGCCCGTGATCATGATCGTGCGAATTCCCGCCGTCTTGCACTTGGCCACCGCCATCTTCGCCTCGGGGCGGGCCGGATCAATCATGCCGACAAGGCCGAGGAAAACGAGCTCACGTTCATACTTGCCCGGATCCTGGTCTTTCGGCACTTCCGCAAGTCCGTGATAGCCCACTCCCAGAACGCGAATACCGTTTGAGGCCATCCGGCTGTTGGCAGCCTGGATTTTTGCCCGATCCTCATCGGTCAAAAGCCGCACATTTCCACCGCTGAATACGCGGTCGCAAATGGCCAGCATGTTGTCAGCGGCACCCTTGGTAAACGCAACAAACCCGCAGCCATTGAGTCCCGCCGCCAGGCCGGAAACCGCCGGCGGCATCACCCCGTCCCGGGGCAACCCGTGGACCGTCGTCATCAACTTGCGATTGGAATCGAACGGAATTTCGGCGACGCGTGGCAACGCCACTTCGTACTCGGCCCTGCTCAGCTGGTAGCGATGCGCCGCTATCAAAAGCGCCACCTCGGTGGGATCTCCTACACCGGTTTCGCCGTCAGGATTCAGTACGGCATCGCCGCACAGGATGCCACCGCCCACCAGCGGCGCGAGCGCGGCCTGGCCGGCTGCGGAATCGTAGCTCTCTGCCTGCATGTCCAGCACCACCCGATCATCGACCGTTTCTATCTCCGTTACGGTCATCTTGTTCTGGGTGAGAGTGCCGGTCTTGTCGCTGCAGATTACCGTCACTGAGCCCAGGGTCTCGACTGCTGGCAATTTGCGGATGAGCGCCTTGCTTTTCACCATTCGCTGAGCACCAATTGCCAGCGCAAAGGTCTGTACCGCAGGAAGTCCCTCGGGCACGATTGCGACCGCGATCGCGATCGCGATGATCAGCACCTCGGCCCAGGTTTTTCCCTCGACGTAGACACCGGTGAGTGCAACCACCACGGCAACGATCAAGGCGATTACCGCCAGGGCTTTGCCGAGCCTGTCGAGCTTCTTCTGCAGTGGCGTCTGTTCGTTTTTGACGTTCTGGATCAACGAGGCAATCTTGCCCAGCTCAGTGCGCATACCGGTTTCAACCACCAGCGCCCCGCCCCGCCCGTAGCTGGCGAAGGTGCCCATGTAGCCCATGTTCTTGCGGTCGCCGAGCGGAAGATCGCCTTGCTCGATGGCACCCACCAACTTTTCGATCGGTTCCGATTCGCCGGTGAGTGCGGCTTCCTGGATACGAAGGTTGACGCTTTCAATAATGCGGCAATCAGCAGGAACCACACTCCCCGTCTCGAGCTTCACGAGGTCGCCGGGCACGAGGTCGCGCGCCGGCATTTCCCTGATCTGGCCATCACGCACCACCTTTACCGTGGGCGACGAAATCTGCTTCAGCGCGGCAATGGCTTTCTGCGCGCGGTATTCCTGGACCACCCCCAATACGACAAACAGCACCACAATCGCAAAGATCGCGATAGCATCGATGGGCAGACCATCCCCTCCCTTGAACAACAGTGCCAACACGCCGGCGATCAGCAGAATCACGATCATCACCGAACTGAGCTGCTCCCAAAGGATGTGCCAGACGGTACGCCCGCCCTTTTCCACGAGCTCGTTCAGGCCAAACTTTTCTCTGCGCAAATCCGCTTCGGCGCCGGTCAGGCCATCATGCGATGCTCCCAACTCTGCAAAAACACTCTCCAGCGACATCGTGTACCAGAGCTTCGCTTCAGTAGCCTGGGTGCCTGCCTTGATAGGGCTTTTGTCGCGAATCCCGGCCTGCTGTGCTCCAGATGGATGGCTACTACTCATATACAACCCTTCCAATAGCGCTGCAATTAAGGTGCATACAACGTTCTGACTCTACAGAAAAAACCCGCTGGCGTGACCTTTGCCTGTGGCAAAGAGCATAACAGCGGGCTTCTTATTCTTCTGGAACAGCTTCTTTACGTGCAACAGGGCACTGCTGGCAGTGACGAGTGTTGCTGGTGGCGTCATGCACCTGACCGATGCGGATTACACCGGGCGTACATTATTCGCACATGGTCCTTTCTGGCCCTGACCTACTTCAAATTCAACTTTCTGTCCTTCGTTCAGCGTGGCGTAGCCGCCGCCGGTCTTGATTTCAGAATGATGGACAAACAGATCTTTACCACCGTCTTCCGGGGTAATAAAGCCAAAGCCTTTATCCGCGTTGAACCACTTGACTGTACCTTTGCTCATAACTTTCTCTACTATTTTTGTGGTGAATGATAATGATATTTCTAATCTCGAATTCACCGTTTCGAAACAGGAATGCTTGAATCGTTTTTTCAAATTACATCGCTGCCGCCCCTCTTTTGCGAAATCGGCGCTCAGCAGACGAGGAAAGTATATCACCACGACCATAAGCGGCGATGCGCTTTTCCCGGCTTTCGCTTCGAGTGTACACCCAGTCTCCATTCATAGGGAGCGCTAAGGCCTATGCCAAGGCTCAAAGCAAGGCCGGCTCAGCCTTTGCACCAGCAGAAGGTGTAACAGCGTTGTTTTGTCAATCCTGAACGCCGTGTCAGGTTGTATTTCGACGATGCCCCAAAAACAACACAATGGAAAACACAATCTCAATAAGGCCCCCAGCAAGTGCACCAGCTGTTGGCACTGCCTGAACCAGGACCAGTACTATCGCTCCGAGCGCCAGAGCTGCGCTAAATAGCCAATAAACGCGCATCCCATAGAAAGTTTGAAAGACAAGGTATCGGCCGGCGACATTGAGAAGCATCGCCGGGAAGAACCATGCCGAATTGTAGAGGAACACGACCATAGCTACCGGGTAATACAACAGCATGTAGATCGTGCCCGCTATCGCCAACCTGGCCAGCGGATTGTCTGGGGAATGCTTTCCAGTACAACCAATACTCTTGCCGATCAAAACGCCAACAGGAAACATGAACATCCCGCCAACATAGAGTGCCAGGACCCCAAAGATCGGCGCAGTGAAATGCGAAATAACACCAGCCGCCAACCAGGCTAATCCCGACGCAAGCGCGCCGGTGGCTCCACTGAAGTAAGCCAGGCGTATGTCACGTTGAGCTTCTGCGATATTCATTAGAACAGACTTATGTTCGAGCCAAGCTGCCGGTCGTAGCCGGTAGTCTTGAAGGAGGGGTTAGGCGTCACCGCTTTCAGCGTAGCGCGTTGCGATAAACTTGGCGTAGCGATATTGCATCAGCGCTACTTACAATGCGTCAGATGCAATGCATTGTCAGATGGCTGCTTTTATTGGTAAGCACTTGCTTTGGAAAGCAAGTTTAAAACTACTACACCACTGATTATGAGCCCGATACCTACAAAGCCCCATGCATCAAGCTTTTGCCCATGCAGCAGCCAAGCAATAGCTGTAATCATGACGACGCCGAGTCCCGACCAGACTGCATAAGCAACACCTACAGGGATGGATTTCAGAACCAGGGAAAGAAAATAGAATGCGATGCCATAGCCGATTACGACAACGGCGGATGGAGCCAGCTTGGCAAAGCCCTCGCTGGATTTCAATGCGGACGTTGCGATTACTTCGCCAAGTATTGCAATAGCAAGAAAAAGCCAGCCTTTCACGATGTATCTCCCAATGTGTGGAGTGCTTATTGTGAACCCTTACAAATAACAATGGCAGACTTGACCTGATGGCTTGGCTTTGCCCAGCTTCATGATTAGCGGTATCCAACGTCAAGTTCAGCGGCGGGCTTCAAGTTCCGGTTCTCGGCATAATGCGTAAAGCGCGCCGCAAAACCGTGACTTAGAAACCGCCCAACGCAGGAACGACGCGCCGGAGTGGGCTGCAACGCCTTGTCAGGCATCTATGACCTACAATTTATGGTGATGGCTCCATAAGACCGATTCGATTACCTTCACTATCTTCGATTTCTGCAACCAAGGAGTACTCGCCTGCCTTGGTTTTAGGGAACAAAACTTTTGCACCAGCCAACTGCGCGCGGTCCAGAGTTTTGTCCATGTTTTCTGTACGCAAATAGATCAGCGTTCCATGATGTGATGGTTTGTAGATCTGGCCCTTCGCTAATGCGCCGCTAATTCCCGAAGCATCGAGGGCAAAAGGCATTAGTGCCATTTGATTGTCATGCATCTCTCCGAGTTCAAAGTCAAACCCGAAGACCTTTTCGTAGAACACGATCGCACGTTTCATGTCAGTTACGGGAATCTCGAAATACGAGGCCGGATTCGGTTTCTGTGCCATATCCTTCCCCTCGTATATTGAACAGGCTGAAAGAACAATTGCAACAGAAGTCATTATTGCCATGGTGATGTTGCTTCTGGTTTCTGCCTCGATGGAAATCCGCAACAAGTTTTTCATGACCATAGCTTTACTTTCTGATGTCCCGGTTCAGCTCCGGCAGCTAGTCGTCCGTTGCAACCGGTTTTTCGGCTTGTTCGATCTTCTTCTCTCGAAAAATCATTGTTCCGAACAGCCCCGTTTTGCGCCCGATCTCGACAAAGCCGTTCTTCTCATATAAATGCTGTGCAGCTGCCTCATTTGGATCTGTGGAAGTGTAAAGCCTGATCAGTTTATCCCCAGCATCACGTGCTCGAGCGACTGTGTGCTCTATTAAGGCTTGGCCGATACGACGTCCTCTCGCCTTCGGATCCACACAAAACCAAGCCACCCAGACGGCTTCGTCATAATCCCTGTTGTAGCGATACAACCCAGTTGTTCCCACTACGTTCTCTTCCTCATCAACATAGACGTCAAAGGCAACCTTTCCTTTGACTCCGCCCAAAAACATCACAAGCCGACCAGTGATGCTCTCCGGACTCCGAATAACGACAAAGCTTAATCGCTCAAAAAGGCTCATCGAGCGAAAGATAGACCGGATGAGGGATTCCGCCTCCGGCATTAGACTATCTGAGCAAGCTATGATTGGCATTTTCTATTCTCCTGTAACAGCGCTGCCGAACGCCTTTCTTCAGCGGCCATGGCATGTTGGCGCGCCTGTTGCGAAAGCAAGAGGCGTGACAGCATGACTTGGTCCGAATGCAAGAATTTGTTAGCGCTGATTGAAAGCGCTGTATATGGTGATAATATACCTGCCATGATTCATCTAATTCAACAAGCTGAAGGTTTTGACTGGGATTCCGGCAACGTTGAGAAGATCATTAATAAACACAATGTCTTGCCATCTGAGGCAGAGCAAGTGTTTTTCAATGAACCCCTCTTGTTGATGGATGACATAAAGCATAGCCAGAAGGAGGCTAGGTACCATGCTCTTGGTGTTACGGACGATCAGCGGCTGCTGCATGTAACGTTTACCTTTCGCTCGAAAGGAACTTTTCTGCGAATAGTTTCTGCGCGTGATATGCACCGCAACGAGAGACGAGTTTATGAGCAAATTGAAAAAAATCCCTGAATTCAAAAATGAAGCGGAAGAACGTGCCTTTTGGCTAACCCACGATTCCACCGAGTATGTGGACTGGAGCAAAGCCAAACTTGCCAGGTTCCCGAATTTGAAGCCATCGACTAAAACTATATCCCT